>RFGL01000199.1 GCA_003697015.1 Acidobacteriota bacterium | reverse complement strand
CGCCTGGCCCGCGTCGCCGAGCTGGCCGGCGACGCCCGTGCCCAGCTGGCGCCGGCGGCGGCCGCCCGCGCCACGGCGGCCCTGCTCGAGATCGTCACCCTCCTGCGGCAGACCGAGGACGAGCTCGCGGCGGCGGCCGGCGGCGGCGACGAGGCCGCGGCCGCGGTCGCGACGCTGGTGGCGGAGAAGCTCGACGTCGCCCAGCGGGCGCTGCTCGCCGCCGCCGGCGTCGCCGTCGACGCCTGGGTCGAGCGCCAGACGGTGGTGCCGGGGGAGCGTCTCGAGGCGCGGGCGGTGCTGTGGAACGCCGGTGAGAGCGACGTCGGCGAGCTCTCCCTGACGGTGGCGGGCAACGCCGGCTTCCGCCTCCTGGCGGAGCAACCGGCGGAGCCGCCGCGGGGCCGCTTCGCCACCCGCGTCACCGTCGATCGCCGGCTCGAGCTCGAGCTGCCGGCCGGCGCCGAGCCGAGCGTCCCCTACTTCCTGCGCGCGCCGCTTGCGGGCGATCTCTACGATTGGCACGATGCCGCCCCGGCGGAACGTGGCGCACCCTTCGAGGCGCCGCCCCTGGTGCTGGCGTTCCGCTTCACCGCCGGCGGCGTGCCGATCGCCGTCGAGCGCGAGGTGGTCTACCGCCACGGCGACCAGGCGCGGGGGGAAGTGCGCCGTCCCCTGCGGGTGGTGCCGGCGCTGGAGGTGGCGGTGACGCCGCCGCTGGTGGTCTGGCGCATCGGCGAAACGACGACCGCACCGCTGGCGGTCGAGGTGCGCTCGAATCTCGACCGGCCGCAGCGCGCCCGGCTCGAGGTCGAGGTGCCCGACGGCTGGCCGGCGATCCCGCCGCGCGAGGTGGCGATCGACGAGCCGCAGGGCGAGCAGGCGGTGACCCTGACCGTCACGGCGCCGCCTGACCTCGCCGCCGGGCGCTACCCGATCGCCGTCGCCGTCGCCGGCGAGGACGGCCGGCGCTACGCCCAGGCCTTCGAGCTCATCGACTACGAGCACGTGCGGCCGACGCCGCTGCCGGTGCCGGCGCGGGTGGACGTCGCCGCCGGCACCATCCACCTTCCCGCCCTCGGGCGGGTGGGCTACCTGCGCGGCGCCTCCGACCGCGTGCCCGAGTCCCTCCGGGCGATCGGCGTGCCCCTCGAGCTGCTCGACGCCGCGGCGCTCCTGACCGGCGACCTCACCTCCTACGACGCGATCGTCGTCGGCAGCCGCGCCTACGAGACCGAGCCCGCCCTGGCGCGCGCCAACGGCCGGCTCCTCGACTACGTCCGCGGCGGCGGCCTGCTGATCGTCCAATACCAGCAGTACGCCTTCGTCCGCGGCGGCTTCGCCCCCTATCCCCTCGACATCAACCGCCCTCACGACCGCGCCACCGACGAGACCGAGCCGGTGCGCCTGCTCCGCCCCGAGCACCCGGTCTTCCACCACCCGAACGAGATACGCGCCGAAGACTGGGACGGCTGGGTGCAGGAGCGCGGCCTCTACTTCGCCGGCACCTGGGACGAGGCCTACGCCCCCCTCCTCGCCATGGCCGACCCGGAAGGGGTCGAGCGCCAGGGCGCCCTCCTCGTCGCCCCCCTCGGCCGCGGCACCTACGTCTACACCGGCCTCGCCTTCTTCCGCCAGCTCCCCGCCGGCGTCGTCGGTGCCTACCGTCTCTTCGCCAACCTGCTGGCGCTGGGGGAGGATGATGATGGTAAGTGACCGGAACCATGGCCGCCGATACGAGCCCCCGTCCCCGACGAGCCCGAACGTAACGCGCTCCGCCTCTTCCGACCCCCTCCTCCGCCGGCCGAGATCGCAATTCGAAGGCGACCGGGGCTGGAAGGAGGAAGAGTGACGTACGAGAGCCCGCTTCCGCTCTGACGACCCGGGCGATCCGTCGACGGGGCCGACGGCGGAAGGAGCTCGGATCGAGGCTCCTTCTCCCAGGTAACAGGTCTCACTCGAAGCTGACCAGCACCCGCCTCACGCCACAGCCCTTGCGGTCTTCATTGTCCGCGATCACCCGGTTGACGCCGAGGTAGACGGAGCGGCCGTCTACGTCGCTCGGAATCGAGAACAGTCGTGTGTTTAAACCTAAAAAGCCGCCATCCAACACCGCGTAGGGCGGACCCCAGCTTACCCGCTGATTGCCAACAGTCAACTTTAGCGAGCCGTCCTGTAGTATCAGTCCGTGTTCTGCAAGAGGGGAGAAAACATCATCTCCCACACCAAAAAGCGCGGGAAAGACCGAAAGACGGTCGTGGTGGATTTGAAGCTCGGCGTTGTCGCCTTCTGATGTGGCGCCGCCATAGCCGTCGTTGGTCAGGGAGTCACCGAGATTGATCGTCCAGCCGCGAGGGAAGTCCGTAAACTCGATCCATATATTGGCCTGCGAGCAGCCGTCGGGGATGGTGATCTGGAGCACCGCCTCGTACCAGTCTTCGCAGCCCTGACGCGTGCTCAAGGTAGGCGGGCTCAGCACCGTGACGCCGATCGGGACCAGGTTGATCGAGAACGGCAGCTTGAGATCCATGAAGAAGAGGCCGAGGCCGCCGAAGGTACAGGTCGGCTGCGCTCCGGCGGGGGCGGCGAGTACGACGAGCAGGAGCGCTGTGGCGGCGAGGATGGGAACTGTGCGGGCGCCTTTCATGGCAGCCTCCTTCCGATTCCGACTCAGACGCGGTGCCCCTCCAAGGTACGACGCGCCGCCGGCGGGCAGGGCGTGTCACGGGGTAGACTCGCTGACCTGATGCGCAGAGCCTTCGCCATCGTCCTCCTCCTCACCGCCTGCGGCGACGGGCGGACGCCGCTGGTGGTGTACTCGCCGCATGGGCGGGATCTGCTGCGGTTGGTGGAGGAGTCGTACGAGACGCTGCGGCCGGGGGTGGACGTTCGCTGGCTCGACATGGGGTCGCAGGAGGTCTACGACCGGGTGCGGTCGGAGCGGGCGAACCCGCAGGCCGACGTGTGGTTCGGCGGGCCGGCGACGATCCTGGCGCGGGCGGCGCGGGAGGGGCTGCTCGCGCCCTACCGGCCGGCCTGGGGGGACGCGGTTCCGCCGTCGCACCGCGATCCGGAGGGGCGCTACTTCGGCCTCTACCGCACGCCGCCGATCCTGGTCTTCAACCAGGCGGCGGTGACGCCGGAGGAGGCGCCGCGCGACTGGGACGACCTCCTCCTGCCGCGCTGGCGCGGCCGGGTGTTGATCCGCGACCCCCTGGCGAGCGGCACCATGCGCACCATCTTCGGCTTCATCCTGGCGCGGTCGGTGGCCGAGACCGGCAGCACCGAGCAGGGCTTCGAGTGGCTGCGCCGGCTCGACGCCCAGACCAAGGAGTACGTCCACAACCCGGCCCTGCTGCACCAGAAGATGGTGCGTCAAGAAGGGCTGGTGACGATGTGGGAGCTGACCGACATCCTCTTCCAGCGCCAGCGCGGCAATCCCCTGGGCTACCACTTCCCGGCCAGCGGCACGCCGGTGATCAGCGACTCCGTCGCCCTGGTCGAGGGCGCCCGCCACGGCGCGGAGGCGCGCGCCTTCATCGATTGGTTGGGCAGTCGCGAGACCCAGATCCTGACCGCCGAGCGCGCCTTCCGCCTGCCGGCGCGCCAGGACCTGCCGCCGGAAGAGCTCCCCGAGTGGGCGCGCCAGGCCCTGGCCGAGATGGTCGAGGCCGAGGTCGACTGGCAGCTGATGGAGGAGAAGGGCGCCGAGTGGATGAACCTCTGGGACCGCACCATCCGCGGCCGCGGCGGGCGCTAGTCACCCGGCGGGCGGCGGCGGCCCGGCCGCCGTCGATCGCCCTGCGTTGACTCGCCACTCGACGCTCGACCGCTACGGCGCTTCGCCACTCCTCCACGTCCTGAGCTGGAGCGGGCTACATGCGCGGCGCGTCGACGTAGGTGATGACGCGGGTGGCGTAGTCGCTCAGGGTGAGGGCGAAGAAGATGGCGATGCCGATGACGCCGGTCCAGACGGCGAACTTGATCAGCCGGGTCGAGCCCTTGACGTGCATGAAAAAGGCGACCACCAGGGCGGCCTTGGAGAGGGCGATGAAGAGGGCGACCAGGTCGCTCCACGGGGTGCCGAAGTGGAAGTTCGCAGCGACCACCGTGACCACGGTCAAGACGAGGAGAGCGACCAGGACCTGGCCGTAGGGCTTCCACAACGAATGGTGCTCGTGCTCGGACATCGCCTTGCTCCTCAGTGGCTCGAGCCGCCGGAGAGGCCGATCAGGTAGAGGAAGGGGAAGAGGAAGATCCACACGATGTCGACGAAGTGCCAGTAGAGGCCGAAGCCTTCGACGAAATTGTGGTTCTGGGGCGTCCACTTGCCGCGCCAGGCAAGCGGCAGCATCACCAGCATGATCCCCATGCCGATCACCATGTGCAGGGCATGCATGCCGGTCATGCCGAAGTAGAGCGAGAAGAAGAGCTCAACCTCCCGCCCCACCGACGGATCGCCGTGCCACTCGAAGTAGGGGCCCGGCACCAGGTGGTGCTCCCACTTGCTGCCGTACTCGAAGACCTTGACGCCGAGGAAGATGCCGCCGAAGAGGAGCGTCCCCAAGAGCCCGAGGACGATCATCTTGCGGCGGCCCTGCTTGGCGCCGAGCACCGCCACCACCATGGTGAAGCTCGACAGCAAGAGCACCACCGTGTTGGCGGCGCCGATGCGCCAGTCGAGCTCGCGGCTGCCGACCAGGAAGGCGTGGGGATAGAGCACCCGGTAGACCAGATAGCAGGTGAAGAGCCCGCTGAAGAACATGATCTCCTGGGCGAGGAAGATCCACATGCCCAGAAAGGCGGACTCCTTCTGCTGCTCGTAGCTTTCGAAGTGATGCGCCAGGCCGGGCGCGTGTGCGTGTGCGTCTGCCACCTGAGGCTCCTTCCTCACGCTCCGTACTTGGCGATCCGGTAGGGCAGGCGCTGGGCCACCGGCGCGCCCTTGTACTGGTAGGGCTCGAAGTCGACCACCGGAATCTCCTCGAAGTTGTGCAGCGCCGGCGGCGACGTCGCCTGCCACTCGAGGCCGACCGCCCCCCAGGGATTCCGGCCGGCGTAGTCGCCGTACTTGAGCGACCAGATGAAGTAGACCATCGGCAGCAGATAGCCCACCGCCAGGATCGACGCGCCGGCGGTCGACAGCACGTGCAGCACCTGAAACTCCGGCGGGTAGACGTGGTAGCGGCGCGGCATGCCGAGGTAGCCGAGGATGAACTGGGGGAAGAACGTCAGGTTGAAGCCGAGAAAGACGAGGAGCGCCGACAGGTGCGACCAGAACCCCGAGTAGAGCCGGCCGGTGATCTTGGGCCACCAATAGTGCAGGCCGCCGAGGTAGCCCATCAGCGCGCCGCCGACCATGATGTAGTGGAAGTGGGCGACGACGAAGTAGGTATCGTGGACGTGGACGTCGATCCCCAGGGTGCCGAGCATCAGGCCGGTCAGGCCGCCGATGGTAAAGAGGCCGATGAAGCCGAGGGCATAGAACATCGGCGTCGAGTACTCGATCGAGCCCCGGTAGAGGGTCGCCATCCAGTTGAAGACCTTGATCGCCGACGGCACCGCGATCAGCATGGTCAGCACCGAGAAGACCAGGGCGGCGTAGGCCGACTGGCTGCTCAGGAAGAGGTGGTGGCCCCAGACCAGGAAGCCGAGGATGGCGATGCCCATCGACGCCAGGGCGACGAACTTGTAGCCGAAGATCGGCTTGCGCGCGAAGGCGGCGACGATCTCGCTGATCACCCCCAAGGACGGCAGGATCATGATGTAGACCGCCGGGTGGGAATAGAACCAGAAGAAGTGCTGGAAGAGCACCGGATCGCCGCCCAGGGCGGGGTCGAAGAATCCGATCTGGAAGACCCGCTCGAGGAAGAGCAGCACCAGGGTGATCGCCAGGACCGGCGTGCCCAGCACCATGATCAAGCTGGTGGCGTAGTGCGACCAGATGAAGAGCGGCAGGCGGAACCAGGTCATCCCCGGGGCGCGCATGCGGTGGATGGTGACCAGGAAGTTGAGGCCGGTAAAGATCGATGAGAAGCCGTTGACGAAGATGCCGAGGGCGGTCGCCGCCACAAAGCTATTCGAATAGGACGAGCTGAACGGGGTGTAGAAGGTCCAGCCGGTGTCGACGCCGCCGTGGAGGAGAGAGTACATGGTCAGGCCGGCGCCGATCATGTACATGTACCAGCTCGCCAGATTGAGCTTGGGGAAGGCGACGTCCTTGGCACCGATCATCAGAGGGATGAGGAAATTCCCCAGCACCGCCGGAATCGACGGCACCAGGAAGAAGAAGATCATCATCACCCCGTGCATGGTGAAGAGGCGGTTGTAGGTGTCCGAGGACACCAGATCGCCCTGGGGGGTCAGCAGCTCGAGGCGGATGAGGGTGGCGTAGATGCCGCCGACGGCGAAGAAGAAGGTGATCGACAGCAGGTAGAGGATGCCGATCCGCTTGTGGTCGGTGGTCAGGAGCCACGACCTGAGGCCGTAGTCGACGTTCAGGTAGTGGTGACGCGGCGGCCGCACGGCCTCGGGCGTCGCTGCGCTGGCTGTGGCTTGCATCGCGCGTCAACCTCCCGTTCCGTCCGCCGCGCCGGCACCGCCGCCGGCCGCGCCGGGCGACTCGTCGCCGGTGAGCGACTTGATGTAGGCGATGAGGTGCATGACCCCTTCCTCGCTGATCTGTCCCTGGAAGACGGGCATCAGCGGCTGGTACCCGGCGACCACCTTGGCGCCGGAGCGCAAGATCGATTCCCGCAGGTAGTTGTCGTCGCGCACCACCTGCTGGCCGCCGGCGAGGGTCACCGGCTGGCCGTAGATGCCGTGGAGCAAGGGCCCGCGTCCCGAGCCGGCCTCCATGTGGCAGGTGTTGCAGGCGTACTTGACGAAGAGCTCGGCTCCCGAAGCCACCGGCGACTTCGCCGGCCCGCCGGCGAGCCAGGTTTCGTAGTCGTCGGGCTCCATCACCGTCACCGTGCCGATCATCTTCGAGTGCTCGGTACCGCAGTACTCGGCGCAGAAGAGGTGGTAGGTGCCGGTCCGGGTGGCCTCGAACCAGACGGTGGTGTAGCGCCCGGGGAGCACGTCGTGCTTGACCCGGAAGGCGGGGATGTAGAAGCTGTGGATGACGTCTTCCGAGGTCAGGGTCAGCTTGATCGGCTCGCCCACCGGCACGTGCAGCTGGTTGATCTCACGCTGGCCTTCGGGATGCTGGATCTTCCACATCCACTGCTTGCCGGTAGCGAAGTACTCGCGGGCGTCCGGCGGCGGCGTCAGGGCGTGGAGAAAGACCTTGGCGCCCCAGGCGAAGAGCACCATGGTGATGACCAGCGGGATCAACGACCAGACGATCTCGAGGGTCGTCGAGCCGTGGATCGGAACGCCGATCTCGGCGGTGCGCTGGCGCCGGTACTTGACGAAGAAGATGAAGATGAAAAGGGCGATCAGCAAGGAGAAGAACGCGCTGACCGACAGGGCGAAGAAATACACCGCGTCGACCTCGCGGGCGAGGGTCGAGGCGGTCTCGGGAAAGAGCGGAAAGTCGAAGAACTTCATTCCTAGGCCGCTCCCAGGGTTTCGCGATCGACGCTCCGCTCCCGGCGCCACATCACCAGCAGGAAGGTGAGCAAGCCGAGGACGAAGACGACGCCCGCCAGGCGCACGGCGCGCATGGCGACCGCCGTGTAACGGCCGAGGGACGGATCGTAGCGGTAGCAGTAGAGCAGCAGCTGGTCGACCAGGGTGCCGATGCGGCGCTCCGAGGCCTCGACCAACGCCAGGCGCACGTCCTTGGGGGGATAGTCGATGCCGTAGTAGTACTGGTTGATCACCCCGTCGGGCGTGGCGACGACGATGCCGCTGGCATGGGCGTATTCGTCGCTGGCGGGATCGTAGACGAAACGGAAACCGACCGCGTCGGCGAGGCGGGAGATGGTCGCTTCGTCGCCGGTCAGGAAATGCCAGCCGGCGGCGGTCTGCGGCCGCCCGTAGCGCTCGAGGGTCTTCGCCTTGGCCTGCTGCGCCATCGCCGGCGTCTCCCCCGGATCGAAGGAGACCACCACCACCTCGAAGTCGCGGCCGGGATCGAGGCTGATCACCCCGAGGCTCTTGGCGATGCCGTCCATCACCAGGTTGCAGAGCATCGGACAGCCGTAATAGACCAGGGCCAGCACCACCGGCCGGTCGGCGAAGTAGTCCTGGAGAGCGACCTCCCGCCCCGCCTCGTCGGCGAAGACGGCGTCGAGGGGCAGCGGGCCGCCGAGCCGCTGATCGAAGCGCACCTCGTCGAGGGGCTCGGGCATCTGCGACGGATCGACCAGCCCCTCCTGCGCCGCCGCCGCTGCGGCGAGCAGCAGCGCGAGCGCGGCGGCGAGCCCGGTCGCCAAGCGGGATCCGTGACGGGCGCGGGGTCGAAGAACCCGTTTCATGGCGTCTCCTCGCCCGCCGCGGCGGCTGCGCCGTCGCCGGCGGATGCCGCCGGGGCGTTCAGGCCGCGCTCGAGCAGGACGTTGATCGCTTCGTCGACCGGGATGTGGACCATGCCGGCGGCTTCGTCGACCCAGCCGTAGCTCGAGGTGCGCTGGTCCATCTCGCGGCGCAGCTGTTGCAGCTCCGCCTCGGGACTGGCCTGGAGCCGCGGCTCCGGCGGCAGCTCCCGCGCGGCCGGCTCGATCAGCGCCGGGGCGGCGGCCGGGGCGGCGGCGAGCTCAGCGCTCAGGACGCGCCAGAAGATCAGCATCAACACCATCGCCACGGCGGTGATCGCGCCGACGCCGATCAGCACCTCGACCACCCGCCGGGTGCTGATCTCGTCGTCGAAGCGGGCGCCGAAGCGGCCGTCGTGCTCAGCCATGGGCCAGCGCCTCCTTGAGGATCGGATCCTTGACCGGCAGGATGGCGCGATCCTTGAGCTGCCAGGCGAGGAGCGCCACCCAGACGCCGCCGATCGCCACCGCCGGCGCCAGGTCGAAGGGGTGGAAGCCGGCACGGGGGCCGGCCGGCAGCAGGCCCTGGGCGGCCTGCCATTCGACGGCGCTCGGCACCACCTGCCAGTAGAAGTCGAGCCAGCGCATGGCGAGCACCCAGAAGGTGAGGATCGCCAGCCGGCGGGGATTCTTCTTCAGGTCGGCCGACAGCAGGATGGCGAAGGGCAGGGCGAAGTGCCCGACCATCAGGCCGACGGTCAACAGCTTCCAGCCGTGGGTGTTGCGCGCCAGATACCAGGTGATCTCCTCCGGCAGGTTGCCCGACCAGATGATCAAGTACTGGCCGATCGCCATGTAGGTCCAGAGCATGACGAAGGCCAGCATCAGCTTGCCGTAGTCGTGGAAGAGACGGGGCTTGACCAGCCCCTTGAGCGGTTGGCGGCGGCCGAGGAAGATCATCATCGGCACCAGGAAGGCGAAGGCCGAAAGCCCCTGGCCGACGACGAAGGCGACGCCGAAGAGGCTGGAGAACCAATGCGGCTCGAGGGACATGATCCAGTCGACCGAGGCGAAGGTGCCGCTCAGGACGAAGATCACGGCGCCGGCGGCGGAGAGACGCTGCATGTGGCGTCGCAGGCCGTCGTCGCCGCTGGCGTCGTGGCGGTGGGAGAGCCAGCTCAGCAGGTAGGCGATCAGCGACCACAGCAGGATGGTGCCGGCGGTGCGCACGACGAAGGCGCCGGGATTGAGATACGCCGCCTTCTTCTGCAGCAATGAATCGCCGGCGACGTGCTCGGCGTCGGCCCAGGGATAGAGGGCCTCCAGGTTGAGCCACAGGGGCAGAAAAAGAAGGAGGAAGAACGGCAGGGTACGGCCGGCGGCCTCGAAGACCCGCCGTGCCAGCACCCCCCAGCGGCCGCCGGTCAGATGGTTGAGCATGCCGAGGCCCCACAGCCCGGCGGCGACGCTGAGCCACAGCAGGCAGCCCACCAGGTAGCTGCGGTAGAAGACCAGCGGCGCCAGGACGTAGGCGGCGGCGGTGGCGACGGCACCCGCCAGGCCGACGACCAGCGCCCGCCGCATCAGGCGGTCGAGGTCGGCCTGCGGCTCGAGGCGCGCTTCGGCGATCGAAAGGGTGGTGTCCATCGGCTAGTGATGCTCCTCGTCGTGGGCCGGCGCGTCCGGCCGGGCGAGGGCCGCCCGAAACGCCGCCACGGTACGCGGCGGCAGGTCGTCGAGGCGGCTCTTCTGGCTCAACTGCAGGACGCGGACGTAGGCGGCGATCGCCCACCGGTCCTCGACCGGGATGCGCGAGGCGTAGCTCGACATGACGCCGAAGCCGTTGGTGATGACGTCGAAGAAGTAGCCGATCGGCATCGCCATCAGCCGGTCGTCGGTGTAGGCCGGCGGCTGCTTGAAGCCGCGGCGCACGATCATCCCGCGGCCCTGGCCGGTCGAGTCGTGACAGACGCTGCAGAAGATCTCGTAGCGCTGCCGGCCGCGCTCGAGCAGCTCGCGGCTCAGGGGCAACGACTCGGGCAGCGCGCCGGCGAAGTCGCCGGCGGCCGTCTTGCCCTGGTAGAGGTGGACGTCGTCGCGCAGAAAGCCTCGCGCCACCGTGCCCGCCGGCAGCGGCCGCGCCGACAGCTCGTGCTCGAAGAAGGGGTTGGCCTCCAGCGGATCGATGCGCGGCGCGTCGTGCATGTCCTGCCGGCAACCGGCGAGCAGCACCAGGGCGGCGAACGCCAGGGCCCGGAGACGCGAGCAGCGATGCCGAGCGTGCCGGCATCGACGGGGCGTTTTTCCGTTACCAATCAACGTCGTTCACCTCGCTGGCGCCCAGGCTGGCGAGAAGCTCGCGGGTGCGCTCGCGGTCGAAGTTGGGGTCGGCGGCTTCGATCAGCAGGAAGTAGCGGTCGGTGGTGGCGCGCTCGAAGCGCTCGACGTTGAACACCGGGTGATGCGGTCGCGGCAGGCCGTTCAAGATGAACATGCCGAAGACCGCGCTGAACGCGGCGAAGAGCACCAGGAGCTCGAAGGTCACCGGGATGAACGCCGGCCAACTGAACAGCGGCCGGTTGCCGACGTTCAGCGGATAGTCGACCACCGAGATCCAGGTCTGCATCGCCAGGGCGGTAGCGGCGCCGAGCAGTCCGCCGCAGAGGACGATCAACGGCACCTTCGACTTCCGGTGATCCACCACCAGCTCGCTGACCTTCGGGATGGGGAAGGGGGTGAAGGCGTCGAGCTTGCGGTAGCCCTTCTCGCGCACCGCTTCGAGGGCGGCGATCAGGGCCTGCGGCGCGTCGAATTCGGCCAGCAGCCCGTAGGTCGGCGTGGGAAATCGCGTCGCAGCCATCACGATTCCTCGTGCGCCACCTCGCCCTCGGGCAGGAGATGGCGCATCTCGAACATGGCGATCATCGGCACGAAGCGGACGAAGAGGAACATCAGGCTGAAGAAGAAGCCGATGGTGCCGAGGTAGAGCGCCCAGTCCCAGACGGTGCCGCGGTACATGTCCCACGACGACGGCAGGAAGTCGCGCGACAGGCTGATCACCACGATGACGAAGCGCTCCAGCCACATGCCGACCGAAACGATCAACGAGATGATCCACAGCATCCACGGCGTCTGCCGCACCTTCTTGAACCACAGGGGCTGGATGGCGAGGAAATTACAGAAGATCAACGACCACCAGGCGAGGGCGTAGTTGCCCGCCGGGCGGTTCTCGATGATGGCGAAGATCTCGTACGGATTGCCGCTGTACCAGGCGAAGAAGAACTCCATGGCGTAGCCGTAAACCACGATCATGCCGGTGACCAGGGTCAGCTTGGCCATGTTCTGCAGGTGGCGCGAGGTGATGAAGTCTTCCAGCCCGAAGGCCTTGCGCACCGGGATCGCCACCAGCATCACCATCGCGAACCCGGCGAAAACCGCCCCGGCGACGAAGTAGGGCGGGAAGATCGTCGCATGCCCGCCCGGCAGCTGGCTGACCGAGAAGTCGAAGCTGATCACCGAGTGCACCGACACCACCAGCGGCGTCGACAGGCCGGCGAGCAGCAGGTACGCCGATTCGTAGTTGTGCCAGTGCCGGGCCGAGCCGCGCCAGCCCATCGACAACACGCCGAAGATGATCTTGAGCAGCGGGTTCCGGGTGCGATCGCGGAGGGTGGCGAGATCGGGCACCAGGCCGGTGAACCAGAAGAGCAGGGACACCGTGCCGTAGGTGGAGATGGCGAAGACGTCCCAGATCAGCGGGCTGCGGAAGTTGGGCCAGATGCCCATGGTGTTGGGATAGGGCAGGAGCCAGTAGGCGGCGAGCCACGGCCGGCCGGTATGAAGCAGCGGGAACATCACCGCACAGGCGACGGCGAAGAGGGTCATCGCCTCGGCGAAGCGGTTGATCGACGTCCGCCAGCGCTGGTTCAAGAGCAGCAGGATGGCGGAGATCAGCGTGCCGGCGTGGCCGATGCCGATCCACCACACCAGGTTGATGATGGCGAAGCCCCAGGCCACCGGCACGTTCAGGCCCCAGATGCCGGTACCGACGAAGAGCAGCCGGGCGATGGCGAGGTTCATCACCATCACCAGCGAGAAGCTGACGGCGAAGACCAGGTACATCCACGGCGGCGTCTTGCCGAAGACCACCGAGCTGATCTTGGCGGTCATCGACTCCGAGCTGTGGCCCGGGGCGATCACCGAGCGGTCGAGGTCGACGGCGCCGGCGGCGGAGCTGACGTCGGGGGCAGCCATCAGCCGTGGCCCTCCTGGTGGTGGTCGGCGCCGGCCGGTTCGAGGGCCGGGTTCGGGTTGCGCAGGCGCGCCAGGTAGGTGGTGCGCGGCCGCGTGCCGAGCTCCTCGAGCAGGCGGTAGTTGCGCGGCCCCTCCTTGGCCCGGGAAACCGCCGACTGCGGGTCGGCGACGTTGCCGAAGGTGATCGCCTGGGTGGGGCAGACCTGCTGGCAGGCGGTGGTCACCTCGCCGTCGCGGATCAGACGCCCCTCGCGCTTGGCGGTGATGCGCGCCTCGTTGATGCGCTGCACGCAGTAGGTGCACTTCTCCATCACGCCGCGGCTGCGGACGGTGACGTCGGGATTGCGGCCGAGCTTGAGCTGCGGCGTCTCGAAGTCGGCGTAGAGCAGGAAGTTGAAGCGCCGCACCTTGTAGGGGCAGTTGTTCGAGCAGTAGCGGGTGCCGACGCAGCGGTTGTAGACCATGTCGTTGAGGCCTTCGTCGCTGTGCACCGTCGCCGCCACCGGGCACACCACCTCGCAGGGCGCCTGCTCGCATTGCATGCACAGCACCGGCTGGTGGAGGACGGCGGTGACGTGGTCGGCGTCGTCGCCCTGGAAGTAGCGGTCGACGCGGATCCAGTGCATCTCGCGGCCGCGCGCCACCTGATCCTTGCCCACCACCGGGATGTTGTTCTCCGCCTGGCAGGCGACGATGCAGGCGTTGCAACCGGTGCAGGCGCCGAGATCGATCGTCATGCCCCACTGGTGGCGGCCGGGGGGGAAGTCGCCGTGCTGATCCATCAACGATACGTCGCCCGGACCGTGGTGGCCATGGTCGAAGACGTGCGGATCGGCGCGGTAGGCGTCGAGGCTGGCTTCCCGCACCAGGTCGCGCCCCTCCATGCTGTGGTGGCTCTGGGTCGAGGCCAGCAGGTAGCGCCCGGCGAGCGGAGTGACCGCGACGCCGGCGACGTGCCACGGGGCGGTGCTGGTGCGCAGGGCGTTGGCGTCGACGCCGCAGCCGTCCCCCACCCGGCCGGCGCGCCGGCGGCCGTAGCCGAGGTGCAGGGTGAGGCAGCCGTCGGCGTGCCCGGGTACCACCCACACCGGCAGATCGAGGCTGCGCTCGCCGGCGGCGAGGCGCACCCGCGGCGCGCCGCGCTGCTGCTCGTCGTCTCGCACCAGGTCGCCGAGGCCGAGCTCGCGGGCGGTGCGCGGGCTCATCAGGAGGGCGTTGTCCCAGGTCAGCTTGGTCAGCGGCTTGGGGCACTCCTGGAGCCAGCCGTTGTTGGCGAAGCGGCCGTCGAAGACGGTCGGATCGGGGCGGAAGGAGAGCTCGAGGCCCTCCGCCGCCCGTCCAGCCAGGTCGGCAGCCGCGGCGCTCAGGGCGGCGCTCTTCAGGGTGACCGGCCGCGGCGGCAGGGCCGAGCCGGCGAGGAAGCCGTCGTGCAGCGCCCGGCGCCAGGCGCGGTCGTCGAGCTCGCGGTAGTGGCGGCGCAGCAGCTCCCGGGCCGGCACGGTGGCGTCGCCGAGCAGCACCGCCAGCACCTCGCTCGGGCTCTTGCCGTCGTAGAGGGGCGTGATCAGCGGCTGGCTGAAGGTGATGGTGCCGTCGTAGGCGCGGGCATCCCCCCAGCGCTCGAGCTCGTGGGCCTCGGGGATCTGCCAGTGGCAGAGCTCGCCGGTCTCGTCGATGCGCTGGCCGAGGAAGACGCGCAGCGGAACGCTCTGCATCGCCGCCGCCACTTCGAGGTCGGCGGGGGCGTCATAGACCGGGTTGGCGCCGAGGACGATCAGGGTCTCGACCTCGCCGGCCCGCATCGCCGCCACCAGGGCGCCGAGATCGGCCAGGGGATCGCTCGGCTCCACCGCCACCGGGTCGCTGTAGAGGACCGTCGTGCCGGCGTTGCCGAGGACGGCATTGATGCCGTGAATCAGCACCTGGGTCGCCACCTCGAGGTGCTCGCCGGCGATCACCAGGGAGCGGCCGCGGTGGGCTTCGAGGTCCGCCGCCACCGCCTCGACCCACCCGCCGTGCTCGAAGGCAGGGGGCGTGGCCGCGCCTTCGACCCCCAGGCGCGCCGCCAGGGCGAGGACGAAGCGCTCCACGTCGCTGGGCTTGAGCGCCAGGCGGTGGTCGGCGAGGGTGCCGGTGGCGGACGGCATGCTCTCGACGCAGTAGAGGCGGTTCATCGCCGGCCGCTGGTCGTCGATGCGCCGGCGGCTCATCAGATCGCGGGCGTAGCGCACCGCGCCGGGGCCCTCGGTGGCGAAGTCGGACTCGACCGCCAGCACGACGTCGGCCTGGCGCAGCTCGTAACGCGTCTCCACCGGCTCGCCGAAGGCGGCGACGGCGGCGGCGTGGGTCAGGCCCGCCGCCGCCTCGTAGCGGTACCAGCGCGCCTTGGGCATCTCCTGGCGCAGCCGCGCCAGCTGGGCGCCGAGGCTGGGGGAGGTGATGCGGCCGGTGAGGATCGCCAAGCCCTCCCCCTCGAGGGCGGCGAGCGCCGCCCGCCGGCTCGACAGCTCGTCGACGAAGGCGCCCCAGGTGCGGATGCGGCCGCGGTGGGTCACCGCCTGCAGCCGGTCGGGGTCGTAGAGGTCGAGCACCGCCGCCTGGGCGTAGAGATCGGTGGCGCCGAGGCTCGCCGGATGCTCCGGGTTGCCCTCCAGCTTGGTCGGGCGGCCGAGGTGACTCTCCGCCAGCAGCGGGCTGGCGTAGCCGGCGCGGGTGGTGGCGGTGGCGAAGTAGAGCGGCCGGCCGGGGATGATCTCCTCCGGCTGGCGGACGTAGGGCACGATCGCCTCCGGCGGCTGCTTGGAGCAGCCGGTGAGGCCGGCGAGGGCCAGGGCGGCGCTGGAGAGCTGCAGGAAGCGACGGCGATCGAGCCCCGCCTCCCACTCGGCGGCGAAGCGCGGAAACTCACGCCGCAGCAGCTCGCGGAAGCCCGGTGCTCCGGCCAGCTCCTCGAGGCTGCGCCAGTACCGCGCGCCGCGCCGGCCGGCGAGACGCCGGCGCAGCTCGTCCAGCTGCGAGCCGCCGGCGGGCTCGCCGGTGGCGTCCGGCGGCGAGGGACGATCGTCGATCACGTTCAGTCGGCTCATGGCGTCTAGCGATGGCACGTCGAGCAGCTGGTCAGGCGCTGCGGGCCCTCGATGCCCGCCTCGGCGACCAGGCGTTCGCCGAGCTGCGGGTCGCCGGCCGGCGGCTGATAGTCCATGTTGAAGACCTCCTCCGGTGGCCGCACGTACTTCTCCGGGTGGCGGTGGCAGTCGAGGCACCAGCGCATCTGCAGGGATGCGCCGCGATAGAGCAGGGGCATCTTGTTGACCGGCCCGTGGCAGGTGTTGCAGCCCACCCCCTTGGCGACGTGGATGCTGTGGTTGAAGTAGGCGAAGTCCGGCAGGTCGTGGACGCGGTTCCAGCGCAGGGGCACCTCGTCGCGAAAGCTCGCCCGCACCGGCTCGAGCATCGGGCTGTCGGCCCAGATCTCCTTGTGGCAGGTCATGCAGGTCTCGGTCGGCGGAATGCCGGCGAAGGCCGAGGTCTCGACCGTGGTGTGGCAGTAGCGGCAGTCGATGCCCAGCGCCGCGGTGTGGTGGTCGTGGCTGAAGGGCACCGGCTGCTCGTAGACCACCCCCTCGTTGGTGGCGTAGGGGGATCGCTCCCAGGCCATGATCAGCGCCACGCCGCCGGCTACCGAGACCAGCAAAAAGAGGATGCTGACCTTGGAGATGACGTTGGTGCTGCGGTGGAAGATCTGTGCCATCACGCCCTCACACGCCGCCGGGGCGGCGTCGCTTGCCAGTTGCCGGGGAAGTTGCGGCCGCGCACCGCGGCCGGTGGAGCCCCGTGCTCCCCCTGAGATCAAGTCCGGCGAGCAACGAACCTTCGGTCGGCGGCCCGGTCTGCGGGCCGGCGCCCGGCGGCCGTCTCGGGGCCTCGCCGGAAGGCCCCGTCAACCGCTGCTTGTGAAACTTTTCACAAGCTTCTCTCCAAATGCAACCCCAGAGTAGCACGAAGTTGCCCGCCGCCGTCCTGGCGGTCGCCGGCGGCGCCGGGGGGCGGATAGCGGGACGGGCCCGGCGGCGGGATTTCAATCCCGGCCGGCGGTCGCCTGCCGTCCAGCGCCGCCCGGAGATCCGAGCGGCGCGAGCCGACGCCGCCCTGCGGGCCGGCGCCGGCGGACGCTCGCGGGCTTGCGCCGGCGGCGCCGGCTGCTAGGATCGCCCCCCCGATCGCGAGGCGAGGGATGAGACGTCGACACGAGTTGCTGCACAGCGCCGACATGGGCCGCCCGGTCCACCTCTGGTGTTTCGGCCATTGGGGCATGCCGGTCCTGGCCTTCCCCACCGCCGCCGGCTTCGCCCACGAGTGGGATCGCCAGGGCATGGTCGAGGCACTGGCGGAGCTGATCGACGGCGCCAGGATCAAGCTCTACTGCCCGGAGTCGAACGTCGCCGAAGCCTGGACCCGGCGCGACTCGGACCCGGCCTGGCGCATCTCCCGGCACCAGGCGTACGAGCGCTTCGTGATCAACGTCCTGGTGCCCTGGATCCGGACCGACTGCCACTCGCCGTCGATCCGCATCGCCACCGCCGGTGCCAGTCTCGGCGCCTTCTACGCCGCCAACTTCGCCCTCAAGTTCCCGGAGCTCTTCCACTGGGCCCTGTGCATGTCCGGGCGCTACGAGATGAGCCACTTCACCAGCGGCCTCGTCTCCAGCGACGTCTACTTCAACAATCCGATGGCCTACGTCGCCAATCTCGAGGGCGAGCACCTGCGGCGGGTCCGCGACAACACCCACCTGGTCCTGGTCTGCGGGCAGGGACCGTGGGAGGAGGGCTGCATCGAGGAGACCCACGCTCTGGCCGACCTCCTGGCCAGGAAGGGCATCAGCCACGAGCGCGACATCTGGGGCCACGACGTCAGCCACGACTGGCCCTGGTGGCGCCGCCAGGCCCTCTACCACCTGCGGCGTCGTTTCGGCTAATCGACGGCCATCCATGCGCCCCCGGACGGATCCCGCGCCTGGCGAAGAGCGCCGGGACGGGGGTCGAGCCCGCGGCGGCCGCGCGCCCGGGAAGCCCCGGCGAGACCGCTACCGGCGGCGATGCTTGGGGAGCTCGGTCCAGCGGAATTCGGCCTCGACCGGCGGCGTCTCGCCTTCGCCGAGCAGCCAGAGGGCGGCGGGGGGAGGCTTGAGGGCGGAGAGGCGCATCTTGCCCTCGAACAGCCCGATGATCGCCAGGGTGGTGGCCAGGGCCTCGGCATCGACCGCCAGCTCGCTCACCGCCACCGACGCCACCACCCCCTTGGCCGGCCTCCCGGTGCGCTGGTCGACGTAGTGCGGGTCGGCCGGGCCGCGGGCCAGGGGCGTCGCCACCGCCAGGGCCTGGTCGCGCAGCCAGATCTCGCTCACCGGTTCTTCGACGCCGGGGAAGGACAGCACCACCAGCCAGCCTTTGCCTTCCGGCCCCAGGCCGATGGCGCGCCGCAGCTTGGGGGTCTCGATCAGGGCATTGCCCGCCCCGGCCTGGCGCAGCACCTCGAGGGCCCGGTCGACGGCGTAGCCGCGCGCCCAGCCGCGCAGGTCGAGCTGGCTGCCGGGCGCGAGCTGCACGGTGTAGGGTCCGCCATCGCCGGCGGCGGGGGGCGGCTCTCCAGCCGCCGCCTCCGCCGGCGGCGGCGTCGCCCCCGGCAGGGCGACCCGCAGGCGGTCGCAGCGGGCGCTCAGCACCGCGTCGCGGAAGGCGCCGGCGTCCGCTCCCGCCCCCGTCGCCTCGCGGCTCTCGATCTGACGCGCCAGCACGCCGCCGAGGGGACCGTAGGCGCCGTTCGACCAGAGGCAGAAGTGCTGGCTGCGGCGCAGCAGCTCGCCGAGCTCACGGCCGACCGGCTGCGGCTCGTGCACCGCCCGGGCGTTGAGCCGGCCGACGCTGCCCGGATCGTCCGAGGTCGCGTCGGTCAGCTGGCCGATCTCGTAGAGCTTGCGAAACGCCGCTTCGATCGCCTGGCGAGCGCGCTCGTGGTTGAGGTCGCGGACCTCGATCTCCACCGTCTCGCCGAAGGCGGTCGACGCCATCCGCACCGGCTGCGCCGCCAGCGGCGCGGCCAGACCGGCGAGCAGGAGGACGGGAAGCCAGGATGCGTGTACGGCCGGACGCATGGGCTGATCATACGCCATCGTCGATGGACGGACGGCGGCCGCCTACGGGCCGGCGGTGGGGGCCGAACGCAGGAAGCGGACGAAGTTGGCGAGATGACGCAGGGTCGCGCTCTGGCCCATGGCCGCGACCAGCTCGAAGAGGGAGGGACCGGCCTTGCTGGCGGTCAGGGCCATGCGGGTGGGGTGGATCAACACCCCGGCCTTGAGGCCGCGCTCGTCGGCCAGGCCGCGCAGGGCGGCCTCGATCGAGTCGGCGTCGAAGCTCGGCAGCCGTCGCAGGCGCCCGATCAACGCCTCGAGGTGGTCGGGCAGATCCTCTTGGGCGAGGAACCTGGCGCAGGCCTCGCGGTCGTACTCCAGGCTGTCCTGAAAGTAGGGCACCAGGAAGCCGGCGAGCTCTTCGAGGGTCTTGGCGCGGGTGCGGTGGAGGTCCACCGCACCCGCCAGGCGCTCGCCGTCGACGCCGCCGAGGCCCAGGCGGTCGACGAACGGCTGGAGATGGGCGAGGATCTCCGGCAACGGCAGGCGCGACATGTACTGCGCGTTCATCCACGCCAGCTTGTCGTGGTCGAAGACCGCCGCCGACGAGCCCAGTCGCTCGACGGTGAAGGCGGCGATCATCTCCTCGCGGCTCATGATCTCGCGCCCGTCCCCCGGCGACCAGCCGAGCAACGCCAGGTAGTTGTACAGCGCCTGGGGCAGGATGCCGCGGGCGCGGAACTCCTCCACCGAGGTGGCGCCGGTGCGCTTCGACAAGCGCTTCTTGCCCGGGCCGAGGATCAGCGGCAGGTGGCCGAAGGCCGGCACCGGGGCGCCGAAGGCGCGGAAGAGGGCGACGTGTTTGGGGGTGTTCGACAGATGGTCCTCGCCGCGGATGACGTGGGTGATCGCCATCGCGACGTCGTCGCACACCACGCTCATGTGGTAGGTCGGGGTGCCGTCCGAGCGCAGGATGATCAGGTCGTCCAGGTGCTCGCGACCGAAGGTCACCTCGCCGCGGACCAGATCGCGCACGACGATCGGCTCTTCCGGCATGCGGAAGCGCACGGCGTAGGGCTCGCCGGCCTCCAGCCGGCGTTCGACCTCGGCCTTGGGGGGAGGGGCGAAGCAGTCCTTGTAGCGGAAGTTCTCCTTCTTGCGCTGCGCCTCCTGACGCCGCGCCTCGACCTCCGCCGGCGGCACGAAGTCGTGGTACGCCTTGCCCTCGGCGAGCAGCTGGCGCGCCGCCGCCCGGTGGCGCTCGAGGCCGGCGCTCTGCAACACCGGCCCCTCGTCCCACTCGACGCCGATCCAGCGCAGGGCGGCGACGATCTGCGACGTCATCGCTTCGTCTGAGCGCGCCTTGTCCGTATCCTCGATGCGCAGGATGTGACAACCGCCCAGGCTCTGGCGCAGCAGCTCGTTGTAGATCGCCGTCCGCGCGCCGCCGACGTGCAGGTAGCCGGTCGGCGACGGCGCAAAGCGCACCCGCACCGGCCCCTTGAGCTCCGTCTTCATCGTCGTCACGTCCTCAGATCACCTGCCCGCCGGCCCACCCAGCCGCCGCGACGCTAGCATGACCACGGCCGCATCTCAACCGCTGCGGCCTTGAGGCCGCCTCGCGGCCGGAGAGCCTTCGATGCGCTTGATCCGCCCGCGCAGAGGCACCTCGAAGCCGTCGCCGGGACGGCAGTTGGCCGCAGTCTCGAAAATGTTGTCCCACTGCAGCAAGAAACGGCCGGCGAACACTCGAAGGGTCAGGTTTTTCGACTTGGTCCACCCTCGCTTCAGAAAAAATGTCGTAAGTCCAGCCTTTTTCCAGACGCGATGCTCAGCTTTTTTCTTTAGCATGCGGAAAACTGCGCAAGCTACGTCGAGCACGACGAATCTCTTGAAGGCTGACGCCGTGCTTTCGGAAGGCGTCGATGAACTGAATCTCTATGAGATCGCGAAATCCCAAGGCCTTGAGACCGTCTATCTCCGGCACCTCCGGCGACCACAACGGGAGGACTGGCCGTTCGCCGGCGCGGCCCCAGAGCCAGGAACGGATCTTGGAATACGAGATCCCGGTCAAGCGGCTCGCTTCCGCCGCGCTGTAGATTCCGACCCCGACGAGCCTCGATTCGGACGGCGATCGGGAATGGCTACGGCTGTGCTCGGTCATGGTGGTCTTGCCTTGGGGATGTCAGTCAGGTTCTGTCCCGGGAGGGTAGCACAAGGCATATCGGCGAGGAATTATGCATACAGGGAATATACTATGCCTACTGGGAATAGGCGCTGGGAACCCCTGCCCGCTTTGACTCCGCTCGCGAGGGCCAGTACAATCCGTCTCTCGCGCCCCGCGGAGAGGTGCCGGAGTGGACGAACGGGGCTGCCTGCTAAGCAGTTGTCCGGGGTGACCTGGACCGAGGGTTCGAATCCCTCCCTCTCCGCCAGCATCCCTTCCTCTCAGAGCCGCCGAGCACGATAGGCTAGACCGGTACCGACAACCACCGGCTGGGGGCCGGCGGGCGCCCGCGACCTGGCCACGATGCGAGGGGGAGTAGCGATGACGGAAGCCAAGACGGCGCACGCAGGTACCGCCGCGGGATCCCGCGACCAGGTGGCGATCAACGCCATCCGCTTTCTGGCGGTCGACATGGTGGAGGCGGCCCGCTCCGGTCATCCGGGAGCGCCCCTGGGGCAGGCGCCACTGGCGTATTGGCTGTGGACCCGCTACCTGCGCCACGACCCGCGCGACCCCGCGTGGCCCAATCGCGACCGTTTCGTCCTCTCCTGCGGCCACGCCTCGGCCCTGATCTACGCCCTGCTCCACCTGGCGGGCTACGACCTGCCGCTTGAGGAGCTCAAGCGTTTCCGCCAGCTGGGCTCGAAGACCCCGGGCCATCCCGAGCACGGCCACACCCCCGGCGTCGAGACCACCACCGGCCCCCTCGGGCAGGGCATCGCCAACGCCGTCGGCATGGCGATGGCCGAGCGCATGTTGGCGGCTCACTTCAACCGCCCCGGCCACCGGATCATCGACCACCGGACGTGGGTTCTGGCGTCGGACGGCGACCTGATGGAGGGGGTGGCGAGCGAGGCTTGTTCCCTCGCCGGCCATCTCCGCCTGGGCCGACTCAACGTCTTCTACGACGCCAATCAGATCTCGATCGACGGCTCGACCGACCTGACCTTCACCGAGGACGTGGCCGCGCGCTACCGGGCCTACGGCTGGCACACGCTGGCGGTCGGCGACGGCAACGACCTGGAGCAGCTCGACGCAGCGATGCGCCGGGCGCACGACGAGGTCGACCGCCCGACCCTGGTGCTGGTGCGTACCCACATCGGCTACGGCAGCCCGCGGCAGGACACCGCCAAGGTCCACGGCGAGCCCCTCGGGCCGGAGGACGCAGCGCGCACCAAGGAGAACCTGGGGTGGCCCGTCGAGCCGCCGTTCTACGTCCCGGACGAAGCGCGGCAGGCCTTCGCCGAGGCCCTGGCCCGCGGCGGCGAGGCGTCGGCCGGCTGGCGCGCCGCGCTCGAGCGCTACCGCGACGCCCATCCGTCGCTGGCGGCGGAGCT
Organism: Acidobacteriota bacterium; assembly: GCA_003697015.1. GTDB lineage: Bacteria > Acidobacteriota > Thermoanaerobaculia > Multivoradales > J023 > J023. The sequence goes on along the minus strand of RFGL01000199.1, from coordinate 1,184 downwards.
CGAGGCGCGCCTCGCCGGCCGCTTGCCGGCGGGATGGGAGGAGAAGCTGCCGCGATTCGCCCCGGCGGACGGCCCGCTGGCGACCCGCGCCGCCTCCGGCAAGGTGCTCAATGCCATCGCCCCGGCGTTGCCCGAGCTGATCGGTGGCTCGGCCGACCTCGCCGGTTCCAACAAGACCATGATCGCCGGCGCCGGCGATTTCCAGCCCGGCAACTACGGCGGACGCAACCTCTACTTCGGGGTGCGGGAGCACGCCATGGGAGCGGTGATGAACGGCATGGCCCTGTCGCGCATGCTGCGCCCGTACGGCGGCACCTTCCTGATTTTCAGCGATTACATGCGGCCGGCGATCCGACTCGCTGCCCTGATGGGCCTGCCGGTGATCTACGTCCTGACCCACGACTCGATCTTCCTCGGCGAGGACGGCCCCACCCACCAGCCGATCAGCCAGCTCCTCGCCCTGCGCGCCATCCCCAACCTCACGCTCTTCCGTCCGGCGGACGCCAACGAGACCGCCGAGGCGTGGCGCCAGGCGCTGGAGAACCGCGACGGCCCGACCGCCCTGGCGCTCAGCCGCCAGAAGCTGCCGGTGCTCGAGGCCACCGCCGATCTCGCCCGCGACGGCGTCGCCCGCGGCGCCTACGTCATCGCCGGCGGCGACGGCGAGCCCCAGGCCCTGCTCCTGGCCAGCGGCTCGGAGGTCGCCCTGGCGCTCGACGCCCACGCCGAGCTGGCCCGCCAGGGCATCCGCACGCGGGTCGTGAGCATGCCCTGCTGGCGCCGATTCGACGCCCAGGAAGCGAGCTACCGCGAGTCGGTGCTCCCCGCCGGCGTCAGCAAGCGGCTGGCGATCGAGGCCGGGGTCGGCCTCGGCTGGCACAAGTACGTCGGCGACGGCGGAGCCATCCTCTCGCAAGAGACCTTCGGCGTCTCCGCCCCCGGCGCCGACGTCGCCCGCCACTTCGGCTTCACCGCCGCCGACGTCACGCGGCGGGTGCTGGAGCTCGTCGGCTGACCGCCCCGGCCGCCTCGCTTCCCTCGCTGCGCTCCGTCCCCGGTCGCTCGGGTGGTTGCGCGCCCGTGGACGGGGCTCGCTCGCTCAGAGGACCCGGCCCGGGCTCCGGCAACCGAGGACTCGGGGTGGGTAGGCGGTCCGGGGGCGGTGGAGCCGGGCGGCGCTACGG
>RFGL01000198.1 GCA_003697015.1 Acidobacteriota bacterium | reverse complement strand
CGCGCGACCCGCACCGCCGAGGAAATCGCCCTGGCGCTGCTGCTGCGGGCCGAGACCCCGCCCCCCCTCGAGCGCCTGCCGCCGCCGGACGTCTTCTTCGATCGCGATTGCCGGAATATTTACCGCACCTTCTACGCTTTATACCAAGAGGGCGGAACGCGGGCACCGACGGTCGACCAAATCCTGTCCGGTTTGCGCGACGACGAGGGTGCTCTTGACCGAACGGCCAGACTTCTGGTAGAAGGAGCAGTTCTCGACGACGAGAGCTCATCGGAAACCCCCACACCTGCCGAAAACGAGCTCTCGGAGATCCTGAACCAGCTTGAACGACGGTGGTGGAAGCAGCGCCTGGTCGATCTGGTGCAGCAGATCCGCGAGGCGATGGCGCAGGGCGACGAGCAACTGGCCCGCCGCTTGCGCGAAGAGAAAAACGCCCTCACCCGTAGCTTGCACCCGGACGCGACCCAAGCTCTCGGTTGACGTCCGGCATCGCTTGAGCATTCGAGTATACGAGTCAGCCAGCCGCGCGCGCAGGAGATGACATTGGCCACCAAGGCAGTCGCGAAGAAGGTCGCCACGAAGAAGGTCGCGAAGAAGAAGGCGACCAAGAAGGCCGTCGCCAAGAAGGCGGCGGCGAAGAAGGTCTTGGCCATCGAGGATCGATACAGCTCGGTCAAGCAGCTGATCGACCTCGGCCGGGGGAAGGGATATCTGCTCTACGACGAGATCTACGAGGTGCTGCCGGAGGAGGTCGTCAGCCTGCCGGAAGAGGTGGAGGAGATCTACCGCCGCCTCGAGCAGCTCGAGATCCCGGTCATCGACCGGCCCGAGCGGTATCAGAACCGCGAGGACGTCGACGCCCTGCCGGTCGGCGACTTCGACAAGAAAGACGAAGAGGCGCAGGAGTTCGTCCTCTCGGATCACGAGAAGACCAACGACCCGGTACGCATGTACCTGCGCGAGATGGGCACCGTGCCGCTGCTCGACCGCGAGGGCGAGGTGGCGATCGCCCAGCGCATCGAGAACGGCGAGTGGATGATCTACGAGGCCCTGTGCTCGAATCCGATGATCCTGCGCTCCCTGCTGCGGCTCAACGAGCTGGCGCAGAAGGATCGGCGGGTGATGCGCGAGCTGGTGATGAGCGATCCCGACGAGCCGCTCGACGCCAAGGCCACCGAGCGCATCAAGAAGAACCTGCGGGTGTTCGAGCGCATCGCCGCCAACGACAAGGCGATCCAGGAGCTGCACGAGAAGCAGGCGAAGGTCAAGCCGGACGACCCCAAGTACCACGAGTTCGAGCGTGAGATCGACCGCCTGCTGGCGAAGATCGCCAAGGACATCCGCTCGATCGACTTCAGCGTCCAGACCCGCAACCGGCTGGTGGAGCTGCTGAACGACATCCACCGCGAGATGAGCCGCCTGCACGCCGACCTGAAGCGTGCCGAGCGCTCCCTGACCCAGGCGCGGTCGAAGAAGAACAAGGACCTCATCGCCCTGCACGAGCGGCGGGTCGAGAAGTACCGCGCCAAGATCGCCGAGATCGAGGAGCGTTACGGCACCACCTACGAGAGCGTCGCCCGCACCGTCGAGAAGGTGCGCAAGGGCGAGGCGGAATGCGAGCGCGCCAAGGAGCAGCTGATCGTCGCCAACCTGCGGCTGGTGGTGTCGATCGCCAAGAAGTACACCAACCGCGGCCTGCAGTTCCTGGACCTGATCCAGGAGGGCAACATCGGCCTGATGAAGGCGGTGGAGAAGTTTGAGTACCGCCGCGGCTACAAGTTCTCGACCTACGCCACCTGGTGGATCCGCCAGGCGATCACCCGGGCGATCGCCGACCAGGCGCGGACCATCCGCATCCCGGTGCACATGATCGAGACGATCAACAAGCTCACCCGCACCAGCCGCTCGCTGGTGCAGGAGCTGGGCCGCGAGCCGACCGCCGAGGAGATCGGCCAGCGGATGGACCTGTCGGCCTCCAAGGTGCGCAAGATCATGAAGATCGCCCAGGAGCCCATCTCCCTCGAAACGCCGATCGGCGAGGAGGAAGACTCCCACCTCGGCGACTTCATCGAGGACAAGAACGCCCTGGCGCCGATCGACTCGGTGGTCACCGCCAACCTGCGCGACCAGACCGGCGGCGTGCTCAAGTCCCTGACCCCGCGCGAGGAGCTCGTGCTGCGCATGCGTTTCGGCGTCGGCGAGGGGTCGGAGCACACCCTGGAGGAGGTCGGCCGCTCGTTCAACGTCACCCGCGAGCGCATCCGTCAGATCGAGTCGAAGGCCCTGCGCAAGCTGCGCCATCCGAGCCGCGCCAGCCGCCTGCGGCCCTTCCTCGAGGCCTGATCGCCCGGCGCGCGCACTTCGGCCCCCGAACCGCTCCCGCGAGCGGAGGATCGGGGGCCGTTTTCGTTTCAGTCCGGACCGGCCCGGCGCAGGGCGTCGAGCTGCTGGCGGGCGGTGGCGTCGGTGGGGTCGATGGCCAGCACCCGCTGCCACAGCTGCCGCGCCTCGTCGCGCTCGCCGCGCGCCTGGAGCAACGCCGCCAGCTCTTTGATCGCCGCGACGTGGGCCGGCGCCAGCTCGAGCAGGCGGCGCAGCTCGGCTTCGGCTTCCGCTCGCCGATCGAGGGCGACGAGGGCGCGGGCCGCCTCCAGCCGCGGCCGCAGATCCTGGGGTGAGATGGCGATCTCCCGGCGCAGCAGGGCGAGCGCCCGCTCGCCGTCGCCGAGCTCCAGGGCCTCCCGCGCCTGCAGGATGCTGCGCGCCACCGGATCCTCGATCATCGCCGCGCGCCGCTGGCGGCGGCTGCGCTCGTTGTCGGCGGTCGCCACCTCCTGGAAGCGGCGGCGGGCGGCCAGGGCCTCGTCGCGCCGGCCGCTCTTGAGCAGCGCGTCGCCGAGGGACTTCCACGCCCCGGCGTTGTCCGGCATCAGCCGGGTGGCGGTCTCCAGGTAGGGCACCGCCTCGGCGGCGCGATCCGCTTCCACCAGCAAGCGGCCGTACTCGAAGGCGAGCTCGGCGACGGAGACGTCGGCCGCCGCCGCCGCATCCCGCGCCAGGGGCTCGAGCACGGCGAGCGCGCGTTCGATCTCCCCCTCCTGGTAGTAGGCCGAGGCCAGCAGCACCGCCAGGCGTGCCTCGCCGGCGGCGCCGCGCAGCAGGTCGATCGCCTCGGCGGCGCGGCCGAGGGTGATCAGGGTCTCGGCGCTGAGGAAGAGGACGTCGCTGCGCATCTCCGGCGGCGCCGTGCGGCGCAGCGGCTCGAGCACCGCGAGGGCGTCCTCCAGCCGGCCCTGGCGGACCAGCATCTGCGCCCGCAGGATGGCGACCTTGGGCTCGTCGTCCGGCAGCCCGGCGAGCAACTCCTCCGCCTCCTTGGCCCGCGCCAGTCGCAGGGCGAGGGCGGCGGCGGCGAGGCGCGCTTCGCGGTCCCTGGGGTGGGCGACGGCCCAGGGATGGAGCAATTCGTAGGCCGCCTCGGCGTCGCCGCGGGCACCGCGCAGCAGCCCCAGCTCGCGCGCCGCCGGCGACGCCGGCGCGCGCTCCAACGCCCGCTCGAGAAAACGCTCCGCCGACGCCGGATCGCCCGCTGCCCGCGCCGCCCGGCCGGCCTGGTAGAGGAGGTCCGGCGGCGCCTCGTCCTCGGCCGCCAGGGGCGCCAGCAGCGCGTGGGCATCGGCGCTGCGGCCGAGCTCGAGGTAGAGGGTGCCGAGGAGGGCGCGGCCGGGCTTGCGCAGCTGGCCGGCGGCCTGCAACGGCTCGAGCAGGGCGACGGCGCCGGCCAGATCGCGCGCCGCGAGGAGGGAGCGGAGGCGCTGCTCGAGATCCGGTGGCGGGGCCGTCTCGGCCGGCTGGCCGAAGGCCGCGGCGCTCAGCGCTGCGAGCAGCAACCCGGCGGCGGCCAGCCGCCCCAGGCGCGCTCTGCGGGGTGGCCCGCCGGTGGTCGCTCGTCGCTCCCTGATCATGCTTTGCGCCGCTCGTTGCGGCCGCAGCCGCGGCCTCCCGCCATGTTAGCGTAGCCCGATGAACGGACGACGGCGGCGTTGGACGGCGATCTCCAGCCGGATGCTGCCGGCCCTGCTGCTCGTCGCCCTTCCCGCCGCCGCCGCGGCCACCGCGGCGGCCGCCGAGCCCGCCTTCGTCCTGCGCCGGGTGAGCGCGAGCGGCGTCGAGCTGGAGAACGTCTGCGGCTCGCCGGTGCGCAAGCTCTTCATCGTCGAGCAGCTGGGCAGCGGCGGCGCTCTCTTCGACTACGACGGCGACGGCGACCTCGACCTCTACGTCGCCAACGGCGCCGACCTCGAGATCCTGCGCGGCCGGCGGCCGCCGGCGTACGACGCCCTCTACCGCAACGACGGCGACTGGCGCTTCGCCGACGTCAGCCGCCAGGCCGGCATCGGCGATCCGGGCTGGGGCATCGGGGTGACGGCGGGGGATGCCGACGGCGACGGCGACGCCGATCTCTACGTCGCCAACTACGGCCCCAACGTCTACTACCAGAACCTCGGCGACGGCACCTTCCGCAAGACGACGGCCGGCGTCGAGGACCCGGGGATGGGCGCCTCCGCCGCCTTCGCCGACGTCGACGGCGACGGCGACCTCGACCTCTACGTCACCAACTACCTCGACCTCGACCTCGACCACCCGCCCCAGGACGGTCAGCCCTGCCGCTACCAGGGGGCGGAGGTGGCCTGCGGTCCGGTCGGCCTCGAGCTCCAGGGCGACCGCTTCTACCACAACCTCGGCGGCGGCCGCTTCGCCGACGGCGGCGAGCGCTCCGGCCTGACGGCGGTGGAGCCGCAGTACGGTCTGGGGCTGGCCTTCGCCGATCTCGACGACGACGGCTGGGTCGACCTCTACGTCGCCAACGACTCGGGGCCCAACTTCCTCTTCCACAATCGGGGCCGGGGGCGATTCGAAGAGATCGCCTGGCTCGCCGGCGTCGCCACCGAACGCGAGGGGAGCTTTCAGGCCGGCATGGGGGTCGACGCCGGCGACGCCGACGGCGACGGACGCCTCGACCTCATCGTCACCAACTTCGCCCGCGACCACAACACCCTCTACCTCAACCAGGGCGGGGAGCTCTTCGAGGATCGCAGCATGCCCTCCGGCATCGGCGCCCCCAGCCGCCCGTGGCTGGCCTGGGGGGTACGCTTCGCCGACTTCGACCTCGACGCCGACCTCGATCTCTACGTCGCCAACGGCCACATCTATCCCGAGCTCGACGCCGCCGGCGCCCGCGAGACGTTCCGCCAGCCGGATCAGCTCTTCGTCAACGACGGCCGCGGGCGCTTCCACGAAGCCTCGGAACGGATCGCCAAGGGCCGCGTCGAGGCGAGCCGCGGCGTCGCCAGCGGCGACGTCGACGGCGACGGCGATCTCGACCTGGTGGTCTTCGAGCTCGGCTCGGTGCCCAGCCTGCTGCGCAACGACGTCGCCGGCGGCGGCCACTACCTCATGCTGGAGCTGCGCGACGGCGCCCGCACCGAGGGGGTGGGGGCCCGGGTGCGCGTCACCGCCGGCGGCCGTACCCAGGTGCGCGAAGCCACCCGCAGCGGCTCCTACGCCGTCGCCAACGACGCCCGGGTCCACCTCGGCCTGGGCGCCGCCAGCCGCGTCGATCGGCTCGATATCCGCTGGCCGCGCGGCAAGCGCCAGGTCTTTCTCGGCCTGCCGGCGGATCGACGCTACGTGATCGTCGAGCAGACGCCGCGTCAGCCGCCGGCCGGCGAACCGATTCAGTGACGGGGGGCCGGCGGCGCTAGGCGCCCGGCGGCACCACCGCCCGCACCTGCAGGGATTCCCGCCGTTCCTCCAGCGTCGCCACCCGGAGCTCCGGCGGCGGCGGCGCGGCGACGGCGAGGAAGTTGGTGATCTCGACCGGCCGGCCGTCGACCCGGAGCTCGAAGTCCTCGCGGGACAGACCGCTCACCGGGCGCCCCGACTTGTCGGTGACGTAGACGTCG
>RFGL01000197.1 GCA_003697015.1 Acidobacteriota bacterium | reverse complement strand
CGCGCAACCTGCTCATGGCCGCAGCCATTGTACCGCGACGCGGATGAAGATTCCCCTAACGGCGGCGGATTTCATTCGCCGAAGGGATCGGCGAGGAAGGCGTCGAGAGCGGCGAGGACCTCCCGGCGGCGGACGTCCCCCACCATCACGCCGCGTCCGAGGGTCGCCGGCAGAACCCACACCATGCCCGCTTCGCGGGCCTTCTTGTCGCGGCGCATCAGATCGTAGAGACGGCGCGGCTCGAGGGCGGGCAGGGGCGGCAGGTCGAAACGCGCCAGAAGCGCCCGCAGGCGCGCGGCGGCGGCCGCCTCGAGCCCCCGGGCCCGGGCCAGCCGGAGGGCGAAGAGGAGGCCGTAGGCCACCGCTTCGCCGTGGCGCAGGTGACGGTAGCCGAGGGCCGCCTCGAGGGCGTGGCCGAGGGTATGGCCGAAATTGAGCAGCCGCCGCCGGTCGCCCTCCTCCGGATCCGCCGCCACCACCCTGCACTTGGCGGCGCAGGCGCCGGCGACCACCGGCACCAGGGCGCGGGCGTCGGCCGCCAGCAGCGCCGGCAGGGTGGCTTCCACCCGCTCGAGCAGCGGCGGATCGAGGAGAAAGGCCATCTTCACCACCTCGACCAGCCCCGAGCGCAGCTCGGCCGGCGGCAGGGTGGCGAGCAGGCGGGTGTCGGAGATCACCATCGCCGGGTGGTGGAAGAGGCCGACGGTGTTCTTGCCCCCCTCGAGGTCGACGCCGGTCTTGCCGCCGATCGCCGCGTCGACCTGGGCGAGGAGGGTGGTCGGCACCTGGACGTAGGAGATGCCGCGCAGGAAGCAGCCGGCGACGAAGCCGCCGACGTCGCCGGTGGTGCCGCCGCCGAAGGTCAAGAGCCGGCTGTCGCGCTTGCCGCCCCGCTCGAGCATGGCCTCCCACAGGCGGTGGCACTCGCCGACGGTCTTGGCCGCCTCGCCGTCCGGCACCTCGATCTCGACCCGGCGCTCGGCGGCGGCGATGAGCGGCGCCAGGGACGGGCCGTGCAGCCGCCGCACCGGCGCCGGCGAGAGGACGAAGAGGGTGCGGCCGGCGGCCCAGGCGGCGAAAGATTCCGCCGCCGCGCCGATGGCGTCGACGCCGATGACGATGTCGGTGGCGCCGCGCGGATGGGGCAGGGTCTGGCGCTCGATCGCCGGGCTCATCGCCCGCCACCGTCGCGCAGCTTGAGGCCGAGCTCGTCGAGCTGCCGCGGGTCGACCGGCGCCGGCGCCTCGGTCATCAAACAACTGGCCGAGGTGGTCTTGGGGAAGGCGATGACGTCGCGGATCGAGCCGGCACCGGCGAGCATCATGACGATGCGATCGAGGCCGAGGGCGATGCCGCCATGGGGCGGCGCACCGTAGCGCAGGGCCTCGAGCAGGAAACCGAAGCGCGCCTGGGCCTCCTCGGTACCGATGCCGAGAGCGGCGAACATCCGCTGCTGGACGTCGCGGCGGTGGATGCGGATCGAGCCGCCGCCCAGCTCCATGCCGTCCATCACCACGTCGTAGGCCCGCGAGCGCACCCGCCCGGGATCGCTCTCCAAGAGCTCGAGGTCGGCCGGATCGGGACTGGTAAAGGGGTGGTGGAGAGCCTCGTAGCGCTGCTCCTCGGCATGCCATTCGAGCAGCGGAAAGCGGTGCACCCAGAGAAAGGCGTGACGGCCGGCCGGGATCAGGTCGTAGGTCCGGGCCAGCTCCAGACGCAGCGCGCCGAGGGCGTGGGCGGTGGTCTTCGCGTCCCCCGCCGCCACCAGCGCCAGGTCGCCCTCGCCGAGCGCCAGGTCCGCCGCCGCCCCTTCGAGCTCGGCCGGCGACAGGGCCTGCTTGACCTGGAACTGCAGCTCGCCGTCGCGGCGGCGCAGGGTGAGGACGCCGGCGGCGCCGTAACGCCGCGCCAGCTCGGCCCAGCCCTCCACCTGACGGCGGCTGGCGGCGGCGGCACCGGGGACGGTGAAACCGCGCACCACGCCGCCGCCGTCGACCGCGGCGCGGAAGCCGCGGAAGCCGCTCGCTCCCAGCCGCGCCGACAGCTCGACGATCTCCAGGCCGAAGCGCAGGTCGGGCCGATCCGAGCCGTAGCGCGCCATGGCCTCGTCGTAGGTCAAGCGCGGGAACCTCGCCGGTGGCTCGATGCCGGCCAGGGGGAAGACGCGGGCGAAGAGGCCCTCGACCAGCGCCATGACGTCGTCCTCCTCGACGAAGGACATCTCCAGATCGACCTGGGTGAACTCCGGCTGGCGGTCGGCGCGCAGATCCTCGTCGCGAAAACAGCGCGCGATCTGGTAGTAGCGCTCGAAGCCGCTGACCATGAACAGCTGCTTGAAGATCTGCGGCGACTGGGGCAGGGCGTAGAACGAGCCCCGGTGCTCGCGGCTCGGCACCAGGTAGTCCCGCGCCCCCTCCGGCGTCGAGCGGGTGAGGATCGGCGTCTCGAGCTCGACGAAGCCGTGCTCGTGCAGGTAATTGCGGATGCCGTGGGCGAGGCGCGAGCGCAGCAGGAAGTTCTTTTGCAGCACCGGTCGTCGCAGGTCGAGATAGCGATGGCGCAGGCGGGTCTCCTCGCTCACGCCGACCCGCTCGTCCATGCCGAAGGGCAGGGGCTCGGCCTCGGCGAGGATCGCGGCGCGCTCGGCCTCGACCTCGATCTCGCCGGTCGCCATCTCCGCATTCTCCGCCCCGGGGGCGCGCCGGCGGACCGTGCCCTCGACCTCCACCACCCACTCCTGGCGCACCTCCTCGAGCAGCCGGTGGACCTCGGGCTGCTCCTCCGGATGCACCACCACCTGGGCGATGCCGCTGACGTCGCGCAGGTCGAGGAAGAGCACGCCGCCGAGGTCGCGCCGGCGATGCACCCAGGCCTGGAGCCGCACCCGCTGGCCGGCGTCCGCCGCCCGCAGGGTGCCCGCGCCGCGTCGCTGCTTCTTGCCGCTCATCGTGCCGCGCTCGCCCATGGTCTCCTCCCGCCGGCGGATGGTACGCCACCCCGGGCCGCGCCACAAGCACCGCCGAGCGATGCCGCCTACGCCGGCCCGTCGCCGCCGGCCGCGGCGAGCATCGCCAGGTACTCGTCCTTGAGCCGCAGGTAGCGATCGCGTATGTCGTCGATCAGGGCCCGTTCCTCGGCGCGCAGGGGGCGTACCGGCCGCGCCGGCAGGCCGAGCGCGAGATGGCCGGACGGCACCCGCTTGCCCGGCGCCACCACCGCCCCGGCACCGACCTGAGCGCCGGCCTCGACCACCGCCCCGTCGAGCACCCGCGCGCCGATGCCGATCAGCGCCCCGTCCTCGATGGTGCAGCCGTGGACGATGGCGCCGTGGCCGATCACCACCCCGGCGCCGATGACCAGCGGAAAACGCCGGTGGGTGACGTGGAGGACGGTGCCGTCCTGGACGTTGGTGGCGGCGCCGATGGTGATCGAGTTGACGTCGCCGCGCGCGACGGTGCCGAACCACAGGGAGACGTCGTCGCCGAGCTCGACGTCCCCCACCACCACCGCCCCCGGCGCCACCAGAACCCCTCGGCCGAGGCGCGGCCGCAGGTCGCGATACGGATAGATCGGCATCGCGGGCAGCATACCGCAGGCCGGGCGGCGGCGTGCCTGACCCCGGCGGTTGTCGTATGCTTCCTTGCCGACGCCATGCCGATGCCCGAGAACCCAATCCCCGCCGACGCCCCGGCCGAGGCCGGGCCGACCATCGACGTCGTGATCCCGGCCTACAACGAGGCCGGTCCCCTGACCCGGGTGCTGGGCGACCTGCCGCAGCCGCCGGTACGGCGGGTGGTGGTGGCGGACAACAACTCGACCGACGTCACCGCGGACATCGCCCGGCGGCTCGGAGCGGTGGTGGTGCCGGCGCCGCGCCAGGGCTACGGCAGCGCCTGCCTGGAGGGCCTCGACTACCTGCGGCGTCACGACCCGCCGCAGATCGTCGTCTTCCTCGACGCCGACTACTCCGACGATCCGCGGGAGCTGCCGCGGCTGGTGGCGCCGATCGTCGAGGGCCGGGCCGACCTGGTGATCGGCTCGCGGGTCGAGCGCGCCGAGCCCGGCGCTCTCCTGCCCCAGGCGCGATTCGGCAACTTCGTCGCCTGCTGCCTGATGCGGCTGCTCTACGGCCACCGCTTCACCGATCTCGGTCCCTTCCGCGCCATCCGCTGGACGGCGCTCGAACGCCTGGGCATGCGCGATCCCGATTTCGGCTGGACGGCGGAAATGCAGGTCAAGGCCCTGCGCCACGGCCTGTCGGTGGCCGAGGTGCCGGTGAGCTATCGGCGGCGGATCGGTGGCGCGTCCAAGATCACCGGCACCCTCCGCGGCACCCTGCTCGCCGGCTACAAGATCCTGTCGACCGTGCTGCGCTACCGCTGGGGGAAATGACGGCGATGAGCGACCGACGACCCGAGCCCGGCGAGCCGATCCGCTCGATCACCGAGGTCGAGGTGCGCTACGCCGAGACCGACCAGATGGGCATCGTCCACCACGCCAACTACCTGGTGTGGTTCGAGCTCGCCCGCACCCGCCTGTGCCTGTCGAGCGGCCACCACTACGCCGACGTCGAGAAGCGCGGCTACCGCCTGGTGGTGACCCGCACCGAAAGCCGCTACCGGCGCGGCGCCCGTTACGGTGATACGGTGCAGGTAAGCTGCTGGCTGGAACGTCTGTCGAGCCGCGGCCTGCGCTTCGCCTACGACGTCCACCGCGACGGCGAGCTCCTGGCCAGCGGCGCCACCGAGCACGTCTGGGTCGACGCCGCGCGCAACCGTCCGTGCCGCATCCCGCCGTTCCTGCAAGCACCGTTCGCCCGGCTGGCCGGGCACGCGAGCGGACCATGAGCGAACCGCACCACACCATCCTGGTGGTCGACGACAACCCCTGGAACCGCGACCTGATCTGCCGCCGGCTCAAGCGCCGGGGCCATCGGGTGCTGGAGGCCGAGGACGGCAACGAAGCCCTCGCCCAGCTCGCCGCCCACGACGTCGACCTGATGATCCTCGACGTCATGATGCCGGGGATGAGCGGCCTCGAGGTGCTGCAGCGGGTGCGTCGGGACCGCTCGCCGGCGGAGCTGCCGATCATCATGGCGACGGCCAGGAACGAGAGCGAAGACGTGGTCGAGGCCCTCTCCCACGGTGCCAACGACTACGTCACCAAGCCCCTCGACTTCCCCGTCGTGCAGGCCCGCATCGAGGCCCAGCTGCGCACCCGGCGGGCGGCGCGCGAAGAGCGTGCCGAGGAGCCGGGCTCCGTGCGCACCATCCGTCCGGGGGTGATCCTCGATCGCAAGTACCGGCTGGAGGAGAAGCTCGGCAGCGGCAACTTCGGCCAGGTCTACCGCGCCCACCACCTGAGCCTGGACCAGCCGGTAGCGGTCAAGCTGCTGCACACCGCCCTCGAAGATCCGGCGCCGGCCCTGGCCCGCTTCCAGCGCGAGGGGCGCTCGGCCTTCCGCTTGCGCCACCCCAACGCGGTGACGGTGCTCGACTTCGCGGTCACCGGCGAAGGCCTCGCCTACCTGGTGATGGAGCTGCTCGAAGGCCACTCCCTCGACCGCGAGCTCAAACGCGAGGGACGGCTGTCGCCGGAGCGCTGCGCCGCCGTCCTGCTGCCGGTCTGCGAGGTGCTGGACCAGGCCCACGCTCTCGGCATCATCCACCGCGACGTCAAGCCGGCCAACATCTTCCTCCACCGCACCCACGGCGGCGAGGTGGTCAAAGTGCTCGACTTCGGCATCGCCAAGCTGGTCGGTGACGAAGTCGTGGGCCAGGGGCTGACGATCGACGGCCTGATCCTCGGCACCCCGGCCTACATGGCGCCGGAGCGCCTGGGGGGAGAAGGCTACGACGGCCGCGCCGACGTCTACAGTCTGGGGGTGGTGCTCTACCAGATGCTCGCCGGCCGCCTGCCCTTCCGCGCCACCAACAGCGAGGCGATGGCCCTGGCGGTCAAGCACCTGAGCGAAGAGCCGCCGCCGATCGCCGCCTTCCGTTCCGACCTGCCGCCGGCGCTGGAGGCGGTGGTCGCCGCGGCGATGATCAAGGACTACCGCCAGCGACCGACGGCCGCCGAGCTCGGGCGGCGTCTGGCCGCCGCGCTCGACCTGACGCTGCCGCCGGCACTCGCCACCGCCGGCCGGCCGGCGGCGGCGGACCTCTTCGCCTTTCCCCACCTGCTCGAGCCACCGGTCTGAGGCCGTCATGCCCTCGCCCCTCGCCATCTGGAAGCGCCGCCGGACCCTCGCCAGCCACCGCATCGAGGCCCTGCCGGTGCTGGTGCTGATGCCCCACAGCCGCTGCAACTGCCGCTGCGTGATGTGCGACATCTGGCGCGCCAACAAAAACCTGCAGCAGCTCACCGCCGCCGACCTCGAGCCCCACCTCGAAGCGCTGCGCCGCTGGCAGGTGAGCTGGGTGGTGTTGTCGGGGGGCGAGGCGCTGATGCACGACAACCTGTGGACCCTGTGCCGGCAGCTGCGCCGCCTCGGCGCACGCCTCACCATCCTGTCGACCGGCCTGCTTCTGGCGCGTCATGCCGGCGACGTCGTCCGCCACGCCGACGAAGTGATCGTCTCCCTCGACGGCCCGCCGCCGGTGCACGACGAGATCCGCCGCGTGCCGCGCGCCTACGAGCGCCTCGCCGCAGGGGTCGCCGCCCTGCGCGCCGCCCGCCGCGACTTTCGCGTCGCCGCCCGGTGCGTGGTGCAGCGGCGCAACTTCGAGCACCTCGCAGCCGTGGTCGACAGCAGCCACCAGCTCGGCCTCGACCAGATCTCCTTCCTCGCCGCCGACGTCTCCAGCGCCGCCTTCAACCGGCCGGACGGCTGGCCCGACGAGCGCGTCGCCGACGTCGCCCTGAGCGCGGCCCAGGCGCGCCGGCTGGAAGAGGGGATCGAACGGCTCATCGACCGCTACCGGGCTGACCTCGAGCGCGGCTTCATCGCCGAGCCCGCCGCCAAGCTGCGCGCCATCGGCCGCTACTTCCGCGCTCTCGCCGGCGACGGCGAGCTGCCGCCGGTACGCTGCAACGCCCCCTGGACCTCGGCGGTGGTCGAGGCCGACGGCAGCGTCCGGCCATGCTTCTTCCACCCCTCCTTCGGCAACCTCCGCGACGCCCCCATCGACGCCATCCTCAACCACCCCGATGCCGTCGCCTGGCGCCGCCAGCTCGACGTCAGCCGGGATCCGACCTGCAAGACCTGCGTCTGCACCCTCCACCTCACGCCGTGGCAGAAGGTATGACCCCCGTGGTCCGTCCCCCCCGCAAGGTCCCCCCGCAAGGTCCCACCCTCTTCACAAATCGTTACGCATCAACCAATTACAACGAGATACAACGATCTCTCCGCCGTCGGTAGACCTCCCTTCCCCACTTCCGGCAGAAGAACTCCCATCAAGGTCCCGACCCGTGACCCGTGAGGGACCCGTAAGGTGAGGGACCCGTAAGGGACCCGTAAGGTGCGGACCCGTGACCCGTAAGGGACCCGTAAGGGACCCGTAAGGTGCCACCCTCTTCACGACCCGTAAGGTGCCACCCTCTTCACAAGTTGTTTCGAATGAGGCAGTTACTCGCTCTGGGTAGGACTGATAAGTCGAACTTGACCGTATGCCTCACGCCGTCCCTGCTGTGAGAGCCCAAGAGGTCCCCAAGGGTCGCGAGGTCTCCACTCCGAAGGTCCCACCTTCTGCGCGGCCGACGTCCGGGACCGTGGCGTCACTCCCCGCAAGGTCCCACTCCCCGCAAGGGCCCACTCCCCGTAAAGGTCCCACCCTCTTCGCAACTCCTTACGCATCAACGAATTACACCGAAACCCACCGATCTCCTCGAGGCCGGAACCCATCCCATCATTACACCGAAACCCACCGATCTCCTCGAGGCCGGATCCCCTCCCATCCTCACTTGAGGGCGAGAAAATTATCCCGGCGCCGTCTTCCATCTATGTGACGGCTGTACTCGGCCTTGAGCCGGCGGCCGGGCGGGCTCGCACTGGAGCGGGCCCGCGAACCGAGGAGGATGAGCGAT
>RFGL01000196.1 GCA_003697015.1 Acidobacteriota bacterium | reverse complement strand
TGCCGGCGGCGACGCGGCGCGCCTCGGCAGCGAATCCCTGGCCCTGGTAGAGCGCGGCGAGGCGACGGCGGGCGCGCCCGTCCCCCGGCGCGACCCGCAGCAGCTTGCGGTAGACCGCCGCCGCCTTGGCGCTGAAGCCGGCCTCCGCATAGCCGCCGGCGACCCGCAGCAGGAGCTCCACCCCGCGGGCGATCTGCCCGTTGCGGATCAATAGATCGCCGGTGCGATTGGCCATCGGCAGGTCCGTCGGATCGTCGGCCAGGAGGCCCAGGTAGCCGCGCAGGGCGCGCTCCACCTGGCCGCGCGCCAGCTGCCGCGCCGAAGCCTGGAGCACCGCGTCGCGCCGCGGCACGGCTCTTCCCGGCAGCATCCGGCGGCGGCGGCGGCGGCGGCGGGGGATCGTGGTGCGGCGGCCGGGAGCGGTGTGGGCGGTGGTCGGTTGGGTGATCATCGTCGTTTCCTCCATGAGGTCGGTTGGCAGATCGACTGCGTCATGACTGCGTCATACATGGATAGAAAGACGATCCGTCGCCGGCGATCTCACGGCGGGAGGAAAAAAACTCCGGCATGGCGTTTGCTAGGGTGTCCGACGGTTGCCAGTCGCCGCGGCGATGCCCGCCGCCGGCGCTCTCCTGGCCCGACCGGAGAACCGACATGAGCGATCCCCGATCCCGCTCCTTCACCGCCGCCCTTGCCCTGGCCCTCGCCTGGGGGGCCTGGGCCGGCGTCGCCACGGCCCAGCAGAAACCGCCTGCGGGCGCCTCGCGTCCGCAGCCGCCGCCGCAGAGCAGCAGCCAGCAGCAGAAGCCGCCGCAGAATGCCGGCCGGCAGCAGAAGAAACCGGCGAGCAGCGAAGAGGATCCCCGCCTCCAGCGGGCGTTGGAGCGGGCCGAGCGCCACCTCCTGGCCTATGCCACCGCCGACGCCCGGCGCGCCCTCGAGCCCTTCGTCGACCGCCGGCCGGCCGACCCGGCGGTGCAGACGGCCTTCGCCCGGGTGCTGCTGCAAGAGGGGGCCTACGAAGAAGCGGTGGAGCGGCTCGAGCAGGCCATCGCCGGCGACCGGCGCAATCCCGAGCCCTACCTCTACCTCGGCGAGGCCTACCAGCGGCTCGAACGCCCCGGACCGGCGCGCCAGGCTTTCACCCAGGCCAAGAACCGGGCCGCTCGCCTGAGCGAGGCGGAGCCGCAGAACGCCCGCGCCTTCTACTGGCTCGGCGCCGCCCAGCTCGCCCTCGGCGAGCACGACGCCGCCCTCGCCAGCTTCGAGCAGGCGCGGGCCCTCGACCCCAGCGATCCGCTGCCCAGCTTCTACGCCGGCACCGCCTACAGCGCCCAGCAGCGCTGGCAGCAAGCGGTGGCCCAGCTCGACCAGGCCCTGGCGCAGAATCCGGCCATCGCTCTCGCCTACTTCTTCCGCGGCATGGCCTACGGCCGCCTGCAGCGCAAGGCGGAGATGGTGCGCGATCTCGACCGCTTCCTCGCCATGGCCCCGCAGGCACCGGAAGCCGAGGTGGCGCGCAGCATCCTGGCCACCGTCAGGTAGAGCCGCCGGCGACCACCGCGGCGACCCCGGCCACCGCCACCAGGGTGCCGGCGAGGCCGGCGGCGGTGATCGGCCGGCGCTCGAGCCAGGCTTCGAGGAAGAGGCTGAAGATCGGCGTCGTGCCGAGCAGCACCGCCGCCACCGCCGCCGGCGCCCAGGCGATGCCGGCCATCATCAGCAGGAACGAGACGTAGGTGCCGAGCAGGGACGGCGGCACCACCCGCGCCAGGTGGGTCCGCCGGCTCAGAGTACGGGCGACGCCCCCCAGTCGGCCGGCGGCGGCGAGGACGATCACCAGTCCGAGGGAGCCGGCGCTCATGCGCAGAAAGCTCGCCGGCAGGATCGCCACCTGCGCCATCGCCGACTTGGCGAGCACGATCCCCGCCGCCTGTCCCAGGGCGCCGAGGGCGCCGAGGCTGGTGCCCGGGAGATCGAAGCCGCCGGCCGCCGCCGCCGTCTGCCGCGGCCATACCACCAGCGCCACGCCGGCGACGACCACCGCCCCGCCGGCGAGCTGCAACGCCGCCGGCCTCTCCCCGGCGACGGCGTAGGCAAGGAGTGCGGTGAAGACCGGCACCAGGGTCTGCAGCAGCAGGGAACGGTGCGCCCCCAGCCGGCGGACGGCGGTGAAGAGGGCGGTGTCGCCGACGGTCAAACCGGCGATCGCCGAGGCGACGAGCAGGCCGAGAGCGGCGGGCGGCACCGCGAGCAACTCCGCTCCCCGGCCGGCGACGAGCAGGGTGAGGCCGAGCAGCACCGCGGCGAGGGCATTCTTCGCCAGGTTGACCGCCCGCGCGCCGTAGATGGTGATCGGCCGGCGGAAGAGCAGGACCGCCACCGCCCAGGTCAGGGCCGCCCCCAGACAGGCGAGCTCACCGGCGAGCACGGTGGCTCTCGACCGGCGACCGCCGCGGCGCGGCTCCGGTAGCGGGCGGCGGGGCTGTGGGAGGATCGGACATCGGGCGCCGCGATCATGCCAGCGCCCGGCGGCGGGCGCAAGCCATAGAAGCGCACGACGCAGCCGCCCCGCGCCGGGCGCGATGGACTATGATTCGGAGGACCTACCGGCCGCTGAACCCGAGTCCTGATGAGCCTCGTCGGCAAGAGCACCCAACAATTCCGCTTCCTCGCACCCTTGGGCGAGGGGGGGCATGGCCACGTCTACGCCGGCTACGACGAGAAGCTCGACCGCCGGGTGGCGCTCAAGGTCCTGCACCGCGATCAGCGGCTCAAGCCCCAGGCCAAGGCCCGCCTGCTGCGCGAGGCGCGCATCCTGTCGCAGCTCGACCACCCGCACATCTGCCGCATCTACGACCTGATCGAAGGCGTCGATCACGATTTCCTGGTGCTCGAGCTGATCGAGGGCAAGAGCCTCAAGCAGGCGCTGCGCGACGGCGATCTCAAGCCGGCCGACAAGATGCGCGTCGCCGAGCAGATCGCCGACGCCCTGGTGGCGGCGCACGGCCGCGGCATCATCCACCGCGACCTCAAACCCGGCAACGTGATGCTCACCCCGGAGGGCGACGTCAAGATCCTCGACTTCGGCATCGCCCGCCTGCTCAACGAGGAGATCGGCCCGCAGCTCGACGACCTGGAGACCGTAGCCGACGACAAAACCACCGCCGACTTCAACCGCGACCCGGAAGCGAGCGTGCCGCGCACCGAGACCGGCAGCGTTCTCGGCACCCCGGCCTACATGAGCCCGGAGCAGATCAAGGGGGAAGTCACCACCTCCGCCAGCGACATGTACTCCTTCGGCCTGATCCTGCAGGAGCTCTTCACCGGCAGGTCGGCCTTCGACTTCAAACTGCCCAAAGCCATGCTGCTGGTCAAGGTGGCGCTGGCCGAGACCCGGCCGATCACCGGCATCGACGGCGACCTGGCGGCGCTGATCAAGCGCTTGCAGTCGCCGGAGCCGGCGGCGCGGCCGGCGGCGGTCGACACCGCCGAGCGCCTGCGTTGGATCCGCGACAAGCCGCGCCGGATCCGCCGCCGCTGGTTGACCCTGGCGGCGATGGCCTTCCTCGTCCTGACCGCCGCCATCCTCGCCTTCCAGGCGGTGCGCATCGGCTCCGAGCGCGATCGCGCCAACCGCGAGGCGGCCACCGCCCGCGAGGTGCAACGCTTCCTGGTCGACCTTTTCCGGCAGAGCGATCCGCAGGATCCGACCGGCCGCCGGATGACCGCCGAGCAGCTGCTCCAGCGCGGTGCGGAGCGCATCAACTCGGAGCTCGCCGACCGGCCGCTGGTGCAGGCCAAGATCATGGACACCATCGGCCGGGTACAGGTCAACCTGGGCCTGATCGACGACGCCGACCCGCTGCTCACCCGGGCGCTGTCGATCCGCCGGCGGGAGCCGGGCGCCGAGCCCCTGGAGATCGCCGAGAGCCTGACCAGCGTCGGCATCCTGCGGCGCTGGCAGGAGCGTTACGCCGAGGCGGAAGAGGCCCATCTCGAAGCCCTCGCCATCCGCCGCCGGCAGCTGCCGGCCGACGACCCCCTGATCGCCCGATCCCTCGCCGAGCTGGGCATCGTCTACTGGTTTCAAGGTCACCTGAGACAATCGATGCAGGCCCTGGAAGAGGCTAGGGCGATGATCGAGCGGCGCTTCGGTCCCGGCGACGAGCGCCTGATCGAAGTACTGCACCGCCTGTCCTATGCCTACCTCTACCTCGGCCGCTTCGCCGACGCCGAGCGCGTCTTTCACCGCGTGCTGGAGCTGCGCCAGCGGTTCCGCGATCCCTACGACGCCGGCACCGCCTACACCCTCCACGGCCTGGGCATGGTCTACGAATACCTCGGCCGCTTCGCCGACGCCGAAGAATACGTCCGCCGTTCGTTGGACATCCGCGAGACCGCTCTCGATCCACACCACCGCCTGGTCGCCTGGTCGCTGGCCGAGCTCGGACGGATCTACAACCAGGAAGGCCGGCAGGCGGAGGCGGAGGCGGTCTTGCGCCGGGCGCTGGACATCGAGTCCGTCGCCGGCAGCTCGCGCGCCACCTGCCTTTCCAACCTCGCCGCGGTGCTGACCAACGACGGCCGGCTGGAGGAGGCGGAGCCCATGCACCGCGAGGCTCTCAAGCTGATCACCGAGCACGTTCCCGAGCACGTCGTGGTGGCCGAGATCCGCAACGACTTCGGCGATCACCTGCGGCGAGCCGGCCGCCTCGACGAGGCCGAGACCCAGTACCGCCTCGCCCTCGAGCAGCTGCGCGCCATCGACCCCGAGCACCCGATGACCGCCCAGCCGCTGAACGGCCTCGGCGCCCTCTACCTCGCCCGCGGCCAGCCGGTGGTCGCCGCCGGCTTCTACCGTCAGGCCCTGGCGGTGGGCCGGCAGAACGGCCACGAGCTCGCCAGCACCGCCCACAGCCACTGCGGCCTGGCGGCCGCCGCCGCCCGCCTGGGCGATGCCGCTGAAGCCGCCGAAGAACGCCGTCTGGGGGTCGAACGCTGGCGTCAGATGGGCCTCGCCGAGCACCCCCACGCCGTCGCCTGCGGCGGCTGAGACGTGGCGTCACTCCTGAACGAGGTCGCGGGCGCGGGCGCGGTCGGTGGTCGACGGCCGGCCGATGGCGAGGGCGTAGAGGGGCGGCTCGCGGCCGGGGTCGAGGTCGAGGATCGCCGCCAGGGCGGCGTCGTCGGCACCGCCGACGGCCAGGCAGCCGAGGCCGAGAGCGGCGGCGAGGAGGTAGAGGTTCTGCCCCAAGTGACCGGCTTCGAGCAGCACGAAGCGCCGGCCGCGATCGCCGTAACGCGGCAGGGTGCGGTCGAGCACGGCGCTCAGCACCACCAGGGCGCTGGCGCCGGCGACGTAGGGCTGGCCCTGGCACAAGGCCACCGTCCGCGGCCAGGGCACCGGCCCGCGGATCCGCTCGAGCCGGTGGCCGGCGGCGTCGAAGTGGTAGGTGCCGGGCTCCACCCCGGCGACCGCGCGGATCAGCAGGTAGATCTCGAGCGGATAGGCGTTGCCCGCCGACGGCACCGGCCGCTGGCGCAGCCACCCCGCGTCGAGGCCGCGCACCGCCACCGCGTCGCCGACGCCGTAGGCGCCGCCGAGCAGACTGGCGAGGTCCTGAAGCGAAATCGGCCCGCCGTCGAAACGGCGGCAGGAGAGGCGCGCCCGCAGCGCCCCGTCGAGGCTCGCCGTCACCGGCAGGGGCGGCGGCAGGGTCAGCGTCGCTACGCCGCGGTACCGCTTGCCGGGAAAAAAGGGTGGCACCTGTGTATGTGATTGTGAGGAAAGGGGTTGTGACGCCGGTGGCACCCTCCCCTCGGGGCCTGTTCCGGCGGATCGGCGCATCTCGCCCTCCCCGTGAAGTGAACCGACGGAGACCGAGGGCGGCGCCGGCTGAAAAAAGGGTGGCACCTGCCTAACCCATTGAGTTGAAAGAGGTTGCGAAAAGGGTGGCACCCTTGTCGGCGGATGGACGGGCCAGCGGATCATGCGACCGAGCTCCTCGGGAATCCGTCTCCGATCATAGCGCTTCGCCTTCCGCGCTCAGGGAAAGGGGTGGGGTACGCGGTTGAGCTCGGCGAAGGACAGGGGGGTCGAGCGCAGGCCGCAGGCGACCGGTGCCCGGTAGATGCGCTCGCCGCCGAAGTGGGGCCATCGGCCGTCGAAATTCATCGGATAGGTGCCCGGTACCAGGACCTTGACGACGTGGAGACCGAGGTCGCGGATCTCCGGCGGCGTCAATTCGACCACCAGGGCGCGCAGACCCGCGGCCTCGAGGCGCTCGAGCAGCCGGCCCAGGGCCGCGGCGGGAGCGAGCGGCGGCGACGGCGGCGGCAGAGGGACCGCCGGCGCATGCCACCAGGGATCGAGGTGGTGGAGCATGTCCGGCCGGGCGTAGAGCAGGCCGTGATCGGCCATGCCGGCGACCACCGCCCCGGGCGCGGGCAGGCGGCCGCCGGCACGGCGCAGCGCCTCCTGGACGAAGGCACGGCAGGTGACCAGCTCGTGCAGGGCGCGGGCGCAGGCCCGGTGAAGGTCGGGGCCGGCGGCGGCCGAGATCACCGTCGCCGGTTCGCCGGCCGCCTTCTCGCCGGCCAGAGGACGCAGCATGCCGACGGCGAGGTGAACCCCGAGGTCGAGCTCGACGGCGGCGCAGCGCGCCTCCAGACCGCGGTCGGCGAACGCCGCGGCGCAGGCGCCGGCATCGCCGTTGGCGCCGCCGAGATCCAGACGGCGGAGGGGCAGCCGATTGGCCCAAGCGATCATCAGGTGATCGCGCTCCAGCACTTCGCAGAGGCCGGCGAGGACCGCACCGGCGAGGGCGTCGCCGGCGGCAAAGCCGCTGACCAGGGGGGCATCGAGGCCGTCGGAAGGCACCGGCTCGACGAAGACCCGCCCCGCCGGCACCGCCCGCGGCTCGCCGCTCGCGAGGCACGCCCCCCACACCCAGGGTTGGGGGCGGAGGCGCGACGGCGGCAGGAAGGGGAAGCCGGGGGCGGCGCGGGTTTGGGGGTGGAAGAGGTCGAAGGCGTGGGGATCGACGGCCTCGCTTGCGAAGTCGGCGTGGGCGGCATAGAGCAGATCCCGGCGCGACGGCGGCGTGGTGGCGATGCGCTCCACCGCTTCGCCGAGGGCCGCCGCCAGGGCC
>RFGL01000195.1 GCA_003697015.1 Acidobacteriota bacterium | reverse complement strand
TTCTCGCGCACCGCCAGCGGGCGCTGTCGCCGGACCATCCGTTCATCCGCGGCACGGCGCAGAATCCCGACGTCTTCTTCCAGGCGCGGGAGGCGGCGAACCCCTTCTACGACGCCTGCCCGCGGATCGTCGCCGAGACCTTCGATCGACTCGCCGCGCGCTGCGGCCGGCGCTACCGTCTCTTCGACTACCACGGCCACCCCGAGGCCGAGCGGGTGGTGGTGGTGATGGGCTCGGCGGCGGAGGCCGCCCACGAGACCGTCGACCACCTGCTGGCGGCGGGGGAGCGGGTGGGGCTCGTCAAGGTGCGTCTCTACCGCCCCTTCGCCGCCGCCGACTTCGTCGCCGCCCTGCCGCCGGCGGTGCGCGCCCTGGCGGTGCTCGACCGCACCAAGGAGCCGGGGGCGCCGGGCGAGCCCCTCTACCTCGACGTGGTCGCCGCCCTCGAGGCGGCGCGCGCCGCCGGCAGCGCCCCGTGGCGGGAGCCGCCGAGGGTCGCCGGCGGGCGTTACGGTTTGTCGTCGAAGGAATTCACCCCCGCCCACGTCAAGGCGATCTTCGACCACCTGGCGGCGGAGCGCCCGCGCCGCATCTTCACCGCCGGCATCGTCGACGACGTCAGCCATCTGTCCCTGGAGGTGGACGAAGACTACGACCTGGAGAAGCCGGAGGTGGTGCGGGCGGTGTTCTACGGTCTGGGCTCGGACGGCACGGTCAGCGCCAACAAGAGCTCGATCAAGATCATCGGCGAGGAGACCGAGCTCTACGCCCAGGGGTATTTCGTCTACGACTCGAAGAAGGCCGGGGCGGTGACGATCTCCCACCTGCGCTTCGGGCCGCGGCCGATCCGCTCCACCTACCTGATCCGCCGGGCCGGCTTCGTCGCCTGCCACCAATTCCACTTCCTCGACCGCCTCGACGTGCTCGCCTGCGCCGCGCCCGGCGCGACCTTCCTGCTCAACGCCCCCCATCCGCCGCACGAGGCGTGGGATCACCTGCCGCGCGAGGTGCAGGAGGAGATCGTGGCCAAGAAGCTGCGCCTCTTCGTCGTCGACGCCTATCGCCTGGCGCGCGAGGCGGGGCTCGGCGGGCGCATCAACACCATCATGCAGACCTGCTTCTTCGCCCTCTCCGGCGTGCTGCCGATCGAGCGCGCGATCGACCGCATCAAGCGCCGCATCGAGCACGATTTCGGCAAGCGGGGGCCGGTGGTGGTGGCGCGCAATCACGCCGCCGTCGACCGCGCCCTGAACCACCTCGACGAGGTGGCGGTGCCGGCGGTGGCCCGGGGCCGCCGCCGCCGGCCGCCGGTGGTGCCGCCGGAGGCGCCGGAGCTGGTGCGCAGGGTGACGGCGGTGATGCTCGCCGGCAAGGGGGATCACCTGCCGGTGTCGGCCTTCCCGGTCGACGGCACCTGGCCGGTCGGCACCAGCCGCTGGGAGAAGCGCAACGTCGCCCACCGGATCCCCATCTGGCAGCCGGCGATCTGCATCCAGTGCAACCGATGCGCCCTCGCCTGCCCGCACGCCGCCATCCGCCCCAAGGTCTACGACGAGGCCGAGCTGGCGGCGGCGCCGGCGGGCTTCCGCAGCGTCCCCTATCGGGCGCCCGACCTGCGCGGCCTGCGCTACACCCTGCAGGTGGCGCCGGAGGACTGCACCGGCTGCCACCTCTGCGTCGAGGTCTGCCCGGCGAAGGACAAGGCCAACCCGCGGCGCAAGGCGATCAACATGGAACCGCAGGCGCCGCGGCGGGCGGAGGAGCGGGCGAGCTACGACTTCTTCCTCCGGCTGCCGGAGATCGACCGGCGGCGGATCGAACGCATCGACGCCAAGGGATCGCAGTTCTTCCAGCCCCTCTTCGAGTACTCCGGCGCCTGCGCCGGCTGCGGCGAGACGCCCTACCTCAAGCTCCTGACCCAGCTCTTCGGCGACCGCCTGCTGATCGCCAACGCCACCGGCTGCTCGTCGATCTACGGCGGCAATCTGCCGACCACCCCCTATGCCGCCAACGCCGACGGCCGCGGCCCGGCGTGGTCGAATTCGCTCTTCGAGGACAACGCCGAGTTCGGCTTCGGCCTGCGCCTGGCGGTCGACGCCCTGGGGCGGCGGGCGCGGCTCCTGCTCGAGCGCCTGGTGCCGCGGCTCGAGCCGCGGCTGGTGGCGGCGCTGGCGGCGCCGGCGGGCCGCGACGAAGAGGCCCTGGCCGAGCGCCGGCGGCAGGTGGCGGCCCTGCGCCGGGCCCTCGACGCCGTCGACGACCCCGCGGCGCCCACCCTGGCGGCGCTGGCCGACTACCTGGTGCCGAAGAGCGTCTGGCTGGTGGGGGGCGACGGCTGGGCCTACGACATCGGCTACGGCGGCCTCGACCACGTGCTGGCCAGCGGCCGCGACGTCAACGTGCTGGTGCTCGACACCGAGGTCTACTCCAACACCGGCGGCCAGGCGTCGAAGGCCACCCCCCTGGGGGCGGCGGCCAAATTCGCCGCCGCCGGCAAGGAGCGGCCGAAGAAGGACCTGGGGCTCGAAGCGATGAGCTACGGCGACGTCTACGTCGCGCGGGTGGCCTTCGGCGCCAAGATGAACCAGACCGTGCAGGCCCTGCGCGAGGCCGAGGCCTACCCCGGGCCGTCCCTGGTCATCGCCTACTGCCCCTGCATCGCCCACGGCTACGACCTGGCCGACGGCGCCCGCCAGCAGCAGCAGGCGGTGGCCTGCGGCGTCTGGCCGCTCTATCGCTTCGATCCGCGGCGGGCGGCGGCGGGAAAGCCCCCCCTGGTGCTCGACTCGCCGCCGCCCAAGGCCGGGGTGGCGGACTACATGCGCGCCGAGACCCGCTTCCGCATGGTGGAGAAGCTCAGCCCGGAGCGCTTCAAGGGTTTCCTCGCCGCCGCCCAGGAGCAGGTCGAGCAGCGCTTCGCCCTCTACCGGCAGCTGGCCGGCATCACCATCCCGGCGCCGGCGCGCGGCGCCGCAGAGGAGGAAGCCGCGGGATGAGGAGGAGATCATGGAGCTGACCACCACCTACCTGGGGCTGGAGCTGCCCCACCCCTTCATGCCCGGTGCCTCGCCCCTGGTCGACGACCTGGGCGGCGTCCGCGCGCTGGAGGACGCCGGCGCCGCGGCGATCGTCATGCACTCCCTCTTCGAGGAGCAGCTGAGCGGCGAGCAGCTCGCCACCCACCACCATCTCGAAGCGCCGGCCGAGTCCTTCGCCGAGGCCTTGAGCTACCTGCCCGAGCCCGCTGCCTTCGCCCTCGGGCCGGAGGCCTACCTGGAGCAGATCCGGCGCATCAAGGAAGCGGTCGGCGTACCGGTGATCGCGTCCCTCAACGGCACCACCCTCGGCGGCTGGCTGGCCTATGCCGAGCTGATCGCCGAGGCCGGCGCCGACGCCCTGGAGCTCAACGTCTACCGGCTGGCCGGCGATCCGCGGCTGAGCGGCGCGGCGATCGAGCTCGAGACCCTGAAGATGGTGCGTGCGGTGCGCCAGCAGGTGGCGATTCCGCTGGCGGTCAAGCTGGCGCCCTTCTATACCTCGATCGCCCACTTCGCCCGCCAGCTGGCCGACGCCGGGGCCGACGGCCTGGTGCTGTTCAACCGCTTCTATCAGGCGGACGTCGACGTCGAGGCCCTGGAGGTGGTGCGCACCCTGCGTCTGTCCGATCCCTCCGAGCTGCTGCTGCGCCTGCGCTGGCTGGCGCTGCTCTACGGCCGCATCGACGCCTCCCTGGCGGTTTCCGGCGGCGTCCATCGGGTGGTCGACGCGGTCAAGGCGGTGATGTGCGGTGCCGCCGCGGTGCAGGTGACGTCGGCGCTGCTCGCGCGCGGTCCGGCCTATCTGGGGGAGCTGCGCCGGGGCTTCGTCGCCTGGCTGGAGGAGCACGAATACGCCTCCATCGACCAGCTGCGCGGCTCGATGAGCCTGGCGCGTTGCCCCGATCCGCAGGCCTA
>RFGL01000194.1 GCA_003697015.1 Acidobacteriota bacterium | reverse complement strand
GCCGGACGCTCGACGGCGTCCGCCGCCCGCAGCGCGGACGCCGGCGGATGGAGCGCGCCCCGGTCACGGCCTGGCCGTCACGCTCTTCAACATGGTGACGAAGTCGTCGCGGGCCGCGGCCAGGGTGGACGCGGGGCCGGTGAGCTTGAAGAACCAGGGGCCGCCGGGGCCTTCGACCACCGCCGCCAGGAGCCGGCTGTCGGGCTGGGGCGTGGTCGGGCCGACGCCCATGGTGCTGGGCTTGAGGGTGCCCTCGACCTCGACCAGGGTGATGCGGAAGGGGTTGACGGTGAAGGTCTCGCGGCGCGGCTCGGTGCCCGGCGTCGCCTCCACCTGACCGATCCAGCGCGCCAGGTTCTGTTCGACCGGTCCGCCGCCGCCGATGCCGAAGTGGAAGACGGTCAGCTCCCCCGGTCCGCCGGCGCCGTCGACCCGCGCCTGGGCCAGGCGCATCGACGAGCTGGGGGCGACCCGGCTCCAGCCGGCGGGGAGGGTGAATTCGGCGAAGGGCGCGACGATGGTGCGCGCGTCGCCGTCCGCCGCCCCGCCGCCCGCCTCCTCGCCGCCGGGCTCGACCGCGACCGGGCCGCGGGAGGACAGCAGGCCGAGGGAGTCGTCGGCGCTCGGCGGCGGGCTGCTCGCCGGCGTCGCCGGCGGTGGCGTCGCCGCCGCCTCGGGCGGTGCCTCGCCGCCGCAGGCCAGCAGCAGAGCGCTGGCCAGGAGCAGGGATGGGATCGATCGAAGGTCGGTCATCGCGATGGTTCCAGCGGCAGCCCCGGCGCGCAACGATGGCCGGTCGCGGCTGCCGTGTTGCGGAGCGTATCGGAGATCGGCGCCGAGGGGAATACCCGGATGCAGGTTGGGGCAGAATTGCAGTACCATCGGCCGCCGCCCGCCGGGCATCGAGCACATTCGATGGAGGAAAGCCATGGTCGAAATCGCCCGCCTGCGTTCCACCGACGAGATCGAGGCGCTCTTCGAGCGCTCGCGCCAGGTGCCGGTCTTGGTCTTCAAGCACAGCCTGACCTGCCCGATCTCCCACCACGCCTACGACGAGTTCCGGCGCTTCGCCGCCAGCGGCGCGGCGGGGGCCGAGCTCGCCCTGATCGAGATCCAGAACGCCCGTCCGGCGTCCGCCGCCTTCGCCGAGCGCAGCGGCGTGCGCCACGAATCCCCCCAGGCCATCCTGCTGCGCGACGGCGACGTCGCCTGGCACGCCAGCCACGGCGCCATCCGTCAGGATGCCCTGGCCGCCGCGCTGGCGGGCTGAACGGGGAGGGGGGTGCCCCCTCGCGCCGCCATCGATCCCCGGCGGACGGCGTCCGATCAGCCGGGTCTGGCAGCCCGGGATCTGCGCCGGTCCGCCGGCCGACTCGATCACCACGTCGTGGTGGCTCGAAGGGCCGATGCCGCGCCGGTCGTAAGGTGCCACCGAATTCACAAGTTGTTTTTAATCAACGGCTTGTGCGCGACGGGAGGTTGCGTGCTAGGGGCTGAGGCCGAAGGGTTGGAGGCGTTGGGCGGCGACGGCGAGACGGCGTTGGGCTTCGGCCAGGTTCTCGTCGACCGACTTGAAATTGCCGGCGGTGCAGGCGGTGGCCATGCGCCTCAGGGATTGGAAGGCGCCGCGCAGGGGGGCCTCGACCGAGGGTTCGGGGGCGCGGAAGACGCTGGGCTCGCGGGCCAGGACCTCGATGGTGCGGCGGGAGAGCTCGCGGCAGGCCAGGCCGAGGGCGCTGCGGTCGCCGTTCTGGCGCGCGGTGAGGAAGCGGCCGAGGGCTTCTTTGCTCGGCTGCACCGCCTGGCCGTAGCGCTGGTACCAGCCGCGCATCCGCTCCTCGAGGGTCGGCCCCTTGGGTTTGGGCTTCAAGCTCTCGAGATAGGCCAGGAGCTCCCCCTGGGCTTCGACGCCGGCCAGCTCGATGGCCAGGAGGTAGGGCTCGAGAGCGCGCTCCAGGTCTTCGTCCGGCACCACCAGCAAGCGCCCGAGCTCGGTGACCTCGGCGTCGATGCGCGCCAGGGTCTCGCCGATCTCGTCGGCGAAGCGCTGGCGCGGGCCGGTGGGATAGGCGACGCTGTCGCAGAGGTTGCCCTGGAGCTCGAACAGCCGACCCATGGCGGCGCCGGCCTCGCTGCTGACCTCGGCCAGGGTGCCGGGGAAGAAGCGGCGCACCAGGTCGGCGCTGGCGCGCGCCGCCGCCAGATCCGCCAGCCGCTGGCGCAGCACGTAGTCGCGCACCGCTTTCTCGTTGCGCTCGAGCTGCGGCCCGTGATCCGCCGGCAGGCCGCGCCAGTAGGCGAGCAGATCGTCGGCGATGCGGTCGCAGAGGCCGCGGTTGTGGCGCAGGAGCGCCAGGGTGGCGTCGGCCCAGGCGCCGTTCTCGGGTTCGGGGACGTCGCCGATGCCGCCGCCGGCGACGGCGGGAAGGCTCACCAGCAGGACGACCGACGCGACCGCGGCCGGCCACCGGCGGCCGCCCCGCAGGGCGGATGGGGCTCGAGCGCACACGACGGCTAGTATAGATCGTGTCGACGCCGGAAGCCGCCGGCGCCTCTCGGGGCGGCCGGATCGGAACCCGGCGCCCGCTCTGACGTACGATCTGGGGTGAGCATCACGACGCCGCGCGCCGAGGTCGCCGGCGATCCGTCCCGCGTCCGCCCGCGTGCGGCGCCGCAATTCACCGTCATGGCCGCCCGATTCAATCCCACCCCCCTGCTGCTGCTCTTCGGCCTGGTGGCCTTGGGGCTCGCCGGGTTGTCGATCGGCGACATGTTCCTGCCGCGGCCTTACGACGGGGTGGTGCTGGAGACCGACAATCCGCGGCTGGTGGTGCGCGAGGTGATCCCGGGCAGCGGCGCCGACCGCGCCGGCATCCGGGCCGGCGACGAGATCATCGGCATCGCGCGCGAGATCATCCACGACTACGAGCAGGCGGCGTCGCTGCTCAACCGGCGGCGGATCGGCGAAGAGTTGCCCTATCTGGTCAAGACCACCGGCGGCGAGCGGGTGGAACGCCGGGTGCGGCTCGATCGGCGGCGGATCGGCGACGGCAGCTACCTCTACGTCTGCGGCGTCGCCGTGTCGTTCTTCTTCCTCGGCCTCTTCGTGCTGGTACGCCAGCCGGCCCAGCACGCCAGCCAGGTCTTCTTTCTCCTCAGCGGCCTCTTCATGCTGGCCTTGGTCTGCCGCCTGCGGCCGGCGTCGTATTCCGGCGTCGACACCGTGGTGCTGTCGATCGGCAGCCTGGCGATGCTCTTCTTGCCGTCGGCCATCCTCCACTTCTACCTGGTCTTTCCCCGCCCCGCCTGGCTGCAGGTGGCGGCGGAGAGCCCGGGTCGCACCGGCCGGCTGACGCGCCTCGCCCTGCGCTGGGGCTGGCCGATGCTCTACGCCGTGCCGGTGGTGGTGCTGGTGGCGAGCGTGCTGCTCGAGCTGGCGCGCGGCGCCCCCGGCCGCCGGCTCGCCGGCTCGCCGGCGGCCAGCTGGTGGCTGCTGGTGATCTTCGTCCTCCTCGGCCTCTTCGCCCTGCGCGCCAACGCCCGTCACCTGGGGACGGCGCGCGAGCGCCGGGGGGTGCTCTGGGTGCTCGTCGGCTCGCTGCTCGGGCTGGCGCCCTTCCTGATCGCGATGCTGGTGGTGCGCGACAGCCGGAGCCTCTTCTGGTTCGGCGTCCTGCCCCTGATCCTGGTGCCGATCACCTTCACCTACGCCATCGTCCGCTTCCAGCTCTTCGACATCCGCATCATCCTGCGCCGCAGTCTGCTGTACACCATCACCACGGTCATCGTCACCGGCGTCTACGCCTTCGCCATCGCCGGCTTCAACGCCGCCTTCCGCGGCAGCGACCTGGCTTCCTCGAGCTACTTTCCGGTGGTCCTGGCGCTGGCCATCGTGCTGCTCTTCGAGCCCCTGCGCCGCCGCTTGCAAGACCCGGTCGACCGTTTCTTCTTCGGCGAGCGGGCGCGCCTGCGGCAGGCGACGATGCAGCTGGGGGAAGCGCTGACCGCCAAGGTCGACCCGGAGGCGGTGGTGCGCGAGCTGGTGGAGAAGCTGCCGCGCCTGGTCGACCTGCGCTTCGCCGCCCTCTACCTGCTGCGCGGCGACGCCTTGGAATGCGTCGCCGGGCCGGACCATCTGCCCGCCACCCTGCCGCTCCTGCCGCCGCTGCAGCGTTTCCTCAACCGCCGCCGCCGCCTGACCCGTCTCGACCAGCTCGGCGCGCTGCCGATCCGCTCGCCGGAAGTCGCCGCCATGGCGCGCCAGCTGGAGGAGGCCGGCGTCGAGGCGATCGGCGAGCTGGCCTCCAGCCGGCGGTGGATCGGCCTGGTGCTGCTGTCGGAGAAGCGCGGTCGGATGCCCCTCGAACGGGAGGAGCTCGAGCTTCTGCAGGGGCTCCTGCACCAGGCCTGCCTGGCCCTCGAGACCGGCATGCTGTTGGCCGAGCGTACCCAGCAGGCGGAGCTCGAGCGCGAGCTCGAGATCGCCGCCCGCATCCAGGCCGACCTCAACCCGGGCCGCCTGTGTTTCGCCGCCGGTTGGGAAGTGGCGGCGGTGTGCCAGCCGGCGCGCGACGTCGGCGGCGATTTCTTCGCTCAGCTGCCGGCGCCGGCAGGCGGGGCCGCGGTGGTCTACGGCGACGTCTCCGGCAAGTCGGTCTCCGGGGCGCTGATGATGATGGCGGCGCACGAGGCGTTGCACGCCCTGGCCATCGCCGAGCCCGATCCCGGGCGGCTCTTCGCCCTCACCAACCGCCGCCTCTATGAGCTCGGCCGTCGGCGCTTCGTCGCTCTCGGCTATCTCGGCGTCAGCGCCGACGGCGAGCAGCTGCGCTACCTGCTCGCCGGCCAGCCGCCCCTCCTGCTGCGCCGCCGCGACGGCCGGGTCAGCGAGCTGCCCTTGCCGCCGCACCGCATTCCGGTCGGCGCCCTGGCCAACGGCAGCTACCAGCCGATCGAGGTGCCGGTGGCGCCGGGGGAGATCGTCCTCGGCTACTCCGACGGCGTCACCGAGGCCGCCGCCCCCAGCGGCGAGTTTTTCGGCGAGGAGCGTCTGATCGAGGCCCTGGCGAGCACCGCCGGCGGCCCGGAAGAGGTGGTGCGCGGGGTCGAGCGGGCGATCGCCGCCTTCACCCGCGGCGGCCCCCAATACGACGACCTGACCCTGGTTGCGGTCGGCCGCCTGCCGCGCAGCCGCCCCCCCGGCCGCCGCGCCGCTGCCGGCGCGTCCACCGCCCGACGTCCGGAGAGCCGATCATGAACAAGGTCTTCCCGCTCCTCATCCTGCTGCTGGTCGTGGTCTCGGCGGCGATGGGCGGCCTCTACCTCTTGAGCCGGCCCCAGCCGCCGCCGTGGACCAGCGACTCGCGGCAGGCCCTGGAGGCCTTCGAGCAGGGGCTCGAGGCGTTGAAGAAACGCTACCTGAGCGAAGCCCACGAGCATTTCGAGCGTGCCGTCGAGCTCGATCCCGACTTCGCCATGGCCCATCTCTTCCTCGCCCGTCACTGGCGCCAGCGAGCCTCCGCCGAGCGCCTGCGCGCCGTCGACGCCAGCCGTCTGACGCCGCGCGAGGCGCTCTTCATCCGCTACTACCTGGCCCATGCCGACGGCGAGCACGACGAGGCCGAAGCGATGCTCGCGCGCTATCTCGAGTCCCATCCCGACGATCCCTTCGCGCTCAGCGTGGCCTGCGACGCCAGCTGGCTGCGCCTCGACTGGGACGAGGCCGAACGCTGCTACCAGCACCTGCTGGAACGCCACCCCAACTGGGTCGAGGCCCAGAACCGCCTGGGCTACCTGGCGATGGCCCGCGGCCGCTTCGACGAGGCCGAGGAACGCTTCCAGAGCTACGTCTACATCGCCCCCGACCAGGCCAATCCCCACGATTCCTTGGGCGAGCTCTACATGCTCCTCGGCCGCTACGACGAGGCGGAGGAGGCCTTCCGTGAAGCCCTCGCCCGCAGGAGCGACTTCTGCCCCAGCTTGCAGCACCTGATGGAGCTGATGATCTTCGCCGGCGAGATCGACCGCGCCCGCCAGGCGCTGGCCGACCTCGAGGCCGAGGAGGCATGCCGCGACGTGCTGAAGGGCGGCCTGCGCTGCCACGCCGAAGTCCTCCTCAGCTACGCTGCAGGGGACTTCGAGGGAGGCTGGCAGCGGGTCGAAAGCTGCTCCGAGCGGCTCTACCGCAGCGTCCTGCCGCATCGTCTGGCGCTCTTGACCGGCCGCCGGGAGGATGCCTTCGAGCTGGAGGAGCGGCTGCGCGCCGGGGTGGCGCAGGAGGCGGATCTGCCGCCGCGCGAGCACCAGTGGCATCAGGCGGCCCTCTTTCACGTCGAAGCCAGTCGGCTGCTGGCCGACGGGCGACCCGCCGCCGCGGCCGAGCTCTTCGCCCGCGCCGACGAGCTCAGCACCTACTGGGGCGATTCGCAGTGGGCCTTCAAGCTCTACAACCGCCTCGGCTGGCTGACCGCCCTGGAGCTCGCCGGACGGGCGCAGGAAGCCAAGGCCCTGCGGCGGAAGATCGCCGCCATCAATCCGCGCTTCGCCTCCGTCTTCCACGCCGGCCAGGAAACCCTCGCCGAGCTGGCACGGCAGGCGATGGCGCGCTCGGACGGGGACTCAGCGGAGAGCGCGCCGCGGCCTCAGTAGCCCCAGAGGCGCGGCAGCCAGAGAGAGAGGGCGGGCACCAGGGTGACCGCCAGCAGGACGGCGAGCATCGCCAGATAGAGCGGGATCAGCGGCCGCACCAGACGGGCGATCGGTATGCCGGCGACGCCGCAGCCGACGAAGAGGACGCTGCCCACCGGCGGCGTGCAGAGGCCGATGCAGAGGTTCAAGACCAGCACGATGCCGAAGTGCACCGGGTCCATGCCCAGGGCGACGACCACCGGCAGGAAGATGGGGGTGAAGATCAGCACCGCCGGCGTCATGTCCATCACCGTGCCGGCGAGCAGCAGCACCAGGTTGATCAGCAGCAGGATCAGCAAGCGATCGTCGGTCAGGCCGAGGAGCGCGGCGCTCACCGTCTGGGGCACGCCGGCGTAGGCGAGGATCCAGGACATGGCGAGGGAGGAGGCGATCAGCGCCATCACCACGCCGGTGGTGGCGGCGGCATCACGCAGGACCGCCGGCAGCTCGCAGAGCCGCAGCCGGCGGTAGGCGAGGCCGAGGACGAGGGCGTAGAGCACCGCCACCCCCGCCGCCTCGGTGGCGGTGAAGACGCCGCCGACGATGCCGCCGATCACCACCACCAGGAGCAGCAGGCTGGGCAGGGCGCGCAGCACCACCCGGGCGGCGCTGGGAGCCGCCGGCG
>RFGL01000193.1 GCA_003697015.1 Acidobacteriota bacterium | reverse complement strand
GGGTGGCACCTCGAGAAAAGGGTGGCACCTCGAGAAAAGGGTGGCACCTCGAGAAAAGGGTGGCACCTCGAGAAAAGGGTGGCACCTCAGTGCCTCAGCACCTCAGTGCCTCAGTGGGGGTCGGATCGGCGGGCGGCGAGGTAGGCGGCGACGGCGACGACCAGGTCGAAGCCGATGCACAGCGCCGGGTAGGCGACGGGGACGAAGGGGGCGTGGGTCGGTTGGTGCAGCAGGCCGTCCCAGGCGACGTGGAGCAACCAGCCGAGGGCGATCAGTGCCGGCCGGCGGCGGCCGGCGACGGCGAGAGCGGTGAAGAGGAGGAGGCCGCCGAGCTCCACCAGCAGCCAGCCCCGACCGGCGGCGGGGAGGGCGAAGACGACGTAGATCGCCGCCGCTACCACCAGGCCGGCGGCGTAGAGCGGGACCTGCCGCCGGCGGTCGACGAGCCTGACCAGGCCAGCGAAGACGACGCCGAGCAGCGCACCGATCACGATCGCCAGGGTCATCGCATGGCCACCAGGTTCTTGTAGCGGAAGTTCTCTTCCAGCTCGTCGTAGGCCGGCAACGGCCGCAGCCCGCGGGGGGTGATCTTGAACAGGCGGTAGCCGTGACCGGCGAAGAGCTCGAAGGCGTCGCGCAAGAAGGCGCGGGCGTAGATGGCGTAGGGTCCGTACTCGAACTGCACCAGGTCGATGCGGCCCGCCGCCAGCATGCCGCGGGCGCCGCGCAATACCTCGAGCTCATGGCCCTCGACGTCGAGCTTCAGCAGGTGGATGGCGCCGACGCCGTGTTCCCGGCAGTAGCGATCGACGGTGGTGGTCGCGACCTCCTCGAGGCGCCGGGGCACCAGGAGGGCGCCGCCCGGCTGCCGCCGCGGCTTGGGGTAGAGCGAGCCGATCTCGCTGTAGAGCCGTCCCCTCCCCACCGACGACGACAGGGCCAGGTGACGGCACGTCACCGGCGCCGGCCAGCGGCGGGCGGCGAGCCGGGCAAAGGCCTCCGCCGACGCCTCGAACGCGTGGATGCGCGCCGTCGGATCGCGCGCCAGCACCGCGGCGCTCCACGAACCGTCGTGCGCTCCGGCGTCGAAGACCACCCCGCCGGGGCGCAGATGGCGGTCGAGGAAGAGAGCCTCGCCGTTGATCGACGGGTCGCCGATGCCCTCGCCGTCGTAGACCTGGCAGTACGAGCGGCACGCCCGGTAGAGCAGCCGCCACCGCGGCAGCGCCGCCAGCACCTTGACGACGAGTTTCTTCGTTCGATGCGCCATCGCTCGGCCGAGCTTACCGGACCCCGGGGCAGCCGGCTTTCGGGCCGGAATCGGATCTGCCTCGCCGCGTCCTGGTACCATCGGCGGGACGACCAGGAAGGAGGATCGGCATGGAACCATCGACGACGACGGCGGGGGCGCTGGCGGAAGCGCGGCCGGCGGCGCCGGCGGCACGCCGGGAGGCGGCGCTGCCCTGGTACGTCCTCGCCATGACGGTGGGGGCGACGAGCATCGCCGTCGGGGTGATCTGGGACATCTCCTGGCACCGGACGATCGGCCGCGACACCTTCTGGACGCCGGCCCACATGGCCATCTACCTGGGCGGCATCATCGGCGGCCTGTGCGGCGCCTACCTGGCGCTCAAGACCACCTTCGGCAACGATCCGGCGGAGCGCGCCGTGGCGGTGCGCTTCTGGGGCTTTCGCGCCCCTCTCGGTGCCTGGTTGGCGATCTGGGGTGCCATCGCCATGCTGACGTCGGCCCCCTTCGACGATTGGTGGCACAACGCCTACGGCCTCGACGTCGAGATCTTGAGCCCGCCGCACGCGGTGCTGGCCCTGGGGCTCATCGCCATCTGCCTCGGCGCGCTGCTTCTCGCCCTGGCGCAACAGAACCGGCGCGGTGCCACCCCCGGCCGCAGCTTCGGCCTGACCTACGCCTACCTCGCCGGCGTGCTGCTGACCCTCGTGGCGCTGATGGCAACCGAGTACCGCTTGACCAACCAGCAGCATTCGGCCGAGTTCTACCTCGTCGCCAGCGGCCTCTTTCCCCTCTTCCTCATCGGCCCGGCGCGCGCCGCCCGCCTGCCCTGGCCGGCGACCACCATCGCCGCCGCCTACATGGCGCTCAATCTGGCGATGATCTGGATCCTGCCCCTCTTCCCCGCCGAGCCCAAGCTGGCGCCGATCTACAACCCGGTCACCTCGATGGTGGTCGACGTCTGGCCGCTCCTGCTGGTGGCGCCGGGCCTCGCCGCCGACCTCCTCATGCGGCGCTGGGGCGAGGGACGGGACTGGCGGCTGGCGGTTGCGTTGGCGGCGGCATTCCTTCTCGTGCTGGGACTGGTGCAGTGGCACTTCTCCTCCTTTCTGCTGTCCAGCGGCGGCGACAACTGGTTCTTCGCCAACGACCGGCGCTGGGACTACAACGCCCGACCGGGTGCCTGGCAGAGTCGCTTCTGGGGCGATCCGCTCAACCTCAAGGCGGCCCTCGGCGCCTTCGCCCTGGCCGTGGTCTCGACCCGCCTCGGCCTGTGGTGGGGCGGCTGGATGTCGCGGGTCAAGCGGTGAAGCGGCGGGCGCTCGGCATCGTGCTGGCGGCGGCGCTGGCGCTTCCGGCGGCGGCGCACGTCGGCAGTCCCAACGTCATCTTCGAGGGCACGGCCGGCCCCTATCCCGTGCGGGTCATCGTCCGCCCGCCGGGGGTGGTGCCGGGGCTGGCGGAGATCACCGTCCGGGTCAAGGAAGGGAAGGCGCAGCGGGTGGCCATTCGGCCGGTGCGCTGGGACACCGGCCTCGAGGGCTCCCCCTCTCCCGACGTCGCCCGGCCGGTGCGCGGCGACGTCGGCCTCTTCGCCGGCGAGCTGTGGCTGATGACCAGCGGCTCCTACAGCGTCCACGTCGAGGTCGACGGCGAGCTCGGTGCCGGCACGGTGATCGTGCCGGTGGTGTCGGCGGCGACCGAGCGTCTGTCGATGAGCCCCTACCTCGGGACGCTCCTCGTCGCCCTCGCCGTCCTGCTCTTCGCCGGCGCGGTGACCGCCGCCGGTGCGGCGGTGGGCGAGAGCGTGCTCGAGCCGGGAAGCGAGGCCGGCCCCGGCCGCCGGCGTGCCGCCCGCTGGGCGATGACGGCGACGGCGATGCTGCTGGCGGTGGCGCTCTACGGCGGCAAGCTGTGGTGGGACGGCGCCGACGCACAGCATGAGCGGCGGCTCGCCAGACCGCTTTCGGTGCGCGCTTCGGTGACGGTCGAGGAGGCCGGCCACCGCACCCTGGCGCTGGTCATCGACGACAGCGACTTCCGCCAGGGTCGCTGGTCGCCGATCGTCCCCGACCACGGCAAGCTGATGCACGCCTTCCTCATCGCCGAGCCCTCCCTCGACGCCTTCGCCCATCTCCACCCGGTGCGCCTCGACCACGAGCGCTTCGCCGTCGACCTGCCGCCTGCGCTGCCCGCCGGCCGCTACCGCCTCTACGCCGACCTCACCCACGCCAGCGGCTACGCCCACACCCTGACCGCCGCCGTCGAGCTGCCGCCCGCCGTGCCCGGCGCGCCGCCGCGCACCGGCCGGCTGGCGCCCGACGCCGACGACTCGTGGCACGTCGGCGGCGCCGCCGGCGAGGGGAAGGCGGTCTTCGACGACGGCTTCGAGATGCGCCTCGTCCCCGGCGGTCCTCTCCACGCCGGCCGCGAGGTCGAGCTGCGCTTCGCCCTCTACGCCGCGGGCGGCGATGCCGCCGTCCTCGAGCCCTACATGGGGATGCTCAGCCATGCCGCGGTCCGCCGTCACGACGGCGCCGTCTTCATCCACCTCCACCCCACCGGCACCATTTCGATGGCCGCCCAGACCGTCCTCAAGCTGCGCCAGAGCGGCGCCGTCGCCAGCGGCTCGAGCGCGCTGCCGCCGGCGGCCCTCGACGCCCTCTCCGGCCACGGTGGCCACGGTGGCCACGCCGCCGCCGGCGCGCCGGTGGTCATGCCCTACGAATTCCCCCGCGGCGGTCCCTATCGCGTCTGGGTACAGCTCAAGAGCGGCGGCCGGGTCTACACCGGCGTCTTCGATCTCCAGGTCGAGCCTCGAGGGTGAGCGCCCGGGAGCGATCGCCGCCTCGTGGTAACGTCGCGCCCGTCATCGGAGCGGAAGGAGCGTGGAGATGGAGACCAAGCTGCCGCGGACGGCGTACGAGCTGCGCGAGGGGGAGACCTACGTCCCGTTGATGGCCGAGGAGTCGGTCACCGAGGTGACGGTGAAGGCGGCGGTGGCCGGCGTCGTCCTGGGGGTGGTCTTCGGTGCGGCCAACACCTACCTGGGGCTCAAGGCCGGGCTGACGATTTCCACCTCGATCCCGGTCGCGGTGTTGACGGTGGTGGCCTTCCGCCTGCTCGGCGTCTTCGGCGTCCGCCACTCGATCCTCGAGGCCAACCTCTCCCAGACCATCGGCTCGGCCAGCTCGTCGGTGGCATCCGGCGTGCTCTTCACCATCCCGGCCCTCTTCATCTGGGGCATGAGCCCGGCCTGGAGCCAGATCACCCTCCTCGCCATGTGCGGCGGCCTGATCGGGGTGCTGGCGATGATCCCCCTGCGCCGCTACCTGATCAAGCAGGAGCACGGCAATCTGCCGTACCCCGAGGGCATGGCCTGCGCCGAGGTGCTGGTCGCCTCCAAGGCCGGCGCCCGCCAGGCCAGCCCGGTCTTCTGGGGGCTGGGGGCGGGGATGTTGTTCAAGCTGGTGACCGACGGCCTGAAGCTGATCCACAACAAATTCGAGCTCGCCCTGGCGTACAAGGCCAAGCTGGCGATCTCGGTGTCGCCGGCCCTGATCGGCGTCGGCTACATCCTCGGCATGCGGGTGGCGACGGTGATGGTCGCCGGCTCGGCCCTGGCGGCCTTCGGCATCATCCCCCTCATCGAGTGGTGGGGCGCGGGGCAGACGGTGCCCCTCTACCCCGAGACCGAGATGCTGATCCGCGACATGTCGGCGCACGACATCTGGCATCGCTACGTGCGCTACATCGGCGCCGGGGCGGTGGCGACCGGCGGCATCCTCACCCTGATCAACTCCTTCCCCACCATGGTCGAGTCGTTCAAGCTCGGCCTCGCCCAGCTCAACAAGCGAGCCGCCGGCGACGCCCCGGCGACGCCGCGCATCGATCGCGACCTGTCGTTCAAGGCGGTGCTGGTCCTGCTCGCGGTCATCCTCCTGGTGCTCACCCTGGTACCGGGCATCCTCGGTGCCATCGACAGCATGGCGGTGCGCGCCGTAGCGGCGATTCTGATCGCCGTCTTCGCCTTCTTCTTCGTCACCGTCAGCTCGCGCATCGTCGGCTTGGTGGGGGTGACGTCCAACCCCACCTCGGGCATGACCATCGCCACCCTGCTGGGGGTGAGCACCGTCTTCCTCGCCTTCGGTTGGACCGACGCTGCCGGCAAGGCGACGGCGTTGATGGTCGGCACGGTGGTGTGCATCGCCGCCTCGATCGCCGGCGACACCTCGCAGGATCTGAAGACCGGCTTTCTCCTCGGCGCCACCCCCAAAGTGCAGCAGATCGGCGAGCTGGTCGGGGTGCTGACCTCGGCCGGCGCGGTGTGCGCGGTGGTGATGATGCTCGACCGCGGGGTCGCCGGCGGCCTCGGCGGCGCCGAGCTGCCGGCGCCGCAGGCGGTGCTGATGAAGCTGGTGATCGACGGCGTCCTCGACCAGAGCCTGCCCTGGTATCTGATCGGCATCGGCGTCGTCCTCGCCCTGGTGGCGTCGCGCTTCAAGATCCCGATCCTCGCCTTCGCGGTCGGCGTCTACCTGCCCCTGTCGACCATGGCGGCGGTCTTCGTCGGCGGCCTCCTGCGCCACGTGCTCACCCGCCGCCAGCCCGAGAAGGAAGCCGAAGCACGGCGCGAGAGCGGCGTCCTCTTCGGCTCCGGCCTGGTCGGCGGCGAGGGCCTGACCGGGGTGCTGCTCGCCGCCTGGGTGGGCCTGCGCCAAGGGGAGAAGATCACCGGCTTTCCCCTCGGTCTGCCCGAGCCCGCCGAGCAGCTCCTCGCCTTCCTGGCGATCGCCGCCATCGGCTTCTTCCTGGCCCGCGTCGCCACCCGCCGGCATCCGGCGTAGGACGGCGCGTCGAGCCGGCGGTTTGCTACACTCCGCCCAAGAATCCGTCAACCGTCGTCGCTCGCCCGCGGGCGAAGCCGAGGCGAAGCCAAGGAGGTCCCCATGGACGTCACACTCGGGATGTTGTGGCCGCCGATTCTCGTCTCCACGGTCCTGGTCTTTATCGCCAGCTCCCTGATCTGGATGGTGCTGCGCCTGCACCGCAACGACTGGGCCAAGCTGCCGGACGAAGACGCGTTGATCGAAGCCCTGCGCAAGCAGGACCCGGCGCCGGGCGAGTACTCCTTCCCCTACGCCGCCGGCCCCGAAGAGTGGAAGAGCGAAGAGGTGCAGGAGAAGATGAAGCGCGGTCCGGCCGGCTTCCTCACCGTGGTGCCGCCGGGGCTGCCCAACATGGCGAAGAACATGGGTTCGTGGCTGCTCTACATCGTGGTGATCTCGATCTTCGTCGCCTACGTGGCGAGCCGTACCCTGCCCGCCGGCAGCGACTACCTGCGGGTCTTCCAGGTGGCCGGCACCGTCGCCATCCTCGCCTACGCCGGCGCCGCCGCCCCCGCCGCCATCTGGATGGGGCGCAAGTGGTCCAACGTCTTCAAAGACATCTTCGACGGCATCGTCTACGGCCTCCTCACCGCCGGCTCCTTCGGCTGGCTGTGGCCGGCGGGCTGAGCCCGGCGCCGTAAGGTTCCCGCCCGGTTCGCCCGCGTGGACGGCGGGCCGCTGCGGCGTACCGCAGATGGTAGAGTCGTGGTCGGTGGTGGCTCACTGGCAACCCTGGGCGGGGCCGGGATCGTGGTCCCTTTCGGAGCTGGACGACGCGTCTAGCAGATGGATGATGACGTCTTCGGTGTGGAATTCAGCTCGGCCGTCAAGCCCGGCGGACGCGCGCCGCCAGCTCCCTCCTCTGCTGGCCGTGGTGCTGGCCTCCGCATCCTTGCTGGCGCCGGGCGCCGCCGGCGGCGACGTCGTTTCCATCCGCTGTCGCGACGAGCCGCCGATGCTCCGTGGCCTGCGCGCTGAGCGCCTGATCTGGCAGCCTGCCGCGGCCGGCGAACCGCTGCCGGAGCTGCGCCCGGACGCGCAGGAGGTGCGGGCCTACCTGCTGAGGTTCGCCGGATCCCTCCCCGAGCCCACCGGTTGCTCGGCGGTCGCTCTCGTGCGCCGGGTCGAGCGCCGCGGCAACGCGCTCTACGTCGAGCTGCGCGATCTCGACGTCGCCGTCGTGCCGCGTCTCGAACAGCATTCGCTGGTGGTCTTCGATCTGGCGGCGTTGCGCCGCCGGATCGAGCGCCTGCACGGGCAGAACCGCTGGTCGGAGAACCTGGAATTGATCGCCGAGGCCCGGCGGCTGGGGCTCGACAACGAGGAGCTGGCGGCGAGCGAACGCCGCGCCCGCCTCCAGCTCGACCGCCAGCAGGGTCTGGCGGCGTTCCGCCAGGGTCGGTACCGGGAGGCGGTGGCGCCGCTGGCCCGCGTAGCCAAGAAGGAACCCCGCGATCTCGACGTCTGCCTGACCCTGGCGAGGGCCCACTACCGGCTGCGGGAGTACGGAGCCGCCAGCACGACGCTCGCCCGCCTTCAACGACGCTTCCCCGACCAGCCGGAGGTAGCCTACCTCCTCGGTCTGGTCGAGCTCTCGCGGGACAACCACGAGCTCGCCATCGGCCACTTCCGCGCCGCCGTCGCCGCCGGCTACGAGCGGGCCTGCTTCTACCTCGGCTACGCGTTGTACGAGCAGGGCAACTACGCCGCCGCCCGGCGCGAGCTCGAGCGCTTCCTGGAGTACGACGGAGCGCCGGCGGACGAGGTGAGGCAAGCCCGCCGGCTGCTGCTGAGGATTCGCGGCAGCCGGACGCCGGACAACGACCTGGCGCAGCCGGATCGCGGGCACTCCGGCGGCGACG
>RFGL01000192.1 GCA_003697015.1 Acidobacteriota bacterium | reverse complement strand
GTTCCAGGCGTGGTCGATCGCCGGGGCGGTGCTGGCGGGAACCGGCGGCCCGATCTGGTTGCTGGGACTGCTCTTCACCGTCTGCGGGGCGCTGATCCAGTATCTCGCCTGGACGGTCGGCCTGGGGGGGGTGCTGCTGCACAAGCTCGCCCCCATGCCGGCGGCAGCGGCGCCGCCGCTGCCGCCGCCGGACGCCCCGCGTCGCCCGCCCTTCGAGCCGCTGCTCTTCGCCGATCCGCACGCCGAGGAGGACGAGAAGTACGCCGCCGCCGCCGGCCGCAACCGCGGCGGCG
Organism: Acidobacteriota bacterium; assembly: GCA_003697015.1. Taxonomy (GTDB): domain Bacteria; phylum Acidobacteriota; class Thermoanaerobaculia; order Multivoradales; family J023; genus J023. The sequence goes on along the minus strand of RFGL01000192.1, from coordinate 3,972 downwards.
ACGGCCCCGATCCCGCCGCCGGCTGAGGGTGGCCTATCCGGGCGCGATCCGCCCGGCGGAGGATGCCGCCCTCCGGCCGCCGGACGCTGCGGGGGCGGCGCAACCCTCGCCGGACTCTGACGTACAATGGCCATCATGCTGTTGACCCGAGACGAAGCCAAAGCGATCCTCAGCAAGGTGCTCGGCTACTCCAAGGCCGAAGCCTGCGTCGCCAACCTGGGGGGCGGCGTGGAAGGCAACGTGCGCTACGCCCGCAACACCGTGACCACCAGCGGCACGGTCTCCAACCTCAGCCTGGCGGTGCAGTCGAGCTACGGCCGGCGCTCCGGCACGGCGACGATCAACGAGCTCGACGACGCCTCCCTCGAGAAGGTGGTGCGGCGCGCCGAGGCCCTCGCCCGGCTGGCGCCGGAGAATCCGGAATTCATGCCGCCGCTCAAGCCCCAGGGCAGCTACCCGGAATCGCCGGCCTACTTCGACGCCACCGCCGCCATCGATCCCGCCTACCGTGCCCGGGCGGCGGCGAGCTCGATCGAGCCGTCGCAGAACCAGAAGCTGATCGCCGCCGGCTACCTCGAGGACGGCCGCGGTTTCCAGGCGATGATGAACAGCCGCGGCCTCTTCGCCTACCACCGTTCGACCGGCGTCGACTTCTCGGTCACCGTGCGCAGCGCCGACGGTACCGGCTCGGGCTGGGTGGCGCGCGACGTCAACGACGCCCGCAAGCTCGACACCGCCGCCACCTCGCGCATCGCCGTCGACAAGGCGGCGCGCTCGCGCAACCCGCGCGCCATCGAGCCGGGCAAGTACACCGTCATCCTCGAACCGGCGGCGGTCGCCAGCCTGCTGCAGTTCATGTTCTTCAGCTTCGACGCCCGCTCGGCCGACGAGGGACGCAGCTTCCTCGCCAAGCCCGGCGGCGGCACCCGCATGGGGGAGAAGATCGTCGACGAGCGGGTGACGGTGTGGAGCGATCCGCTCGATCAGGAGGTGCCCGGCGCCACCTGGACCGGTGAGGGTCTGCCGCGGAGGAAGACCACCTGGATCGACAAGGGGGTGGTGAAGAATCTCTTCTACTCGCGCTACTGGGCGCAGCAGAAGGAGAAGGAGCCCGTCCCCCAGCCCGCCAACGGCATCATGAGCGGCGGCGACGCCGGCCTCGAGCAGCTGATCGCCGGTACCGAGAAGGGCATCCTCGTCACCCGCTTCTGGTACAACCGCATGGTCGACCCCCAGACCGTGCTGGTCACCGGCCTGACCCGCGACGGCACCTTCTTCATCGACAAGGGCAAGATCGCCTTCCCGATCAAGAACATGCGCTTCAACGAGAGCCCGGTCATCATGCTCAACAACCTCGAGGCCCTGGGCCGGCCCCAGCGCACCGGCGGCAACCTGATCCCGCCGCTCAAGGTGCGCGACTTCACCTTCACCAGCCTGTCGGACGCGGTCTGAGCAGCCCGCGGTGACGGCCGCCCGCCGGGCGGCTGGGGGGGGCCGTTATCGGCGAGTCGACCGCCGCCGAGGTCGAACGCCTGGCCGGCGGCGCCACCACCATCCGCTTCCGGAACCGCTACCGCGCCACGGACGGCTCCTGCCGCTGGCTGACCTGGAACGCTGCCCCCCGACCTCGAGCGCGACCTGCGCCAGGCGGTCACCGGCGTCCTCGGCGGCGGCTGATCCCTCACCCCCGGGGAGGCTTGGTCACGGCGCCTCGGTTTCGACGAGAGCCACCCCGTCGTCGTCCGGGTGGAGAAAGAAGGCACGGCCGGTGGCCGGCAGGTAGAGCTCGGGCAGCTCGCCGCCGGCGTCGATGAACGGCAGGCGGGCTTCGCCGCGGGGGCCGGTGCGGTGGGGCATCCGCCCCGCGATCAGGTGGTCCGGGGCGAGCACCAGGTCGCCGTAGCGCAGGCTGAAGGCGACGCCGGCGAGGGGCTCGCCGTCCGCCTCGCGCAGGCGCAGGACGAGGGGCGGGCCGCGGCGCAGGGGGAGGACGACGGTGGCCGAGGCGCGCAGCGCCGCTGCCGGCAGGCGCTCGAGGCGGGCCTGCGGATGGAAGAGGAGGAAGCGCCTCGCCTCCCCCCCGGTACACGGCGGTCCGAGCTTGAGGGTGCCGGCGGCGTCGGCCGTCCCGGTGCAGGCGCGATCGATGCTGCCGTCGGGGTGGATGGCGACCGCCGCCGCGCGGGCGGCGGGCCGGCCGTCCTCCAGCAGCAGGGTCACGCCGGTCGCCGGCTGCCGCGGCATGAGCTCGACCGCAAGCTCGATGATCTCCCCGCCTGCGGCCGGCAGCTCCAGCGCCCGCGCCAGGGGTTCGTAGCCTTCGGCCTGCACCGCCAGGGAGTGGGCGTCCTCCTCGCCCAGCAGCAACCGGGCCTCGCCTTGCGCGCCGGTGTAGGCGCCGAGCCCTTCGCCGCTCGGCCGGGCGGCCCTGTGGGCACGGCCGTCGAAGACGTGCACCGGGTGGAAGCCCGAGCCGCGCGGAGCGCGCAGCAGCACCAGGGCGCCGGCGATCGCGGCGCCGGTCTCGGCATCGCTCACCCGCACCCGCAGCCGCGTCTGCCCCAGCTCGACGTCGAAACGGCCGTCGCCGGTGAAGGTGGACCAACGCGGGAAGATACGGCAAAAGCCGTCGGCATCGCAGGCTCGCCACACCCGGTCGAGGGGCAGGCTGAGCAGGGCTTCGCCACCGCGCTCGCGCAGCTCGGCGGGGTAGATGCCGAGGCCCATCGCCGGCGGCTGCTGGCCGAAGTAGTAGACGTGGTAGAAGCGCCGCTCGTCGGTGGGGAAACGCCGCAGGGCGGCGGCGGAGGACGCGGCCGCGATCTGCACCTCGCCGTCGACCGGCTTGCCGGCGAGGAGCAGCTGGCCGTAGAGGTGAAACTCGCGGACGACGTCGGGCGGGGCATGGAAGACCGGGCCGTCGTCGCGGCCCAGCCGCAGGCTGGCGCCGCTCCCCAGACCCCTCAGCCGCTCGCCGTCGATCCGCGCTTCGAAGACGACGTCGCCGGCGTCGACGCCGGCGAAGCGGTAGAACGACAAGCCGGCGACGAGCTCGAGGGGCTCGGAAACCGGGGCGCACGTCGGCGCGGTGCTGCGGCTCGCCGCTCCGCAATGGAGAAGCGACAACTCGGCCTGGCGGTGCGGCCGGCGCGGCCGGTAGTCGACGGCTACCTCGACGGTGATCCGCGGCACCAGGGTGCGATCGATCTCGCGGACGGCGCCGGCGAGGGGCGGCAGGTCGATGCGTTCGGTGATCAACTCGCTGTGGCGCAGCTCGAGGCGCTGGGCGTCGCCGGCCGGCAGGCCGAGGAAGAAAAAGGTGGCGAAGCCGGCCGCCCGGGTGGCGGCGGAGGGGCGCCTCCCGGGCCCGCCGCCGTCGCGGAGGGGGAGGACGACCGCCTCGATGCCGTCGCTGGCGACCGCCGTCTCGGCGTCCAGGCGGGCGACCACCATCAAGTCCTGCCGATCGCTCGCCGGCGGCGCCGGCCGCTCGACCGGGAGGACGTCGCCCGGCCGGCAGGAGAAGACCGGCGAGATCGCCTCCAGGCCGCGATTGCCGACGGCGTAGGCGATCAGGCCGCCGGCGGGCACCGGCCGGCGAGGTCGCTCCCCCGGGATGATCGGGTAGGTCGCGCCGTAGGGCAGGCTGACGACGTCGAGGCGCACCAGGCCGGAGAGGTTCGCAGCGCCCAGGTCGAGCTCACAGGCGGGCACCACGGTCCAGAGGATCGACTTCGGCCCGAGCTCCGCGTCGCTGATCCGCAGCAGGCCGGCGTCGACGCTGACGTAGCCGGGGGCCTCGGCGATCCAGGTCCACTCCCCGGGCGGCAGGCGGATTTCCTCATTGGCCTCGACGACCCCCCACGGTGCGTAGTCGCCGCGGCGGTAGAGGTCGATCCGGCCCTCGGGCAGGAACGCCCCCGGCTCCGGCCGCCCGCCGTTCCATTGTGCCGCGGGGACGAGGAGGAAGGT
>RFGL01000191.1 GCA_003697015.1 Acidobacteriota bacterium | reverse complement strand
GGGAGGGGGTGGAGGGGATCGAGCTCGGGGCGCGGGTGGGAGTGCCGTGGCTGGGCTCCACCTGCGGTCGTTGCGACTTCTGCCGCCGGGGGCGGGAGAACCTCTGCGACGCGGCGCGCTTTACCGGCTACACCCTCGACGGCGGCTACGCCGAGTGGGCGGTGGCGGACCACCGCTACTGCCTGCCGATCCCCGCCGGCTACGACGCCGTGGCCGCGGCGCCCCTCCTCTGCGCCGGCCTGATCGGCTACCGCGCCCTGCGCCTGGCCGGCGACGGCGAGCGGCTGGGGCTCTACGGCTTCGGCGCCGCCGCCCACATCATCGCCCAGGTGGCCCGTTTCGAAGGCCGCGAGGTCTACGCCTTCACCCGCCCCGGCGACGCCGCCGGCCAGAACTTCGCCCGCCGCCTCGGCGCCGTCTGGGCCGGGGACTCGGAAAGCCCGCCGCCCCAGCCCCTCGACGCGGCGCTGATCTTCGCCCCGGTCGGCGCCCTGGTGCCGCGGGCGTTGGCGGCGGTGAAGAAGGGCGGGGTGGTGGTCTGCGCCGGCATCCACATGAGCGACCTGCCGCCGTTTCCCTACGAGCTGCTGTGGGGCGAGCGCGTGCTGCGGTCGGTCGCCAATCTCACCCGCCAGGACGGGGTCGAATTCTTCGCCGTGGCGCCGCGGGTGCCGGTGCGCACCACCACCACCACCTTCCCCCTGGCGGCCGCCAACGAGGCCCTGCGCCGCCTGCGCGAGGGCGGGATCGAAGGCGCCGCGGTGCTGGTGAACGAGGCACCCCAGCCGGCATGATCATGCGGGCGGAACGCCGAGGAAGGCGCGGATCTCCCGCGCTGCCCGCGGCCCGGCCCGGCCGTCCCAGAGCTGCGGCCGGCGGCCCTTCTTGTAGCGCCCGGCGAGCACCTCGCCGACCAGCTCGAGAAGACGGGCGTCGTCGTCCCCCACCAGGGTGTTGGTGCCCTCCTCGACGGTGATCGGCCGTTCGGTGTTGGAGCGCAGGGTGAGGCAGGGGATGCCGAGCACCGTCGTCTCCTCCTGGATGCCGCCGGAGTCGGTGACCACCAGCGCCGCTTCCGCTTCCAGGCCGAGGAACTCGAGGTAGCCCAGAGGAGGGGTGAGGTGGAGGCCGGCGGTCCGCTCGAGGCGCGACCACAGGCCGGCGTCGCGCAGGCGCTTCTCGGTACGCGGGTGGGCGGGCAGCACCACCGGCAGGCGACGCGCCACCGCGGCGAGGACCTCGGCCAGGGCGACGAGGCGTGCCGGCCGGTCGACGTTGGCCGGCCGGTGCACCGTCCACAGCACGTAGGCTCCCGGTTCGAGGCCGAAGGCGCGCGGCTGGGCGAGGGCGCGAGCGGCCTCGAGCTGCGCCTCGAGGGCGTCGATCATCACGTTGCCGACCAGCCGGATGGCCGACTCCGGCCGGCCTTCGCGGCGCAGGTTCGCCACCCCGCTGGGCTCGCTGGCCAGCAGCAGGTCGGCGATGGCGTCGGTCAGCAGCCGGTTGATCTCCTCCGGCATGGTGCGGTCGAAGCTGCGCAGGCCGGCCTCGAGGTGGATCACCGGTACGCCGAGTTTGACCGACGCCAGCGCGCAGGCGAGGGTGGAGTTGACGTCGCCCACCACCAGGGTCGCCGCCGGCCGCCGGCGGCGGGAGAGAAGCCAGGCTTCGTAGCGCTCCAGGACGCGGCCGGTCTGGGCCCCGTGGCTGGCGGAGCCGACGCCGAGGTGGACGTCGGGGGCGGGCAGGCCGAGCTGGGCGAAGAAGCGCGCCGACATCGCTTCGTCGTAGTGCTGGCCGGTGTGGACCAGGAGCGGCGACAGCTGCGGCGCGGCGCGGCGCAGGCCGTCGAGCAGCGCCGCCATCTTGACGAAGTTGGGGCGCGCGCCGACGACGCAGGCGAGGGTGGTCATCGCCCCTCCCCGCCGCCCGCCGGTACGGCGGCGCAGGAGGTCGCCTCGGGGGCGGCGACCGGCGTGACCGCGAGCCGGGTGATGCCGTCGAGCAGGGCCTCCATCTTGCTCCGCCAGCGCAGCAGGCGCAGCACCTGATACTGGACGACGAGGCGCAGGCGAGCGTAGCGGCGCGGGCCGTCGTCGATCTCCAGCAGCGCCTGGCAGCCGCGGGGATCGAGCTCCGACAGCAGGTAGGCGCGGTCGCGGAACCACGCTTGGCGCGACGCCTCGAAGAGGCGCCGGCGGGAGACGGGGGCGTCGTCGAGGCCGATGCGCGATTCGCCCCCCCAGACCCGCCGGAACATCCCCGCCCATTCGTAGAAGCGGTAGGGCTCCGGCCGCCGGCCGACGGTCGAGCGGTCGCGTACCCAGTAGACGCTGTAGTCGCCGGCGCCGGGCAGGCGGGCGAGGTGGTGCATCACCGATCGGTCCTTGATCCAGCGCGCCTGCCAGGCGACGTCGCTGGCCCAGCGGCCGGCGAGGAAGGCGCCGCAGAGGAGCAGCAGGAAGGCCAGGCCGGCGGTGGTCAGCCGCCGCCGCCGGCAGAAGACCAGTCGCAGGACGGCGAGCGACAAGACCGCCGCGGGCAGCGCCATCAGCAGGCCGTGGCGGGTGTCCCAGCCGTCGACCGCCGGCACCTTGTCGGCCAGCACGTAGGGCGTGCTGCCGAGCAGGAAGAGCAGGGCGCCGAAGCCGAGGAGCCGCCAGGCGGCCGGCCGATCGCCGCGCTGCCAGGCGAGATCGCGGCGCCCCAGACGATCGTCCAGGGCCGCCGCCAGCAGCCAGATCGGCAGCAGCAGCAGGGGGTGGCGGAGGATCGTCCGGATCGCCTCCTCGACCGGCAGCACCAGGGCGTTGCGGGCGAAGGCGACGGCGGCGCCGGCGAGGGAGGCCGGCGACAGCACCAGGGCGTTGAGGCCGGCGTAGAGGCCGCGGCGCGGCAGGAAGAGCTCGTGGAGCAGCCAGAAGAGCGGCGGCAGGAGGACGAAGGGCCACCAGCTGCGCGCGAAGGCGGCGAGGGCCCGGCGGCTCGGCTTGAGCGGTCGCTCGACGCCGGTGGCGTAGAGCAGCGCCACCAGAGCGTAGGTGAAGACGAGGAAGGATTCGACGGTGAAGGACAGGGTGAGGGCGATGAGCGCCGCCAGCCGCCGCCGCCGGCGCTGCCGGCCGCTCGATCGACGGCTGGTGAGGGCCAGCCAGGCGGCGAGGAGGAAGAAGACGTAGGCCAGGAGGTAGGGCCAGAAGGTGAGCTCGAACCACACCTCGAAGACCGGCCAGGTCACCGCCAGAAGCGCCAGGGCGATGCTCTCCAGCCGGCTCAACGCGCCGCTCTCGACGCCCAGGCGACGGATCAGCAGGCCGGAGGTCGCCAGCAGCAGGAACGCCAGCGCCTTGTAGCCCAACACCGGGTCCGGCAGGTAGCGCAGCAACCACCAGAAGACGGCGTACAGCGGCCGGCCGGCGGCGAGGAACTGATCGTGGTAGAGGGACTGCCAGTTGCCTTCCTCGAGGTAGGCGGCGGTCAGCCAGCCGTCCCAGTAGACGCCGTCGTTGAGCGCGACGAGAGCGTAGGCCGCGACGCCGGCGGCGAATGCCAGGGCGTCGTCGAGCCAGCGCGGCACGCCGGAGGGATCACGCGCCGTTTGCCCCGCCGTCACGGCCGGCCTCCACCCCGTCGTCGTCCGCCCGCGGCAGCCGCCGGGCGTAGGCGGTCATCAGATCGCCGAAGCTCACCGGCACCGCCAGGCCGGCGAGCCCGGTCGCCGCCAGCAGCCGGGCGCTCAGGGCGGCGAGCAGGGGGCTGTACGGCCGCAAGCGCGTCGCCAGATAGCTGAGGCGCAGGTAGCGGCCCTGGGTCAGGATCCGTACGTCGCCGAAGCCGGCGCGCTCGAGCATGGCGCGCAAGGTTCGGCGGGTGAAGTAGTAGAGGTGCATGTCCATCAGCCAGGGCCAGCGCCGCCCCATCAGACGGGCGAAGAGGCTGCCGGCGTCCATGGTGTGGACGGCGATCCAGCCGCCGGGCACCAGCAGCTCGCGGCAGCGACGCAGGGCGCCGAGGGGATCGTCGAGGTGCTCGATCACGTCCCACAGGGTGAGGGCGTCGAAGCTGCGCGGCGGCAGCGAAGCCTGCTCGAGGGTACCCGGCGTCAACCGCAGGCCGCGCCGCCGTGCCTCGGCGACGCACCAGGCCGAGGGCTCGAGCCCCTCGGCTCGCCACCCCGCCGCCGACGCCTGCTCGACGAAGACGCCGACGTGGGCGCCGACGTCGAGCAATCGCCGGCCGGCGGCCGGGCCGACCACCCGTTCGAGGGCGCGCAGGTGACGGCGGAAGGTGAGCTCGCGGCCGCGGCGCTCGGCGACGTAGAGCGGATCCTCGACCGCGGCGTAGCGCTCCGCCAGCAGCGCCGCCGGCGGTCGCGGGTTGGCGTAGATCAGACCGCAGCGCCGGCAGGCGACGATCGGCGGGTGGATGCCGTAGCCGTCGTGGGTACAGCGGAAGGCTCGCCAATCGGGCTCGCCGTCGCCGGCCGGGCGGCTGGCGGCGAAGCGCAGCGCCGCGTCCCGGGCGCCGCAGAGGTTGCAGGGTACCTCCACCTCGGCGTGAGCCGCCGCCGGCGCCGGGCTTCTCATCGCTCCTCGACGCCCGGGCGCCGGGCGGAGCTGCCGGGAAGGGGACCCAGCCGTCGCCGCGCCAGTCGCAGCACGGTCCAGATCGCCTTCCAGATCTCCTGGCGCGAAATCTTCGACTTGCCGCGCTTGCGGTCCTCGAAGAGGATCGGCACCTCGGCGACGCGAAAACCCTGGCACTTGACCAGGAAGAGGATCTCGACCAGGAAGGAGTAGCCGTCGCTTCGGATCTCGTGAAGCGGCAGGCCCTCGAGCACCTCGCGGCGGTAGCAGCGGAAGCCGGCGGTGGCATCCCGCGCCGAAAGGTCGAGCAACAGGTGGGCGAAGACGTTGGCGGCGGCGCTCAACAGCCGCCGGCGGCGCGGGCAACCGGGCATGCCGCCGCCGTCGACGTAGCGCGAGCCGATGGCCAGATCGTGACCGTCGTCGCAGCTCCGGATCAGCTGCGGCACGTAGCGCGGCTGGTGGGAGAAATCGGCGTCCATGGTCAGGATGCGCTGCGCCCCCCGTTCCAGGGCGAGGGCGAATCCGGCCAGGTAGGCGGTGCCGAGGCCGAGCTTTCCCGGCCGGTGGATGACCGAGACCCGCTGCGGTTGCCGGCGTGCCAGGCGGTCGGCCACGGCGCCGGTACCGTCGGGGGAGGCGTCGTCGACCACGATCACGCCGAGCCCGGCCGGCAGCGCCAGCAGCTGATCGACCAGCGACCGGAGGTTGTCGCGTTCGTTATAGGTCGGCAGCACGACCAGGGAATCGCTCACCAGCGCTATACTGCCCGACGGCGGAACGCAGCGCAAATGGCCCAGCCAGCACCCCTGATCGTCATCCCGGTCCGCGGCGGCTCCAAAGGGTTGCCGGGGAAGAACCTGCGTCCGGTCGGCGGACTGAGCCTGACGGCGCGGGCGGTGCGCACGGCGCGGGCGGCCTGCGCTCTCCTCGGCGGCGGGCGGGTGGTCGTCGACTCGGACGACGAGGCGCTGCTCGACGAGGGCCGGCGCTGGGGAGCGGAGACGCCCTACCGCCGGCCGGCCGAGCTGGCGACCGATGAGGCGACCACCGACGTCGTCCTCGCCCACGCCCTGACCCGGCTGGGGATCGCGGCCGGCGATCCGCGGCCGGTGGTGCTGCTGCAGGCCACCTCGCCGCTGGTGCCGCCGGAGCACGTCGCCGAGGCGGTGCGCCTTTTCCGCCGCGGTCCGGAGGCGCCGGTGGTCAGCGTCACCCCCGCCGCACACCCTCCCGAGTGGTGCCTGCGTTACGGCGCCGACGGCGTGTTGCGGCCGTTGCCGGGGACCGACCTCGGCGCCGGCCGGCGGCAGGCGCTGAGCGGCCGGGTGCGGATCAGCGGTGCGGTCTACGTCGCCAGCGCCCGCCAGCTCCTGGCGCGGGAGCCCCTGGTCCAGCCCGGCGTCAGCCGCGGCGTGTTGCTGCCCCGATCGCTGGCCGCCGACGTCGACGATGCCGTCGATCTGGAGATCGCCGAGGCCCTGCTGCGGCCGTCACCCCGTCCCCTCGAGCTGCCGGGACGGACCATCGGCCCGGGGCAGCCGTGCTTCGTCATCGCCGAGGCCGGGGTCAACCACAACGGCGATGCGTCCCTCGCCCACCGCCTGGTCGACGCCGCTGCCGCCGCCGGCGCCGACGCGGTCAAATTCCAGACCTTCCGCACCGATGCGGTGGTGCTGGCCGACGCCCCCAAGGCCGCGTACCAGCGCCGCACCACCGACCCCGAGGAATCGCAACGCGACATGCTGCGAGCCCTGGAGCTGCCGCCGGCGGTCTTCGTCGAGCTCGCCGCCCACGCCCGCGAGCGCGGCCTGACCTTTCTCTCCACCCCCTTCGACGAGGCCAGCGCCAGCTTCCTGCTCGAGCTCGGCGTGCCGCTGGTCAAGATCGGCTCGGGGGAGCTCACCAACCTGCCCTTCCTGCGCCGGGTGGCGGCCGGCGGCCGGCCGCTGATCCTCTCCACCGGCATGGCGGAGATGATCGAGGTGGCGGCGGCGGTCGACGCGGTCCGCGCCGCCGGCGCGCCGGCGGTCGCCCTATTGCAATGCACCACCCGCTACCCGGCGGCGGCGGAGGAGGCAAACCTGCGGGCGATGGCGACCCTGGGGCGTGCCTTCGAGGTGGTGGTGGGCTACTCCGACCACACCCCGGGGCCGGCGACCTGTCTGGCGGCGGTGGCCCTCGGCGCCGCCATCGTCGAGAAGCACCTGACCCTCGACCGGCATCTCCCGGGCCCCGACCACCTGGCCTCCGCCGAACCGGACGAATTCGCCCGCCTGGTCGAGCGGCTGCGCGCCGTCGAAGCGGCGTTGGGAGACGGCGTCAAGCGGCCTTCCCCCGGCGAGCTTGGCAACCGCGACGTCGCCCGCCGCAGCCTGGTCGCCGCCATCGACCTCCCTGCCGGTACCGTCGTCGACTGGCCCCATCTCACCGCCCGCCGTCCCGCCACCGGCATCTCCCCCGCCCAGGCCGACCGCATCGTCGGCCGCCGCACCCGCCGCCCGCTGGCCGCCGGCACCCCGCTGAGCTGGGACGATCTCGAGCCCTGAGCCGCTTCCGCGGGCGGGCGGCGCCGGGAAGGTGCCACCCTTTTCGCAAAGGTCGTCGGATCAACGAGTTACGCGCCGGCGTCGCATTTGCCGGCGGGGCGCCGGACGAGGCGGGGGTGCCGGGAAGGTGCTGCCGGGAAGATGCCACCGTTTTCGCAAGGGTCGTCGGATCAACGAGTTACGGGTCGACGTCGCATTTGCCGGCGGGGCGCTGCCGGGCGGGCAGGTGCCACCGTTTTCGCAAGGGTCGTCGGATCAACGAGTTACGCGCGCGTCGACGTCGCATTTGCCGGCGGGGCGCCGGACGAGGAAGGT
>RFGL01000190.1 GCA_003697015.1 Acidobacteriota bacterium | reverse complement strand
GGGGGACGGTGGTGGGGGCGTCGCGGATCTTCTCCAGCAGGTAATCGACGGCGGCATGCAGCTGCGCGTCGTCGCCTTCGAAGGTGGCGTGGGGGAGATGGCCGGCGGCGACGTCGGGCTCGACGCCGGTCTGCTCGTCGCAGAGCCCCACCGGGTGGTGAGGCTCTTTCGCGGTCGGGTAGATCGGATCGGGGGGCCGCAACGTACCCTCGTCTGAACCGCCGGCCGCGCGGCGACCGGCTTGCCTCAAACCCCGACGTCAGCGACAATGGGGGGACTATGAAACGCATCCGACCGATCCACGGCTTCGCCATCGTCCTGCTCTTCGCCGGCGTGGTGTGGGCCGCCGACTACGCCCTCGACGGCGGATTCAGCCATTCGGGCTACATCCGCGTGTCGCCGGGCGACGACGGCACGGTGCGCATCGACGTCTCCGACCTCGAGCCCAACTCGGTGCGCTTCTACCGCTTCCTCAACTACGGCAACCAGGAGGTGCTCTTCCTGGTCGGCCGCGACGAGCTGGGCAAGATCCACGTCGGCTTCGATGCCAGCGAGACCCACTACAAGACCCGCCGCGGATTCAGCTTCCAGGACGGCTGGATGATCGACAACAAGTGCGAGACCGCAACCCGTCTGACCGAGCTCGAGCCGGGCCATCGCGGCGGCTGCCGGCCGGTGCCGATGCGCCATCACCTCGAGGGCGACGTCCTGGTGCTGAAGGAGGAAGACGTCCTCGCCGGTTGGCGACTCTTCCGCTGATCCTCCCGTCCACATCCGGCCGCGGCGCCGACGGAATGAGCCTCTATCGCACCCTCGACCCGACCACCGGCCAGCTGGTCGAGAGCTACCCGACGATCGGCGACGACGAGCTCGAAGCCCGCCTCGAGGCCGCGGCCCGCGCCTTCGACGACTGGCGCAAGCGACCGCTCAGCGAGCGTACGGGGGTGCTCCAGCGCGCCGCCGAGCTGCTCGAGCAGGAGGCCCGCGAGCACGCCGCCACCATGGCCCTGGAAATGGGCAAGCCGCTGGCGGAGGGCGTCGCCGAAGCCGAGAAGTGTGCCTGGGCGTGCCGCTACTACGCCGAGCACGCCGCCGCCTTCCTGCAACCCGAGCTGCACGAGTCGGACGGCTCCCAGGCCTTCGTGCGCTACGACCCCCTGGGGCCGATCCTGGCGATCATGCCGTGGAACTTCCCCTTCTGGCAGGTCTTTCGCTTCGCGGCGCCGGCCCTGGCGGCGGGCAATCTGGTGCTGCTCAAGCACGCCCCGGGCACGCCGCGCTGCGCCCTCGCGCTCGCCGATCTGTTGGCGCGGGCCGGTTGCCCGGAAGGCGTCTTCCAGAGCCTCTTTCTGTCCAACGAGCAGGCGGCGGAGGTGATCGCCGACCCGCGGGTGCGGGGCGTCACCCTGACCGGCAGCACCGGCGCCGGGCGCGAGGTGGCGTCGGCCGCCGGACGGGCGCTCAAGCCGATGGTGATGGAGCTCGGCGGCAGCGATCCCTTCATCGTCTTCGCCGACGCCGACCTCGAGCAGGCGGTCCGCATCGGCGTCGCCTCGCGCTGTCTGAACAGCGGCCAGAGCTGCATCTCCGCCAAGCGCTTCCTGGTCGAGCGGCCGATCCTCGAGCGCTTCACCGAGGCCTTCGTCGCCGGCATGCGAGGGCGCAAGATGGGCGATCCCCGCCGGGGCGACACCGACGTCGGGCCCCTGGCGCGGGCCGATCTGCGCGACCATTTGGCGCGGCAGGTCGCCGACAGCGTCGCCCGCGGCGCCCGGGCGTTGTGCGGCGGCGAGGTCCCGGAAGGGGCGGGCTTCTTCTACCCGCCGACCGTCCTCACCGAGGTCCCGGCCGACGCGCCTGCGGCCAGGGAGGAGCTCTTCGGCCCGGTCGCCACCCTGATCCCGTTCGCCAGCGAGGTGGAAGCGGTGGCGATCGCCAACGCCACCCCCTACGGCTTGGGCGCCAGCCTGTGGACCGGCGACCCGGCGCGCGCCGAGCGCCTGATCCCCGACCTGGAAAGCGGTTCGGTCTTCGTCAACGGCCTGGTCAAGTCCGATCCGCGCCTGCCCTTCGGCGGGGTCAAGGACTCCGGTTTCGGCCGCGAGCTGGCGCGCGAAGGCATGCTCGAATTCGTCAACCAGAAGACCGTCTGGATCGCCTGAGGGCGGCATCCGCCGGCCGGCACCCGCACCGCCTCGACCCGCGCCTTCTTCGAGCGCTGCGGCTACCGGTCGGCCGCCACGCTGGAGGACTTCGATGCCCCCGGAGACGGCAAGGCGATCTACTGCAAGGCCACCGGGGAAGGTGAGCGCCGGCACGATGGCCGTAGACCCGATTCATACGAGAAAAGTCGGGGCGATCCCACCCTCGCTCTGCGGTGATCCGAAGGCCGGGGGCGGCAACGGCGGCCGGCGCGGCGGCTCGTATAATCGTCGCCGATGGCCGGTACGGACGGCCGCTTGCGCGGCATGAGCGACGTCGAGGACGGGGCCCCCGCCGTCGTCCTGGTCGGGGCGCAGCTGGGGGAGAACGTCGGCGCGGCGGCGCGGGCGATGCTCAACTGCGGCCTCGGGGACCTGCGGCTGGTCGCGCCGCGCGACGGCTGGCCCAATCCCCAGGCGCGGGCCGCTGCGTCGGGTGCCGACGCGGTGCTCGACGCGGCGCGACTCTACGACGACCTGCGGAGCGCCGTCGCCGACCTGCATCACGTCTACGCCACCACCGCCCGGCCGCGGGACGTCGCCAAGCCGGTGCTCACGCCGCAGGAAGCGGCGGCGGCGATCCGCCGCGCCAGTGCCCGGGGGGAGCGCACCGGCTTGCTCTTCGGCCGCGAGCGCATCGGCCTGACCAACGATGAGCTGAGCCTGGCCGACGCCATCCTCACCATTCCCCTGAACCCCGGTTTCAGCTCCTTGAATCTCGCCCAGGCGGTGCTGCTCCTGGCCTGGGAGTGGCGCCGCGCCGGATCGCTGCCGTCGCCGCCTCGGCCTTCCGCCGCCGGCGCGCCGCCGGCCACCCGCGCGCAGCTGCTCGGCTTCTTCGACCACCTCGAAGGCGCCCTCGAGCAAACGGGCTTCTTCAAGACCCGCGAGCTACGCCCGTCGATGGTGCGCAACCTGCGCGCCATCTTCCACCGCGCCAACCTGAGCGAACGCGAGGTCCGCACCCTGCACGGCGTCGTCACCGCCCTCTGCGGCCGGCGCAAGGACCAGCTGGAGTAACCGCTGCCGCTCGTATGGGGGCACCCGGCTCATGCGTTGACCCTCAGCCACTCGGAGATGAACGACGTATAATCGTTGTAGGTGAGCTCGCTGGGATCAATCGGGATTTCGGCGCAAAGCTCAGGCAGCTCGCTCATGAAGAGTTTGTAGCGTCTGAAGATCTCTTTGCCGCCAGGTATTACCGTGTCCGGCGATGCATTCTTCAGCCAATCTCGAATGATGCTGATCACGGTCTCGGGGTCGTCGCCGTGGGCACGAATGTCTTGGCCCGAGATGTCGGAAATGTACTGCTGATATCGGTATGGTTCTTTGTCAAGAATCAAGCAATTCTTGCTGCGCTGATGCTTGTCGCCGAATCTCTTGGCGCCCAGGAAGACGCCGAGTTCGAAGGGCATGTTGAATCTTGGAAGGTTGGTCGCCGGATCCAGGCCGGTCCTCGAGATGTCGTGGATGCCGAGCTTGGAGCCGGCGATCAGCTGGTAGATTTTTTGAATTCGGACCTGGGATCCGTCGTCGGCTTCTTGGGCGCAACGGGGCTTGTAACCGCAGTCGAATACGGCGAAGAGTATCGCGTTCAGGAGGTTCAGGTAAGCGGCGTCGAACGGGCAGTTGATGAATACGCTTTCCTCATAGGCTGAGCGCTTCATAATGCTGCGTTCTTAGAACGTAGCAGCTCGCTTCGACGAAACTGCCTCGACGGCACGTTTGACGTCCATCTTGCTGACCTTCCCTGCCTTCGGGGCGGATTTAATGGTGCGCGGCAGTCGCTCTACAACCGCGCTGCCCGCGGCGCTTTTCGGCGTCTGGCCCGCTCCGGCACCGCGACGGACTTTCGAAGCTGCTTTCCCCGCTTTCTGCAACGTCTTGCCCTCGGCTGCGGCTCGCCGAGCGAGCGGGCTGGCGGCAGTGGTTTCCGGTTTTGTAGGCGACGATCCACTGCGGCCGACCTTCGAGGCCGCTTCCGCGGTCCGTTCGCTTCCAATTCTTGATTTGGTGGCCATCCTGTGCCTCCTCACAGCTCGGGCTTGGCGTCACCTACTACTTTAGACCGAAGGTATACGTACGTCAACCGAGGCTGGACCGGTACCGCGGAAGGTCCGTCGCCGGTCAAGCTTCGGCGAGGCGCCGCAGGCGCTCGAGGTCGGCGGGGGTGTCGACGTCGAGAAGGGGGCGTTCGTCGGGCAGTTGCCAGCGGTGGACGAGCTCGGGATGGCGGGCGGCGAGGAGGCGGCCGCCGGCGTCGCCTTCGAGGCGCAGGAGCCGGGGGAAGAGGCTGCGCTCGAAGAGTACCGGCGCGCCGGGGCGTTCGCCCCAGGCAGGGACCACGATCGGCGCGCCGCTGGCGCGCCAGGCGGCGACGGCACCGGCGATGACCGCGGCGTCGAGAAAAGGTTGGTCGCAGGGCAGGAAGATGGCGGCCCGCGCCGCCTCCGCCACCCGGCTGAGACCGGCGCGGACCGAGGTGCTCTGACCGCTCCCCCAGTCGCGATTGACCACCGTCTCGACGTCGAGGCCGGCGACCGCGGCCGCCACCCGAGTCGCCTCGTGGCCGAGGACGACGATCACCTGCGCGAGCGGGGCGGCGAGGGCCGCCCGCGTCACCCGTCTCACCAGCGGTTCGCCGCCGAAGTCGAGCAGCTGCTTGGGGGTCGTCCCGGGCAGTCGCCTCGAGCCGCCGGCGGCGAGCACCACGCCGGCGACGAAGGGGACGCTATCGCCGGCGGCCGCCGGCCGGCTGCGGGGGCGCCTCACGGCTGACGGCCCCCCGCGCCGGCGTGGTGCCGGCGTACCGTCATGCGTTCCACCGCTGAGCTCATTCGTCGCGCAGCACCACCATCGGATCGATCCGGGTGGCGCGCCAGGCGGGCAGCAGGCAGGCGGCGGCGGCGACGGCGGCGAGGGCGAGGGAGAGCGCGGCGTAGGTCGCCGCGTCGGTGACCGCGACGCCGTAGATCAGGCTCTCCAAGTAGCGGCTGGCGTAGAGCGCGCCGGCGATCCCCAGCAGCAGGCCGCCGGCTACCGGCGTCATGCCCTGGCGCAAGACCAGGCCGAGGATGCGCCGCCGGCCGGCGCCGATGGCCAGGCGGACGCCGATCTCGCGCAGCTGATGGCTGACGGCGTAGCTGATCAGGCCGAAGACGCCGATCGCCGCCAAGGTCAGGGCGAGGCCGGCGAAGAGACTGAGGAGGACGGTGTTGAAGCGCGGCTGGGCGACCGAGGCGTCGACGATGGCCTGCAGGGGCTGCACGTTCCAGATCGGCAGGCTCGGATCGATCCGCGCCAGAATCTCGCGCAGGCGGTCGACCAGCGGCGCGGGGTCGCCCGCCGCGCGCAGCACGAGGGTCGCCCGGTCCATCGGATTCTGCAGGTAGGGCCAGTAGATCTCGGGCTCGGTGTCTTGCTCCAGGGCCTCGTGGTGGACGTCGCCGACCACGCCGGCGATCTCCAGCCACCGCACCTCCTCGGCGTCGGCATCGGCCAGGTCGTCGAAGGTGATCCGCTGGCCGATCGGATCGTCCCCCGGCCAGTACTTCTCGGCCGCGCTCTCGTTGATCACCGCCACCGGCTTGCCGTTCCGGTCGTCGCTGAGCTCGACGCCGCGGCCGCGGCGGATCGGAATGCCGAGGGTCTCGAAGTAACCCGGGCCGATTACCCGGACGTGGGCGAAGGGGCCTTCGTTGGGGGGCGAGGGGCCGCGACCTTCGATCGCGAACGTGAGGATGAAGCCGCTGCCGGTCAGGGGCATGGGGAAGATCGCTCCCACCCCGTCGATGCCGGGCTCGGCGTTCAGCTGCTCGAAGAGTTGGCGGTAGAAGGCGACCTGGCTCTCGTCGTCGCGATAACGGATCTCGGGCAGGGCGAGCTGGGCGGTGAGGGCGCCGGCCGGTTCGAAGCCGGGATCGATCGCGAGGAGGCGCGCGAAGCTCTTGAGCAGCAGGCCGGCACCGATCAACAGGACCAGGGCCACCGCCACCTGGGCGAGTACCAGGACGGAGCGCAGCCGCCGGCCGCGTACCCCGCCGCTCTGGCCTCCGCCCCCCTCCTTGAGCGCCGCCGTCAGGTTGGGACGCGACGCCTGGAGCGCCGGCAGCAGGCCGAAGAGCAGGCCGGTGGCGAGGGACAGGACGAGGGCGAAGGCGAGCACCTGCGGATCGACGCCGATCTCCTCCGCCAACGGGATGCCGCCGGCGTTCATCGCCACCAGCGCCCGGGTGCCGTAGATCGCCAGGCCGACCCCGAGAGCGCCGCCGGCGAGGGATAGGAGCGTGCTCTCGGCCAGCAGCTGGCGGATCAACCGCCCGCGACCGGCACCGAGCGCGATGCGCAGGGCGATCTCGCGCTCGCGCAGGGCCATGCGGGCGAGCATCAGGTTGGCGACGTTGGCGCAGGCGATGAGCAGCACCAGGGCGACGGCGGCGAGGAGCAGCAGCAGCGCCGGACGGACGTCCTCGACCAGCAGCTCGCGCAGCGGGTCGACCACCGCCGACCAGCCGGTGTTGGAGTCCGGGTATTCGGCCTCCAAGCGGGCGGCGATGGCCTTCATCTCCGCCCGCGCCCGCTCAAGGTCAACCCCCGGCTTGAGCCGTGCCACGGCGCCGAGGAAGTGGCCCCCGCGGCCGAAGGCGGCGTAGTCCATGGCCAGGGGGACGAAGACGTCGAAGTCGGGCGAGAACTCCTCGGGCATGACGCCGATCACCTCGTGCGGCTCGCCGTCGAGCTCCACCGTCCGCCCGACCACCGCCGCGTCGCCGCCGAAGTAGCGTTGCCAGACGGCGTGGCCGAGGACCGCCACCTTCGGTGCCCCGGGCCGATCGTCGGCGGGCCCGAAGACGCGGCCCAGTCGGGGCTCGACGCCGAGGACCGGGAAGTACTCCCACGTCGCCCGTCGGGCGCGCAGCCGTACCGGGTCGCCGGCGCCGGTGAGGCTCAGATCGCCGCCTGAGGTCGCCGCCAGGTGGCTGAAGACCGTGTTCTGATCGCGGAAGTCGACGTAGTTCGGGGGGGCGATCGAGAAGCGCGGGTAGCCGAGGGCGGGGGCCGACTCGAGCACCACCACGATGCGGCCGGCGTCGGGATAAGGCAGGGGGGCGATCAGCACGCCGTAGGCGACGGTGAAGATCGCGACGTTGGCGCCGATGCCCAGGGCGAGCGTGAGGATGGCGACGGCGGCGAAGCCCGGCCGCTGGCCGAACCCCCGCAAGGCGTAGCGCAGGTCCCTCCACAGCGCGTCCATGGCGTCTCCTCCTGGCAGCGGACGGCGACGCGGTCACCTCCCCCGGCGTGCCCTAGGATACGCCATCCGGCCGGCGACGGCGACGGCGGCATCGCGGGTAGACTACGCGGCGGAGGAGAACGATGCAACGAACCCTCATCGCCGCGCTCGCCGCCGCGCTCGTCGCCGCCGCGCCCGCCGTCGCCCTGGAGCGGATCTACCTGGTACGTCACGCCGAGAAAGAGGAGCCCTGGCCGGCGGCGTACGCCGACTTTCAACCCCTGAGCGAGGCCGGCCGGGTGCGCGCCCTCCGCCTGGCGGAGCGCTTCGCCGACGCCGGCCTGGTCGCGGTCTACAGCAGCCTGACCAGCCGCGCCTTCGCCACCGCCATGCCGATCGCCCAGCGCGCCGGAGTGAGGGTCGTCGCCGACGACGCGACCATCGATCGCCGGGCGCTACCCGCCTTCTTCGATGCTCTGCGCGAGCGCCATCGCGACGGCCGGGCGGTGCTCGTCGTCGGTCACAGCAACACCATCCCCTGGCTGCTCGAAGCCCTCGGCGGCGGCGACTGCCGTCGCCGCCTCGGGGTCGGAGACGACGACCGGATCAAAGGCTACGACGGCCTGTGGCGCATCGACCTCCACCGTCCGGGGTGTGCCGGCATCGAGCGCCTGAGCCAGGGGCCGGCCGACTGAACGGCCGGCGACCCGCCCCTCAGGCCCCCCGCTGGTCCCGCGCCGCAGGGAGCAGCCACAGGCCGGCGCAGGCGGGAAGCAGCAGAGCGAGAAAAACCGCTTTGGAAGGCCGGACGAAGATGCGGTCGCGCAGCACCGGGCTGTAGTAGGTCGAGGGGTCCGCCCGCGCCGCCGCCCGGTCGAGCTCGCGCCGCATGTCGGGACGGGCGCGCGGGGTGCGGCCGTTCGCCTGGCGTTTGTCGAGGTAGGGGGCGTAGTAGCGCTGGAGGATCTGATCGGCGTGCCAGGCGAGGACGTAGAGTCCGGCGCGGAAGCTCTCGTTGCGGTGCTGGTGATGGCGCGCCGCCTCGGTGAGGTAGTAGTCCTGCTTGCAGCACAGCTCGCGGCCGGTCGGCGGCTGAGGCACGTCCCAGGCGACGGCGCGTTCGGCGGCCAGGGCGCGCAGCTGATCGGCGGTATGCCAGGAGCGGAAGCGGCCGATCTGCGGATCGTAGATCTCGTAGCCGAGATGGGCGGCGTAGACGAAGAAGCCGGCGTTGAGCAGCACCAGGGCGGCGCTTCGCCGGATCCGTCGCCAGCCCGCCGCCGTCGCCCGCCAGCGCCCGGCGGGCGGCCACAGGCAGAGGGCGAAAAGCACCCCGGTGGCGGCGGCGGCGGCGTTGATGGCGACGTCGCGGATCTCGCCGACGCGCTGGGGGAAGAACCACTGCACCCATTCGTCGGCGGTGCCGGCGAAGGTCGCCCAGAGGAAGACGAGCAGGCAGGCTTCGACGCCCCCCGCCGGCCGCCAGGCGCGGTAGAGCAGCACGGCGAGCAGACCGTACTCCACCACGTGCACGCGCTCGACCAGCGACACCACCGGATCCGCCTGGCTGAAGCCCCAGGTCTGCAGCCAGAGCAGTCCCAGAACCAGCACCAGGCCGGCGTAGCGCAGGGGGCGATGGCGGTCGATGCGGGCCACCGCCCACAGCATGGCGAGGGCCAGGAGCGCGGCGAAGGCGAGCATCAGCAGGCGCGCCGCGGTACCGGGGAAGAGGTCGAAGAACAGCCGGCGGATCTGCACCATCACCGGGGCGGTGACGAGGATCAGCAGGCTGAGGGCGATAGCGGGTCCAAAGCGCCTCACGCGCTCGCTCCGGCGACGATGACGGTGGAAGCAGGCGGCGCGCGCGGCGGCAAGCGCGCAGCGCCGCCAGCGGAGCGTAGCAGACCGGCGGGCGACTTTTTCGCCCCCCGCTTCGGGTTTTCGCCCCCTTCCTGCCCGCGGCTGGCTTACAATGGGCAGGCTTGGGCGGGATCATGACGAATCGACCCTCGGCCGCCGGCAGCCGAACGGCGGCAGGGCGCGGAAGGAGAACGTGGCCAACCTGCGATTCGACCCGGAAGGCGATGGCGCGCCCGCTGGGACGCACCTGACGCGGGCCGAGCGGCATCGCCTGCTGACCGAGATCGAGGACGCGGCGCCGGGCCAGCGACCGGAGAGCATGCTGGCGCGCGCTCAGCAGGCTCTGCAAGGTGGCAACGTCGAGCAGGCCGAGCGGTTGCTCAGCGCCCTCGAGGAGCGCGCGCCGGGCACCCCCGGCCTGGCCTTGCTCCAGCAGCAGCTGCACGAAGCGCGCCGCCAGACGCGGCGGGAGAGCAACCGCCGGGCGGCCGAAGAGATGCTCGAGCGCTACATCCAACAGCGCAAGAAGTCCCTCGCCACCCTCGCCCTCGAGACCCTGCTCGAGCTGGTACCGAATCATCCCCGGCGCGAGGATTACGAGCGCTGGATCGACGAGATCGATCGCGAGGCCGAGCTCCAGTCGCAGATCGAGGCCGAAGTCGCCGCCGGCCGCGACGCCCTCGACTCCGGCGACTGGCGCGAGGCCAAGCGGGTGCTGGCGTTGCTGCGCAAGCTGGCCCCCGGCTCGATGGCTGCCGAGACCTTCGCCCGCGACCTCGAGCGGGCCGAACGCAGCCGGGCGGAAGGCGCCTCGATCGAGCAACGCAAGCAGCGCATCGAAGCGCTGCTGGCGGCGCGCCAGGTCAACGAGGCGGAGGTCGAGATCGACGCCCTGGCCGAGCTGTCGGTGCCCAAGGTGACCCTCGACTTCCTGCGCAAGCGGCTGGCCGAGATCCGCGCCGAGCTGTGTACCGCCGCCGAGCTCGAGTCGATGGAGAGCGTCTACCGCCAGCACCTGGCGCGGCACGGCTGGCAGGCGGCGCGCGACGTCGCCGCCGCCATCGGCGAGCTGTGCCCCACCAGCGACCGGGCGGGGGAGATGTTCGACGAGATCAACCGGCTGGAAGCGGAGGAACGGCGGCAGAAGTCGGTCGAGCAGGGCATCGCCACCCTCGAGGACTTCATCGCCCAGGGCCGCCGCGCCGAGGCCGAGCTGGCGCTCAAGGTGCTGCGCGGCCTGGACATCGACGACCAACAGCTGAAGCACTTTCAGCAGCGCATCGACCGCCTCTGACGGCCGTGAGTGCAGCGCGCGTCGCCGCTCCGTTGCTCGCCGCCGGCTTGCTCGCCGCGGCGGCGGCCGCAGCGGCGGACGAATCCCTCTGCCTGCTGCGGCCCGTCGACGACGCCGGCCGGGCGATCGACCACCCTCTCACCCTCTGCCGCGCCGCCGGCGAGGAGCCGGCCTGCCGCGATCTCCTCCCCGGCGGCGACGCCCGGGTGGAGTTGCGGCGCCTCTACGCCGTCGAGGGCGAGCGCCACGGCCCGGTGACGGCGAGTCCCGAGCCGGTGCCGGGGGAGGAGGGGACCTGCACCCTCACGGTGCCGCGCAAGGCGCGGCTCGAGATCTCCCTCGAGGGCTCGGGGGTGACGGCGGTCGATGCGTCCTTCTTCGACGCCGGCGACGAGCGGATGGTCCGCCCCCTCGAAAGGGTGACGGTGGCGGGCGAGGCCGCCGTCTACCTGCCGCCGGGGGCCTACGTCGTCGCCCTGGCGGCGCGCGGCTGGGCGCCGGATCTGCGCCTGCTCGAGGCCGAGCCGGGCTCGCGCCACCGCCTGCGGTACCGGCGATTGGATGGCTGGTCGGCCGTCTTGCGCCTGGTCGCGGACGCCGGCGGCGGCACCGTCGAAGGAGCCCGGGTCGAGCTCTTCGGCGTGGGGGCAAGCGGCGAGCCGAGCCCGGCGGCGGCGTCGCCGGGCGGGCGGCGTCCGATCGCCGCCGGGCGCAGCGATCGTCACGGCCTGGTGGTGGTCTCCGGCCTCGATCCGCCGCTGGCGGCGGTGGCGGCGTCGCACCCGCGTTTCGTCGCCACCCGCCTGCCCTCGATCACCGCCGCCGCCGGCACCTTCGAGCTCTTCGAGGTGCGGCTCCCGGCCGGCGGCGGTTTCGAGGTGCTGGTGACGGTCGAGGGCGTGCCGGCTGCCGGGGCGCGCTGCGAGCTGCTGGCGCCCGACCTCGAGGAACCCGTGCTCGAGCGCCGCGCCGACGGGCTCGGGGTCTGCTACGCCAGCGTCGTTCCACCCGGCGGCTATGCCCTGCGCCTCCGCGCCGCCGAAGGGCCGGCGCGCGGCGTCGAACCCCTGGAGGTGACCGCCGGCACCATCACCCAGCTCGCCGTCGACCTGCGGCCGATCACCGTCCGCGGCCACGTCGTCCGCGGCGACGAGCCGGCCGCCGATTGCCGGGTCGTCGCGGTGCCGGCGGCTGCCGCCGGCGACGAGACGGTCGCCGACTGCGACGACGACGGCGCCTATGAGTTGGTGCTGTGGCGCGCCGGCGAGTATCTGCTCCTTGCCGGCACCGAGGAGGCGGCCGGCGATGCCTACCGATCGGTCGCGATCGAGCACGACGAAGAGATCGATTTTCAGCTCGCCGCCAACGAGCTCGCCGGACGGGTGGTCGACGAAGCGGGCTCGGCTCTGCCGTCGGCGCGGGTCCTGGTGCGTTGGCTCAACACCGTACGCGCCGTCGAGCTCGACGAGGCCGGATGGTTCCGCGTTCCCTTGCGCGAGGCGAGCGGCATGGCCGAGATCCGGGCTCGGGCCGACGGCTTCGAGGAGGACGAGCAGCGGCTGTGGATCGAGCCCGGCCGCGCGCTCCAGCCCCTGACCCTGGTCCTGCGCCGGCGCCAGCAGATCGAGGGCGAGGTGACCCTGCCCTCGGGTTTGCCGGCGGCGGGGGTCTGGCTGTGGATTCAGCAGCAGTCGGCGAGCCCGGTGGCGCCGCGTCTGGCCCTGGTCTACAGCGATCGGGACGGACGCTTCAGGGCGCCGGCGGCGGGCGGTCCGTTGCGCGTGTTCTACGGCGGTCCCGGCTGCCCGCTGGCGGTGCGCGACGTCGTCGCCCCGGCGGCGGGGGAGGCGCTCCACCTCCACTGCAGCCCGCCGGCCAACCTGCTGCTCAAGCTCCAGACCGCGGAGGGGGACGAGGGCGAGCACGTCCAGGTCCTGCTGCGCCGGTCGGGGGTGATCATCCCCCCCGACGTCCTCGTTCTCCACCTGCGGACCCTCGGCCTGCCCCCCCTCGCCACCGGCGGCCTCTTCGCCCTCGCCGCCCTCGAGCCCGACGTCTACGATCTCTTCCACGGCAACCGCACCAGCGTGTCGAATCTGGCGGCGGGAAACGAGGACGCCTACCTGACCTCGGTCAGCCTCGGCCCCGATCAGACCGTCGAGCTCGAGCTGAGGGTCGCCGGCCGCTGATCGCCGCTCCAACGCCCGCCTGCCGACTTGCCGCCGCCCGGTGGCGGACGTATGCTTCGCCGGCCATGGACGACCACCGCCCGCGCCTCCTGCGCCACGCCTTCATGACCCTCGCGCGCGAGCTCGATTCGCGCTTCAGCTCCCTCCTGCTCACCGGCCGGGTGGCCAAGTGGTACAGCCAGATCGGTACCGAGGCGACCTCGGTACCGGCGGGGCTGGCGCTCGAAGAGGGGGACGTCCTCTGTACCCTGCACCGCGACCTGGGTGCCATCCTGGCGGTCTACCTCGATCCGGCACGCGCCTTTCCCGAGCTCGGCCTCGCCGCCGCAGACGATCGCCGGCCGCCGCCGCAGGAGCTGCTCTACCGCCTCGCCTGCCAGCTCCTGGGGCGGGCCGATGGCTTCTCGAACGGCGTCGAGCGCTCCTTTCATTACGGCTTCCTGGCGCCGCAGGAGGGCATCCGGCACGCCGGCATGATCAGCCATCTGGGGGCGATGATCCCGGTCGCCGCCGGCTGCGCCTTCGCCCTGCGCCAGGCGGGCGGCGACCGCCTGGCCTTGAACTTCATCGGCGACGGCGGCACCTCGACCGGCGATTTCCACGAAGGGCTGAACATGGCGGCGGTCTGGCGCCTGCCGCTGATCCTGGTGATCGAGAACAACCGCTACGCCTTCTCCACCCCGATCGCCGAGCAATACGCCGCCGAGCGCCTCTCCGACCGCGGCGTCGGGTACGGCATCGCCGCCGAGACCATCGACGGCAACGACCCGGAGGCGGTGGCGGCGGCGATGGCGCGGGCGGTTGCCCGCGCCCGGGCCGGGCGCGGGCCGACCCTGATCGAGGCGATGCTCGGCCGCATGCGCGGCCACAGCGAGGGGGACGACTCCCTCAAGGTGGTGCCGAAGCCGGAGCTCGAGGCCTATCTGGCGGCCGATCCGGTGCCGGCCTACCGCGCCCGGCTGCTGGCGGAGGGGGCGTTGACGGAGGAGCTCGCCGAGGCCCTCGACCGGCGGGTGAAGGAACTGATCGAGGACGCCGTCGGCCGTGCCCTCGAGGCTCCCGGCCCCGACGTCGCCACCGCCAGGCGGCCGGTCTTCGCCCCCGTCGCCGAGCCGGCGGCGGAGGTGGAGGGCGAACCGGCGACCTACGTCGAGGCCATCCATCAGGCCTTGGAGGAGGAGCTCGAGCGCGATCCGTCGGTGATCCTGCTCGGCCAGGACATCGCCCGCTTCGAGGGGGCCTTCCGCGTCACCCGCGGCTTCTGGGAGCGCTGGCCGGAGCGGGTGCGCGACACGCCGATCGCCGAGTCGGGCACCCTCGGCATCGCCGCCGGCGCCGCCATCCTCGGCTACCGGCCGGTGGTCGAGATGCAGTTCGCCGACTTCATCTCCTGCGGCTTCAATCAGCTGGTCAACGTCATCGCCAAGCTCTACTACCGGTGGCAGGTGCCGTGTCCGGTGGTGGTGCGCCTGCCCTCCGGGGGCGGGGTCGGCGCCGGCCCCTTCCACTCGCAGAATCCGGAGGGTTGGTTCGCCCACGTCGCCGGTCTCAAGGTGGTTTGTCCGGCCACCGCCGCCGACGCCAAGCTGCTGCTGAAGGCGGCGATCCGCGATCCGAATCCGGTGGTCTTCTGCGAGCACAAGTTCCTTTACCGGCGGATCAAGGAGGTCCTCCCCGGGGCCGAGGCGGTCGGGCGATTGGGGGAGGCGCGGGTGCGCCGGACGGGCAGCGACCTGAGCTTGATCGCCTACGGCGCCAGCACCTGGACCGCCCTCGAGGCGGCCGAGGTCCTGGCCGGCGAGGGGGTGGCGGCGGAGGTGGTCGATCTGCGTACCCTGGTGCCTTTCGACGAGGCCACGGTGCTGGCGTCGGCGAAGAAGACCGGCCGGGTGGTGGTGGTGCACGAGGACCAGCTCACCGGCGGTTTCGGTGCCGAGGTCGCCGCCCGCATCGCCGATCAGGCCTTCCCCTGGCTCGACGCGCCGATCCGCCGCGTCGCCTATCCGGACGTCCCCGTCCCCTACGCCAAGGTCCTCGAGCAGGCCCTGCTGCCGACCCGCGACAAAGTGCTCGACGCCGCCCGGGAGGTGCTCGCCTTCTGAGGCGACCGCCGGAGGTTTGCGAGCGCCGGCCATCCGCCGGCCGCCGGCGCCGCGTACTGGGGGGATGGGTGCGGCCGCAACGGCGACCGCAGGAAAGGAGGTCGCCATGCGCAAGCTCGATTCACGGCGCCGTCTCGGGATGGCGGCGCTGGCGTTGTTCGCCGCCGCGGCCGGCGCCCTGGCGCAGGACGAGCACGTCGCGCCGAAGGTTCGCCAGCCTCCGGCCGATCTCACCGCCGAAGAGGCGGTGATCACGCGTCTCTATCGCCGGGTGCTGCCGGCGGTGGTGGCGGTTCTGGTCGAGGGCACCGAGATCACCGAGCACGGCCCCGAGCCGTCCCAGGTGCTGGGCAGCGGCGTGCTGATCTCCCGTCAATGCCACGTCCTCACCGCGGCCCACGTGGTGGAAGCGGCGGATCGCATCTGGGTCGAGACCCAGGACGGCCGGCGACGGGCGGCCGAGCTCCTGTTCAGCGAATCGGGAGCGGACGTCGCCCTGCTGCGGCTGCGGGAGCCGGACGTCACCCTCCCTCATGCGGTGCTCGGCGATTCAGACCATCTCGCCGTCGGCCAGAGCGTCATCGCCATCGGCAATCCTCTGGGGCTGGCCAACTCCCTCTCCGTCGGCCACATCAGCGGTTTCCGCGAATTCAACCGCCTCTACGACGGCACCATCCTGGCGGAGTTCATCCAGACCGACGCCGCCATCAACTCGGGCAACAGCGGCGGGCCGCTCTTCGATCTGCGCGGTCGGGTGATCGGCATCGCATCGCAGATCCTGACCTCCTCCGGCGGCTCCCAGGGATTGGGATTCGCCGTCGCCATCAACACCGCCAAGCAGCTGCTGGCGCTGGAGGAGCGGGTGTGGGCGGGCTTCGACGCCATTCTCCTCGACCGCCAGGTGCTGGGGGAGCTGCTCAACATCGACCGCGACGGCGCCCTCCTGGTGCAGCGGGTGATCAAGGGCAGCCCGGCGGACAAGGCCGGGCTGGTCGGCGGCAAGGTGCCGGCGATCATCGCCGGTGAGGAGCTGCTCCTCGGCGGCGACCTGATCCTGTCGATCGGCGATCAGGAGGCCTGCCACACGGCGTGTCTGGTCGACTCGCGCAAGCACCTGGCCGGCCACGACGCGGTCACCCTCACCATCCTCCGCGGCGGCGTCGAGCAGCGGCTGGTGCTCGACGTCTCCGCAGCGCGGCGCAACTTCCTCGACGCGGAGTAGGCCGTCGCGAGCCGCGAGGCGACGGGCAGCGACGCCGATCGCGTCTTGGGCGAGCGGCCGCCGCCGCCTCAGGAAGGCGATCCGCCCCGCGCCGCCCCCCTCGAGGCCCGCGAGGGTCAGCGCTCGGCTCCGGGGCGGGCGCGGTATTTCTCGTACAGCGCGCGATGGCGGTTGTCGGTGGTGACCTCCTTGCCGTCGATGATCAGGTGCCGCACCTCGGTGGTGAGCTCCAGGGGATCGCCGTCGGTGACGATGAGGTTGGCGATCTTGCCCGCCTCGATGGTGCCGAGCTCGTCGCCGCGGCCGAAGATCTCGGCCGGATTCCGGGTCAGGGCGGCGAGGGCGACGTCGCGGGGCAGGCCGAAGGCGACCGCCATCGCGGCCTCGTAGGGCAGCGTGCGGGCGCTGTGCGGCCCGCCGGGGCCGAAGCCGCCGCCGGCGCTTGAGCCGAAGGCGATCGTCACCCCCGCCGCGGCCAGCTCGCCGGCGGTGCGGTAGGGGCGGTCGTAGGGATCGTCCTCTTCGGCGGGCAGGCTCTGGGTGCGGCCGAGAATGACGGGGATCTTCTTCTCCGCCAGCTGGTCCTTGATCTTCCAGGCGTCGCGGCCGCCGGCGAGGATCAGGCGGACGTCCTGCTCCTCGGCGAAGGCGATCGCCGCTTCCAGGTCGCGTTTGGCGTTGGCCTGGATCACCACCGGCAGCTGGCCGTCGAGCACCCGCGCCAGGGCTTCGAGCTTGAGGTCGCGCTCGACCCGGTCGCTGCCGGCGGCCATCGCCCGCTGGTACTGGCGGGCGGCGTCGAACCAGTCGCGGAGCTCGTTCTGCGCCTCCTCGGCCTGCTCCTTGGCTTCGGAGAAGGGGCTTTCGCGGACGCTGAAGGTGGCGAAGTCGAAGCTGCGGGTCTGGATCTCGGGCCAGGCGATCACCATCGCGACGGAGGTCTCGATCGCCATCTCCTCCACCGTCCAACCGGCGAGGTGGAGCAGGGACGCCTGGCCGGCGACGACGCCGTCGCGGTCGGTTCCCGGGGCGACCACGGCGTGGGTGATGCCGGTCTCGCGGGTCACCGGGATGACCTCGCTCGCCGGGTGGACGGCGGTGATCGCCTTGAGGTGGGGGTTGTAGGCGCCGATCTCCGCCGTGTCGACGGTGGCGGCGACGGCGCCGATCTCGACCAGGCCGATCCGACTCAGCGCGTCGCACAGCCCGGGGTAGACGTGGAGCCCCGCGACGTCGAGCCGCACCGCCCCTTCCGGCACCTCGGCGGCCTCGCCGACGGCGACGATCCGGCCGCCGTCGATCACCACCCGGCCGGCGAAGGGCTCCTCCCCCGCCGCCGCATGGATCGTGCCGCCGTCGAGCACCAGGGGCTGAGCGGCAGCGGTCGCCGCCGTCGCCAGCAGCACCGCGACGGTCCGGCTCAGGATCCGGAGCCATCGCCTCCCGGCCCGTCGGGTGCGGGAGCGTCGGTCCTCTCCGCCGTAGGAGACGGGGGAGCTTAAGGGGGTGTTCTTCCCGCGGATGGTGGCTTGCATCAGTGTTCCTCCCGGCAGCTGTAGCGTGGCTCGTGGCGTAGCAGGGTGCTTGCGTGGCTGCTGGCATGGTGCGCGGTCGGGGCGGCCTCGCCTTCCGCTCGGTCGTTGTTCCCCGCCTCACCGAGGAGCTTCTGCTCGATTTCCTCGATGGTCGCTTGACGCCGGCGGTCGGCCTCGCGGTCGAAGTAGAGGACGCCGTCGACGAAGGTCTTCTGGACCACCGAGCCGAGGGCGAGAGGCGGGCCGTCGTAGAGCACCAGGTCGGCGTCCTTGCCCACCTCGATCGAGCCGACGCGATCGGCGATGCCGAGCTGCCGTGCCGGGTTCAAGGTCACCAGTTTCAAGGCCTCGAGCTCGCTCAGGCCGCCCCACTTCATGGCCTTGCCGGCTTCCTGATTCAAGTGCCGCATCTCTTCGCCGCTGTCCGAATTGATCGATACCACCACCCCGCGCTCGGTCATCAGGGCGGCGTTGTGGGGGATGGCGTCGTAGGCCTCGACCTTGTAGCCCCACCAGTCGGAGAAGGTGGAGGCGCCGGCGCCGTGGGCGGCGATCTCGTCCGCCACCTTGTAGCCCTCGAGGACGTGTTGCAGGGTGGCGATGCGAAAGCCCTGCTCCTCCGCCAGGCGCAGCAGCTGGAGGATCTCGTCGGCGCGGTAGCAGTGGGCGTGGACCAGGCGTTTGCCGTCGAGGATCTCCACCAGTCGCTCGAGTTTGAAGTCGCGTCGCGGCGGCAGCGGTTTTTCGCCCGCGGCGACCGCCCGCTCGTAGTCCCGCCACGTCTTGCGGTACTCGCGCGCCTCGGTGAAGGCCTGGCGGATGACGTCCATCACCCCCATGCGGGTCGCCGGGTAGCGCTGCGGCACGCCGGGGAGCGACGGACCGCGGGAGCGCTTGGGATTCTCGCCGAGGGCGAACTTGATCCCCGGTGGTGCGCCGTCGAAGCGCAGGCCGGCGGCATCCTTGCCCCAGCGCAGCTTGAGCACCGCGTTGCCGCCGCCGATCGGGTTGGCGCTGCCGTGGAGGGCGTTGATGGTGGTGACCCCGCCGGCGAGAGCGCGGTAGATGGCGACGTCGTCGGGATCGATCACGTCGTCGACGGTGACCATCGAGGTCACCGCCAGGGAGCCCTCGTTGACGCCGCCCTCGATGGCGATGTGGGAGTGGGCGTCGATGATGCCGGGGATCAGCGAGCCGCCGCCGGCGTCGATCACCTCCAGGCCGTCGGGGATGTCGAGGTCGGTGCCGACGGCGGCGATCTTGCCGTCCTCGACGATCACCCCGCCGCCGTCGAGGGTTTCGCCCGAGACGGTGTAGACCCGGGCGTTGACGATGGCGAAGCTGTCGCCGTCGCGCACCGGCCCCTGGACGATGGCCATCGCCCGCTCGAGCTCGTCGACCGGCACCGCCGGCGCCGCTTTCTCTCCGCCGTCTGCCGCCGCCGCCGGCGCTTCGCCGCTGCGCTCGCCGCGGACCTCCATCGCCATCGGACCGGCGCTGACGGTGCCGGAAAGCTCGTCGCCTTCGACCGTCAGGTTGTAGGACACCTCGCGGCTGCGCGTCCCCATCGAGAAGGTGGTCTTGAAACGCAGCCGGTCGCCGCTCATGCGCCCCTTCTCGATCGTCTGGCTGCCGCGCTCGCCGCGCAGCTCGCCGCTGACCTTGCCGTCTTTGCTCATCGTCAGCTCGGCGGTCATCTCGCGGCCGCCGCGCGGCGTCTCCAGGGTCAGCTTCCAGGTGCCGCTGACGTCGGCAGCCGGCGGCTCGGCGGGCTCGGCCGGGGTGCGTTCGGCGTAGCGGTAGCCGTCGACGAAGACCGCCTTGATCTCGACGTCCTCGGCCCAGGGCTCGGCGGTGGCGAGCACCAGGTTGGCGATCTTGCCCGGCTCGACGCTGCCGAGCCGGTCGTCGACGCCGAAGATGCGCGCCGGAGCGATGGTCAGGGCGGCGAGCGCGGCGCCAGCAGGCAGGCCCTCCTCGATCGCCCGGCGTACGCCGTCGAAGATCTGCGACGGGCTGCTGAGGCCGCCGGAGTAGAAGGCGAAGGGCACACCGGCGGCGTGCAGGCGCTGCGGGGTGACCGCCGCCAGGCGCCGGTGGTAGAGCTCGCGGAAGGGGGTGTCGGCCTCCGGATCGCGGTCTTTTTCCGCCTCCGGCCATTCGAGGCTGACGAGCACCGGCACCCGCCGTTCGGCGAGGGCGGCGACGCGGGCGTAGGCTCCCTGGCCGCCGTAGAGGATCGGCCGCAGGTCGTACTCGCCGGCGATCGCCAGCATGCGGTCGATCTCGCGCCCGAGGTGGGCGGGGAGGAGGAAGGGCAGGCCGCGGCTCAGGGCCTGGCGGATCGGCCCCAGGGCGCGGTCGTAGACCGGTCGCTCGCGGCCGGCGGGCGACGCCTGATAGAGCGCCTGCACCCGCTCCTCGTGACGGGCGTCGGAGAACACCTGCTTGAGGTAGCTCAGCCGCCCCATCAGCGAGCCCGGAAAGGTGCGGAAGCCGCCCGGTCCGTCGAGGCTGATGCGCTGGGCCACCGGGCTCGCCACCACCATCGACCGCGGGTCGTCGCCGCCGAGGTCGACGACCGCCGCCTGGCCGGCGAAGAAGGCGCCGCCGGGGGCGGTCACCGCGGTGGTGAAGCCCGCCTCGCGCCACGATTCGAGGCGCCGGTCGGCGGTCGACAACCGGTCCGCCGCGCTGACCCAGGGCTGGGTGCCGGGCCGATCCTCGGGGCCGCGGATCGGCGGCTGATCGCCGCCGAAGCCGGGCGGGCCGCCG
This sequence comes from Acidobacteriota bacterium, assembly GCA_003697015.1. Classification (GTDB taxonomy): domain Bacteria; phylum Acidobacteriota; class Thermoanaerobaculia; order Multivoradales; family J023; genus J023. The sequence continues at coordinate 12,451 of RFGL01000190.1, read as the reverse complement.
CGCCCGCGCTGGCCCTCGCCGTCCTCCTCCTGGGTCAGGCCGAGGTCGGTCAAGGCGTCGAAGAGGCCGGGATAGACGGTCAAGCCGCGGCCGTCGATCACCCAGGCGTCGGCCGGGATGGGGACGTCGGTCCCCACCGCGGTGATCAAGCCGTCGGCCAGCACCACCGTCGCCCGGTCGAGAATCTCGCCGGTGCCGGTCACCACCCGCGCGTCCCGGATGGCATAGAACGGCGGCGGCACGGGCCGTTCGCCCACCGCCGGCGCCGCCAGCCAGAGCGCTGCGACCGGCAGCATCCAGCACCAGCCGCCGGCCGCACCGCGCCTACGTTGCGCAAAGGTCTCGTTCATGGTCAGTCCTCGTACGTCGTCTCATCCGTCGCCGGCAGGGGAGGCCGGCGTGGCCGTCGCACGGCCGCTCGCCGGGGCGAGCATCGCTCTCGGAAGCATGGAGCGAGCGTACTACGATCCTCAGCCCGGGTGCTACCGCTCCGGCGATCGGGGGCGTGAGGTGGGTCTCTTCGCTCGCCGCTGGAGCCCTCCAGGTGCCGCCCTCCAGGCGCCACCCTCTTCACAAGTCCCGTTCGATCAAGAGGTTGGCGGAGACTCGTCCGGCGGGCCGATGGCGCCGCCGCCGGCGGACCTATGGCGCCGCCGCCGGCGGACGCGCGGCTCAGCTGCACGCCCAGTAGCTGCGCACGACGTGGTTGCGGCGGCGGTAGGTCTGCCGGCCGCCGTAGACCAGTACGCCGCCGGCGTCGCCGGACAAGCGGAGGTAGTGGTCGAGGCCACGGAAGGCGTCGCTGCGGACGGTCTCGCCCGACTTGACCTCCACCGGCAGGCGACGGGTGCCGAAATCGAGGACGGCATCGACCTCGCGTCCGTTCGAGTCGCGCCAGGAATAGAGCTGCGGCCGGCGACCCTGGTGGAGGAAGAGCTTGCGCAGCTCGGCGATGACGAAGGTCTCGAAGATGGCCCCGCGCAAGGGGTGGAGCAGGACGTCCTGGGGGCGTCGAATGCCGAGCAGGTAGCACAGCAGGCCGGCATCGAGAAAGTGCATCTTCGGGCGCTTGACCAGCCGCTTGTTGAAGTTCTGATGGTGCGGGGGCAGCAGGTCGATGACGTAGCTGGTGCGCAGGATCGACAGCCAGCGGCGAGCGGTCGGTTGGCTGACGCCGGCGTCTCCCGCCAGAGCGGAGGCGTTCAGGATCTGGCCCGAGCGGCCGGCGCAGAGGGTGACGAAACGGGCGAAAGCGTCCAGATCGCCGACGTTTGACAGGGTGCGGACGTCGCGCTCGACGTAGGTGCGGACGTAGCCGTCGTACCAGGTGGTCGGCTCGAGGCCGCGGGCGTGGACGCGGGGGAAAAGCCCGGCCAGCAGGAGTTCCTCCAGGGGCATCGGCCTTTCCTCCTGACCAGGGGCGCCGGCGTCGGCGAGCTGCTCGGGCTCCAGAGCTTGACGCCCGGCGAGCTCCGCCACCGACAGCGGCATGAGCTCGAGGATCGCGATCCGACCGGCGAGGCTTTGCGAGATGCGCTCGGAAAGCAGGAAGTGCTGGGATCCCGTGAGGACGAAGGGGCCGCCGCGCTCGTCGTCGAGGAATCCCTGGAGGTAGGAGAAGAGGTCCGGTGCCCGCTGTGCCTCGTCGAGGATGACGCCGCCGATGCCCTCAAAGCGGCGCAGGAAACCCTGCGGATCCTCGATCGCCTCTTCGCGGGTCTGAAGATGCTCCAGCGACAGGTAGAGGAAATCGGGAAAGCTCGCTCGTGCGAGAGTTGTCTTGCCCGACTGGCGGGGGCCGGTGAGGAAGACCGCCGGATAGCTGTGGGCCAGCTCGACGAGGCGGTTGTGCAGGGTGCGTGCGTACACGGTGCGTTCCTGGTGATCCCGATCCCATTCTAGGACAATTCAACATCGAAGTTTGAAACTGCATACTCTGCGGGGTGAGGCGGGCTGGCGGCGATGGGTGATCCGCTCCGCCCGGTGCGGGGACCCAGGTGAGCGGTGCGCAGCTCGCGCCCGATCGGCCCGGCTTGGTGGCGGGGGAGGGTCCAGCGGCGCAGGGAACGGGGCAAGATGCTATTGTCGATCGTGGACCCGCTAAGCTGTTCCGGCCGGCGCCGTCCGCCGGTCGCCGCGTACTCCGAGCTCCTGGGTCGTCCGCCGTGTCGCAGATTTTCGCCGAGAACCAGTTGATCGCCGATCGCTTCCGCATCGTGCGCTTCATCGCCGAAGGCGGCATGGGCGAGGTCTACGAAGCGGAGGATCAAGTGTTGGGGGATCGGGTGGCGCTCAAGTTCCTCAACCGGCGCAACGTCGGCGACGAGCAGGTGGCGCGGCGTTTCCGCCGCGAGATCCAGCTCGCCCGCAAGGTCACCCACCCCAACGTGTGCCGCATTTTCGACGTCTACCGGCACCGCCTCGAGGACGGTGTCCTGGCGGGCAGCGAGGTGACCTTCGTCACCATGGAGCTGCTCGCCGGCGAGACCCTGGAGCAGGCCCTGTTGCGCGGCGGTCCGATGCGCGAGCAACAGGCCTTCCCCATCGTGGCGCAGATGGCGGCGGCCCTCGGCGCCGCCCACGCGGCGGGCATCATCCACCGCGACTTCAAGTCGAGCAACGTGATGCTGATCCCGGCGGAGGAGGGGGGGCCGCGGGTGGTGGTGACCGATTTCGGCCTCGCCCGCGCCATCGGTCGAAGCGATTCCGGGACCACCCCCCTGACCGGCGAGATGAAGGTGCTGGGCACCCCCGACTACATGTCGCCGGAGCAGCTGCGGGGACAGCCGGTGAGCGCCGCCAGCGACATCTACGCCCTCGGGGTGGTGATGTTCGAGATGCTCACCGGCGACAAGCCCTACCAGGCGGACACCACCATGACCCTGTTGGTCAAGCGCATCAGCGAGCCGCCGCGCTCGCCGCGGGAGTTGGTGCCGCAGCTCGACGAGCGCTGGGAGCGGGCGATCCTGCGCTGTCTGGCGGACGATCCGGCGGCGCGCTTCGGCACCGTCCAGGAGGTGGTGGGGGCGCTCGGCGACGGCTACGGTACCGGCGGCTGGGCGGCCCTCCCCGGTACCGCCGGTAGCGGTACCGGCACCGGCGCCACCGTCGTGCCGGCGGCGCCGGCGGGCTCTCCGGCGCGCTGGCTTCTGCCCGCAGCCGGAGTGCTCCTGGTGATCGCCCTGCTCATCCTGTGGCAGGCCCGGCGCGAGCTGCCGCGGCCGCCGGTCTTCAGCCCCAGTCAGCTGACCACCGGCGAGGGGCTGGAGCTCGACCCGGCGTTCTCCCCCGACGGCCGGGCTCTGGCCTACAGCGCCTATCAGGACGGCGGCTTCGCGCTCTTCGTCCGCCAGCTGGAGCCCGGCGGCCGCACCCTGCGGCTGACCGAGGCCGGCCAGGCCTTCGAGCCCAGCTTTTCCCCCGACGGGCGCTGGATCGCCTACCACGATGCGGAGCGCGGCGGCATCTGGCGGGTGCCGGCGGCGGGCGGCCCGGCCGAACGCCTGACCGACTTCGGCTCGCGACCGACCTTCTCCCCCGACGGACGGACCCTGGCCTTTCAGTCCGAGAGCTGGCCGGCGATCGCCGACACCGCCCTGCCGGCCCTCGCCGGCTCGCAGCTGTGGCTGGTCGAGCTCGACGGCCTGCCGTGGCCCCTGACCACCGCCGGCCATCCCCCCGGCGGCCACGGTTCGCCGGCCTTCTCCCCCGACGGGCAGCGCCTGGCCTTCACCGCCTCCCAGCGCGGCCGCTCGGAGATCTGGTCGATCGCCCGCGACGGCAGCGATCTGGTCGCGGTGGTGCGCGAGCCGGCGTCGGGCTACGATCCGATCTACGCTCCCGACGGCGCGAGCATCTACTTCTCCGCCCGCACCCGCCAGGTCAGCGCGCTGTGGCGGGTGCCGGTGACGCGCGACGGCTCGCCGAGCGGGCCGCCGGAAGCGGTGGCCAACCTCGGTCTGGCCAGCATCCGCCAACTGGCGATCGCCGCCGACGGCCGCATGGCCTACGCCGGCCTGGTGACGCGCAGCAACCTGTGGTCCCTGGCCCTCGAGCCGGCGACCGCTCTGCCGGCGGCGGCGCCCCAGGCCCTGACCACCGGCGGCGGACGCAACAACCGGCCGGCCTTCTCCCCCGACGGCCGCCTGCTGGCCTTCGACCGCTGGCGCCTGGGGGTCAATGCCGACATCTGGGTGATGACCGCCGCCGGCGGCGCGGCGCGGCAGGTCACCACCGATCCGCACAACAACTCGATCGCCAGCTGGTTCCCCCTCGCCGACCGCATCGCCTTCGTCAGCGAGCGCGACGGCGAGCAGGGGCTGTGGGCGATCAGGCTGGCCACCGGCGAGGAGACGAGGCTCGCCGACCTGCCGCCGGACGCCGACTGGGCGCGCCTCGCCCCCGGCGGCGGGCGCGTCGCCTACCACGCCCAGGCCGGAGGCGAGGGCATCAACGTCTTCGTCCTCGACCTGACGAGCGGCGCCCGGCGCCAGCTTACCTTCGAGGACGAGCTCGCCGGATTCCCGGTCTGGTCCCCGGACGGCCGCATCCTGGCCTACCAGTCGAAACGCGGCGACGACAGCCACGTCATGGTCATCCCCGCCGCCGGCGGCAGCCCCGAGCAGCTGACCTTCGACCGCGGCCAGAGCTGGCCGTTCAGCTTCTCGCCCGACGGCGACAAGGTGGCCTTCGCCGGCGAACGGGAGGGGCGGTGGGAGCTCTATTGGGTTTCGCGTTCGAGCGGCGAGAGCCGTCGCCTCACCGAGCTCGCCCGCCTCGGCGCCTACGTGCGGTATCCGGCCTGGTCGCCGGACGGCGGGCAGCTGGTCTTCGAGTTGGCGGAGACGGTGGGCGACATCTGGCTGGTGGAGGGCCTGCGATGAGCCGCCGCCGGGCCGCTCTCCTTCTGTTGCTGGTGCTGCTGCTGGCGGGCTGCCGCACGGTGCGGAGCGTGGTGGCGCGTTATCCACGGCCCGACATCGCCCGCATCTACGCCGCCGCGCGGCAGAATCCCGAGCGCAATCCGGTGATCGTCATCCCCGGCTTCGCCGGCTCCGAGCTGGTGCGGCAGGCCGACGGCAAGATCGTCTGGGGGGCCTTCTTCACCAAGGATGCCCTGAGCTACGGCCGCGAGGAAGGCTTTCGCGCCTTCGGCCTCGACGTCGCCGCCCTGCCCGCCCGTCCCCGCCCCGAGGACCTGCGCCATATCGACGACGACGCCGAGGCCACCGCGCCGCTGGCGCAGGTGCGGGCCGAGGCCCTGGTCACCGACGTCAGCTTCGACGTCTACGCCACCCTGCTCAATCTGCTGGCGGGGGCGGGCTATCGGCTGGTGCCCGGCTCCGGAGCCGCGGCCGCCGGCGGCGAGGGAGCGGCGCCGGCCGATCCCGCCGCGCCCCTGGTCTTCACCTTCGCCTACGACTGGCGCCAGGACGGGGTGGACAACGCCATCGCCCTCGGCCGTTTCATCGGTCACGCGCGGGAGCAGGTGCGCGAGGCGCGGCGCCGCGCCGGCCTGCCGCAGCAGCCGGTGCGCTTCGACGTCATCGCCCATTCGATGGGCGGGCTGGTCGCCCGCTACTACCTGCGCTACGGCCCGCGCGACGTACTCGGCGGCGCGCCGCCGCCGATCACCTGGGCCGGCTCTCCCGACGTCGAGCGGCTGATCATGGTCGGCACCCCCAACTTCGGCAGCATGAAGGTGCTGCGCGACCTGATCCAGGGCCGCGGTCACCCGGTCCTGCCGCGCATCCAGGCCGCCCTGGCGGCGACCCTGACGTCGGTCTACCAGATGCTGCCCCGCCCGCAGCACGCTCTCCTGTGGCTCGACGAAGGCGGCCGGCCGGCGGCGCCGCCGCCGCTCTACGACGTCGCCACCTGGATGGAGAACGGCTGGGGGCCCTTCGCCGAGGACCAGGAGCGTTTCCTCGCCTGGCTCTATCCGTCCCTCGACGCCGCCGCCCGCCGCCGGCACGTCGCCGGCTTCATGGCCGCCGCCCTGGAGCGCGGCCGGCGCTTCCACGCCGCTCTCGACCAGCACCCGTCCAGCCGCCCGCCGACCACCCTGGTGCTCTTCGCCGGCGACGCCGACGCGACCCTGGAGCGGGCGGTGGTGCTGCGTCGCGCCGGCCGGTTGGAGCTGGTCTTCGACGGGCCGGAGGAGCTCGGCTTGATGGGGCCGGGGGACGGTACCGTCAGCCGCGCCTCGGCGCTGGCCGACGAGCGTCTGGCCGGCGGGCCGGCGGGCTGGCTGCGGTCGCCGATCCCCTGGGATTGGACGTTCTTCGTCAGCGACCGCCACACCAGCTTCCTGCGCAATCCGACCTTTCAGAACAATCTCCTCCACCTGCTGATCGAGCAGCCGCCGCGGCATCCGGCGACGCCGTCGGAGCCCTGAACCGGCGGCTCAGATGCCGGCGTTGACCAGCGGCGGCTCGGCGTCTTCGACGACGGCGTCCTCCGGCCGCTCGTCGGCATGGGGCAGCAGGATGTGGACGGCGATGCTGCCCCCCGGCTCTTCGGCGACCAGGACGCGGCCGCCGAAGGGATCGAGCAGGTCGTGCACCTTGGCCAGGCTGGAGGCGCTCGCGGGACTCTCCAGGCCGGTGGCGAAGAAGGGGCTGACCAGGTGGCTGACGGGCCGTCGCCCGCCGTCGCGGGCGGCGTGGCCGACGGTGAGGGCGGCGTAGCGGCCGGCGGCCAGGCCGAGGTCGTCGCGCGGCCCGCGGCGCAGATCCCGATTGGCGGTGACCAGCCGCAGGCGACCGCCGCCGGGCATGGCGTCGCGGGCGTTGGCCCCGAGGTGCATGACGATCTCCTCGACGGTGGTCGGATCGATGCGCACCGGCCACAGGTCCGGCGCCGGCTCGAGGGCCAGCTCGACGTCTTCGCCGAGCAGCGGCTCGAGGAAGCGCGCGGTGTGTTGGAGGGTCCGGTTGAGGTCGAGCACCTCCGCCGCCGGCGTGCGCGAGCGGCTGAAGGTCACCAGCTGCTCGGTGAAGCTCGCCGCCCGCCGTGCGGTGTCGGCGATCTGCTCGACCCGGGTACGCCGCGGGTCGTCCTCGTCGAGCTCGTCGCGCAGCAGGCTGGTGTGCATGAAGATCACCGTCAGCAGGTTGTTGAGCTCGTGGGTCAGGCCGCCGGTGAGGCGGGCGATCGCCGCCATCCGCCGGGCGGTTTCGATCTGGTGCTGGCTGCGGGCGAGGGCCGCCTGGAGGGTGGTGGCGAGCAGCGCCAGGGCGGCGGCAAGCAGCAGGAAGACCACCACGCAGATCTCCCGCGGCCGGCGGCTCAGGGGATCGAGCACGCCGAGCTGGTAGCCGGCGAAGTGGACGGCGGGCAGGGCGAAGACGTAGGCCACCAGGCGCAGGCGGAGGCGCCGTGCCGGCGGCTCGAGTTGGCATCGGATCGTCTGCAGCCAGCCGGCCGGGGGCGTCGCGGAGCGGCACCGGAGGACGGCGGCGACGACCAGGGCGAAGGGGCCGAACCAGAGGACGTCGACGACGGTCCCCGATGGCACGCGCGGTCCGCCGGCGTAGGCGACGACGTCCATCAGGTCGATCAGGCCCCAGGAGGCGAAGGCCAGGGCCAACAGCCGGTAGTGCGACCGCCAGGGCTGGTCGCGCGCCGCCAGGCCGAGATTCAGGTAGCGGGCGACGAGGGTCAGATCGAGGGTCGCCCACAACGCCAGGGAGGGCAGCCAGGTGCGGTATTCGGCGGGGTTGAGAGCGCTGGGGATCAATACGAAGTAGGTCAAGAGCGCGAGGAGGAAGACCGTCGCCCCCGCCCGGTTGACGAAACGCACGGCTTCGTCCATCGGCCGGCCGGCGGGAGGGCGGTGGGGCTGCTCCTCGGCCGCCAGCAGGGCGAAGAGGTAGAACAACAGGTAGAAGACGTCCCCCGCCAGGGCGGCGCCGACGGCCTGCTGGAGGTGGGGCAGGGCGACGAAGATCGCCTCGGTGAGCAGCCACGAGCCGAAGGCGAGGGCGAGTCCGGCCCAGTAGCGCCGCTCGCCGCGGCTCGAGCCGGCGCGCAGGTTGCCGGCCAGGGCGGCGACGACCAGGGCAGCGAGGATCAGGTTGACGTGGTGGTCGACGTCTCCCGGCTGGAGCGGTCGCAGCTCGGCCGGCACGGCGTAGAGGACGCCGAAGAAGGCGAGCACCACCAGGCTGGCGACGAGCAGCGGCTGGCGGCGCAGGAACGCCCGGTCGGGCCCGATCATCTCGAGCCGTCCTCCGGCCCGGCGGCATCCGCGGACGACGCGGCGAGCTCCGCCAGAGCGCGGCGGATGGCCTGCGGTCGGGGCACGAGGTCGAGGCCGTGGCGCAGATAGCGCTCGGCCTCCTGGCGCCGTTCGAGGGCGGTGAGGACGCGGGCGAGAGCGAGGTAACCCCGCGCGTGGCGCGGGTCGAGGGCGAGGGCGCGGAGGTAAGCCTCGACGGCGGGCTCGAGCCGGCCCTCGGCGGCGCGGGCGTTGCCGAGATGAAACCAGGCGTTGGTCATGTTCGGCCGCAGAGCCACGGCGCGCTCAAAGGCGCGGCCGGCGGCGGCAGGGCGATCCCGGATGAGGAGCTGCCAGCCGAGGTTGAAGTGCAGCTCGGGCCGCTCGGGAGCGTGGACCAGGGCGCGGCGATAGAGGGCTTCGGCCTCCTCGAGCCGGTTCTGGCCGGCGCGGGCGGTGCCCAGCCACTCGAGGATCCGCGGATGCTCGGGCGCGCGCTCGAGCAGATCGGACAGCACCCGGACGGCGTCGTCGAAGCGCTGCTGGTGGAGCAGGCCGCGGGCGAGATCGAGGTAGGGATCGAGGGCTCGGGGGTGGAGCTCGGCCAGGAGGGCGGCCAGCCGATCGGTGGTGGTGCCGCCGGCGCGGACGACGGTGGCGGCCAGGTACAGTTGCCCGAGCTTGCCGGCCGGCGCCCGCTCGGGCTGGTAGAAGCGCACGTCGACGATCGCCGGTTCGTATTCCGGCAGCATGGCGAGGAGCTCGGGGCCGCCGGGCGTGCGGCGGATGCGGTGGTCGGTCATCACCACGTGGACGACGTCGCGCGGGCGGCGTTTCGGCATGTGGCAGGCGACGCAGTCGTCGGCCGTCGCCGGCGCGCTCTCGGCCGTCGGGTGGCGGGTGCAGGCGTCGCTCGCGTGGCAGGTGAGGCAGGCGGCGCGGAAGTGGGCGGCGCGCTCCTGCGGCGGCACCTTGCGGTGGGGATCGTGGCAGGTCAGGCAGCCGAGGGCACCGCCGCTGGCGACGAAGCAGCGGCTCTGCTCGAGGCGGTACGGGTGGTGGTTGATCTCGAAGCGCTCCTCGCGTGCGCCATGGCTCTCGACCACGTCGACGTGCACCTGGTAGTCGGCGAGGTCGTCGCCCGGGCGGAAGGAGTAGTCGCCGCGGCCGAAGCGGCGTACGCCGGGCAGGGCTACCGCCGGTTGCAGGTGGCAGCCGTAGCACACGTCGCGCTGGCGCTGGCGGCTCAGGCGACCGGGGTTGACGATGGTGGCGCGGAGCAACCCCGGCGGGGCGCCGGGATCGAGGGCGGCGGCGAGATGGGCGGCGCCGGGGCCGTGGCAGCGCTGGCAGCCGGTGCCCTGGGGAAGCTCCTGCGGGTAGACGTGGGGGTCGGCATAGCCGTCGCCGCCGGGGGAGGGCTCGGGGTAGGCGTTGTGGCAGAACATGCACTCGCGGCGCACCCGCCGCCCGATGCCTTCGTGATCCGGAAGGTCGTACCCCGGCGCCATGCCCCAGCGCCCCTCCTGGGCGTACCAGGCGATCGGCAGCTGGTAGAGCTCGCCGCCGGGGGTGCGGTAGAGGTAGGTGCGGGCGTGGTTGCCGGAGCCGAGGACCCAGTCGACGCCCTGCTCGAGCCGGTGGATGGGCCGGCCGGCGTCGTCGAGCTGGTGGCGATGGAAGACGTAGCGCTCCCCTTCCAATCGCATCGCGTAGTGGCGCTGGGACGGGCGGTGGAAGAAGCCGTCGCCGGAGAAGTCCTCGATCGCGGTGGCCGGCGATGGGCGGAAGAACGATCTGGCCATGCCCACCTCCTGGTAGCTGTCCCACAGGTCGCGGTGGCAGGAGGCGCAGGCCTGGTCGGCGACGTAGGCGCCGCCGGCGGCCGCATCGCCGGCGGCCGCGTCGCCGGCGGCGAGCAGGGCGAGCACGCTCAGGGTGCAGGCGGTTGAGCCGAGCCGGGTCGCTGCGCTGTGCATGGCGTCGAGGTCTCCGTCGCCTGCCGGCGGATCGCGCCGGCGGTGAGAATCATCCTAGCGTGGATTCCCCCCGGCCGTTGATCGCGGCGCGCGACGGGCGGCGCCGCCGGGAAAGGGGGTCTCAACCGGGGCCGCGCCGCGCCCGGCGACGCGCCGTGAGCTCGCGATAGCGCCGGCGCCGGCGCAGATTCTGGCGCAGGGTGGGCAGGGTGGTGAGGAAGGCCGCCGCCGCCCATACCGCGGCGTACCACAGCAGGACTTCGCGTCGCTGTCCCGCCGGCGCCCGCGCCAGCCAGGCGGCGAAGAAGGTGTGCATGACGGTCGTCGGCAGGATGCCGGCCGCCGTCGCCGGGATGAAGAGCCGCGGCTTGACCCCGGCGAGGGCGGCACCGTAGTTGACCAGGGCGAAGGGCAGGGGCACGAAACGGATCTGCACCAGGGGCCAGAAGCCGCGCCGGTCGAAAACCCGCTCGGCCCGTTGCAGGCTGCGGGTGCCGACCAGGTGGGCGACGACGTCCCGCCCCAGGCGGTGGGCGACGGCGAAGCTCAGGCCGGCGCCGAGCAGCAGGCCGACGACGTTGTAGAGGGTGCCGGCGCCGGCGCCGAAGACCGCTCCGCCGGCGAAGACCATCGGGCTCACCGGCAGGCCGAGGGGCGCGCCGGCGACGTAGAGCGCGATCAGTGCCAGGGGCGCCCACCACGAGCCGCTCAGCCGCTCGAGGACCGCGCGGACGTTCTCTTCCGTCAGCTGGTCGGCCACCGGCGGCCAGCGCAGCAGCAACAGGCCGCCGGCGAGCAGGGCGGCGAGCACCGCCAGCCGCCCCCAAAGGCGCGGCGGCAGGTGGCGCAAGCGGTGGAGGATTCCGCGGCGATGGGAGGCGGAAGGGGGGTGGACGCTCACCGGGGATCCGCGGATTGTCGGCGGGCGGGGCCGGCGTTCTCAGCCATCGCCGGGGTCGTCGAGCATCAGGAACTCGCGCATGTGACGGATGAGGACGTCGAGGGATTCGGGATCCATGAAGTTGAGCCGCAGCTCGTTGATGACCATGACTTCGGCATGCTGCCATTCCTGCCAGCAGTCGTCGCAGATCCTGGCGCGGATCTCCTCGCCGACCTTGCCGCCGTAGGCGACGTCGCGGGCAGCCGGCGCCGTCCGGGCGCAGCGGGCACAGGAGACGGTGGTGGTGGGGGGGGCGTCGGACATCGGGTCTCCTCGGTGGCTCATTCGCCGGGCAGGATGATGCGGCTGTCGGCGCGCTCGGCGACCGCCTGCGGGATGCGCACCAGGGCGACGACGTCCTGGCGCTTGCTCGCCGGGCCGCGCAGCGCCTTGACCAGCTCGTCGGGGACCGCCAGCTTGACGTAGGCCGGCCGGCGCTCGTTCTGGCGCGCGCTGTCGAGGAGCAGCTCCTCGACGGCGATCAGCTCGACGCGCTCGGGGTATTTCTCCAGGGCGAAGACGAGGGCTTGACGAAGATCGCTCATGGTCGCGGGATTCTATACCGTCCCCGTTGTTGGTGGGGCCGCCGGTCTCGCGCCGGCGCGTCGCTCAGAGCCCTCGTTGGGGGGCGGCGCCTTCTTCGGCCAGCACCTGGCGGAAGTAATCGAGGGTGCGGGCGAGGCCCTGGTCGAGATCGACCCGCGGCTCCCATCCCAGCTCCCGGCGGGCGACGGTGATGTCCGGCTGGCGGGTCTTGGGATCGTCGACCGGCAGCGGACGGTGGACGATCTCGCTCGTCGAGCCGGTGAGCTTCAGGATGCGCCGGGCGAATTCGAGGATCGTCATCTCGTGCGGATTGCCGATGTTGACCGGCTGCTCGTAGTCCGAAGTGAGCAGGCGGTAGATGCCTTCGATCAGGTCGTCGACGTAGCAGAACGATCGCGTCTGCTGGCCGTCGCCGAAGACCGTCAGCGGCGCGCCCTGCAAAGCCTGCTGCATGAATGCCGGCACCACCCGCCCGTCGCGCGGCCGCATGCGCGGGCCGTAGGTGTTGAAGATGCGCACGATGCGGGTGTCGAGGCCGTGCACCCGGTGGTAGGCCATCACCATCGCCTCGGCGAAACGCTTGGCCTCGTCGTAGACGCCGCGCGGTCCGACCGGGTTGACGTTGCCCCAGTAGCTCTCCGGCTGGGGGTGGATCAGGGGGTCGCCGTAGACCTCCGAGGTCGACGCCAGCAGGTAGCGCGCCCCCTTGGCCTTGGCCAGGCCGAGGGTGACGTGGGTGCCGAGGGAGCCGACCTTCAGGGTCTG
>RFGL01000189.1 GCA_003697015.1 Acidobacteriota bacterium | reverse complement strand
GGCGGCGGACTCGGCGTCGGACTCGGCACCACCGGCCGCAGCGGCGGGCCCGGCCTCGGCATCGGCACCGCCCTGGGCCTCGGACGACGGCGCGGCGGCGGACTCGGCCTCGGCCTCGGGCGACGGCGCGGCGGCGGACTCGGCCTGGGGCTCGGCACCGGCCGCAGCGGCGGACTCGGCCTCGGGCTCGGCATCGACCGCGGCGGCGGACTCGGCCTCGGCCTCGGCACCGGCCGGGGCGGCGGACGACGGCGCGGCTTCAGCGCCGGCCTCGGCCTCGGCTCCGGCTGGTGCGGCCGCGGTTCGAGCGTCGCCGCTCGCCTCGGGGCCGGCGTTGGGATCTTCGGTTCGTGGGGCCTCAAGCTGCTCGGACATGGCGATTGCCTCCAGCTACCCGTTGACGCGGGAGGGGCAGTGACGGGGGATGTGCTTGGCGGACGCCAGGCCGGGCGGAGCATACCGCAGACGGCGCCGAAAATGCAGCCCCCCGGCTCAGATTCAGGGTTTTTGGCAGAATTTTTACCTCCGACTGGCCATCACGGGGCTTGCGCGGGCAGGATCAGGCCGTCGAGACCGGCCGCTCGCAGGTCTTCGTTGAAGGCTCCGACCCGCTCATTCAAGGCGGTCAGGCGCTCCAGGTGGCGCTCGACCTCCTGCCGCAGCTCGCGGGAGAGCTCCAGCTGCGGATCCGTCGGCCGGAAGTCGCTCTGGCCGATGCTCCGCGCCAGGTAGGTGAGCCGGGCGTAGAGCAGACGCTTCCAGCGCAGGGTGTCCTGGCGTGCTCCGGTCAGCCGCAGGTCGAAGAAGTGGCCCTCCAGCCGGCGCAGATCGCGGTCGAGGTCGGCGGCCGCCTGCCGGATCTCGACGGCGTCCTCCCGCCCCTCGAGGCGCCCCTCGAGATCGTCGATCTGGGCCCGCAGGCGCTCGACGTGGTCGATCAGACGGGCGGCGTCGACGATGGTCTCGCGCAGCTCGAAAAGCACCGCCATCTGCGCCGCCAGGTCGTCGTCGCCGGCGGCGGAGCGCGGGTCTTTGCGCACCTCGAGCGGTTGCTCGAAGCTCGCCTCGCCGGCGCGCAGCCGCACGGCGTAGGCGCCCGGCGGGGCGAGGAGGGCGAAGCGGCCGCCGTCGCTGAGCGGGCGGCCCTCCTCCGGCACGGCGACGTGCGGATTCTCCTCCGGCGGGGTGAAGAGCTTGACCTCCGGCGTGCGCTCGTAGCGCAGATCCCAGTAGACGCGGTGGAGTCCGGGATCGCCGGGGACGTCCTCGAGGGTCGCCACGACCTCGCCGTCGCCGTCGAGGATGGCGACTTCGACGTCCTCGGCCTCGTCCCTGAGCCAGTAGTGGAGGCTGGCGCCGTAGGTCGGATTGGTGCCCGCCGCCGGGTCGTTGGGCTGCTCGAAGGGCGGCTCGATCGAGCGCAGGCGGTAGGCCGGCCGCGGCGGCAGGAGGGCCGCCGCGGCGGCGAGGTGAGCGGCGGTGAGCTGCTGCAGGGGGGTGACGTCGTCGAGGATCCAGAAGCCGCGGCCGTAGGTGGCGACCACCAGGTCGTTGAACCGATCCTGGATCTCCAGCCAGTGGACCGGCGCCGGCGGCAGCCCGGCGTTCAGCGGATGCCAGCGAGCGCCGTCGTCGAAGGAGACGTAGAGGGCGTTCTCGGTGCCGAGGTAGAGCAGGCCCGGTCGCACCGGATCCTCGCGCACGCAGTGGGCGTAGGCGAAAACGCTCTGCGGCACGTCGCCGGCGATCGAGCGCCAGCTGCGGCCGTAGTCCTCGGTCTTGTAGACGTAGGTGGTGGGGTCGCCCTCCTGGTGGCGGTCGACGGTCAGGTAGACGCGGCCCGGCGCATGGCGCGACGGCTCGAGGTTGGAGACGGTGCCCAGGGGGGGCAGGCCGGGGAGGTTGCCGGTGACGTTGGTCCAGGTTTCGCCGCCGTCGCGGGTGAGCTGCACCTGGCCGTCGTTGGTGCCGGCCCAGATCACCCCCGGCTCGAGGGGCGAGCCGGCGATGGCGAAGACCACCGGCGCGATGGTCGGCCCGGCGTCGTCGAGGGTCAGGCCGCCGCTGCGGCGCATCAGCCGGGGGTCGGCGGTGGTGAGGTCGGGGCTGATGATCCGCCAGCTCTGCCCGCCGTCGGTGGTCTGGTGGACGTATTGGCTCCCCACCCAGACCCGGTTCGGGTCGTGGGGCGAGATGGCGATGGGGAAGGTCCACTGGAAGCGGTAGCGCAGATCCTCCGCCGGCCAGCTCTCGATCGCCGCCGGCCACACGCTGACGTTGCGGCTGTGGCCGGTGCGCCGGTCGTGGAGCTCGAGGATGCCGTCGTAGCAGCCGCTCCACACCAGGTTCGGATCCGCCGGACTGGGGATCGCGAAGCCCACTTCGCAGCCGCCGACCGAGCGCCAGGCGCCGATCGGGATGCCGTCGCCGCTCAGACTGTTCGACGGGCCGTAGGTCGACGGGCCGTCCTGGCGGTTGCCGTAGAGGTTGTAGGGCACTTCGCGGTCGGTGGCGACGTGGTACATCTGGGCGTTGGGCAGCAGCGGACGCATCCAGGTCTTGCCGCGGTTGGTGGAGATGGACACGCCGCCGTCATGGCCGACGATCATGCGGTCGGGGATCAGGGGGTCGATCCACATGTCGTGGTGGTCCCAGCCCGAGCCGACGCTCTCGATCGACCTGCCGCCGTCTTTCGACAGGCTGTGCTCGACCGCCATGAAGTGGATCTCGTCGGCGTCGTCGGGGGCGACGGCGGCGCGGGTGTAGTAGAGCGGACGCTGCACCAGGGTGTTGTCGGCGGAGATCATCGACCAGCTCTCGCCGCCGTCGTCGGAGCGCCACAGCACCCCCTGGAAGGGGTCGGAGTCGGCGAAGTCGCGATTCGAGCTGGTCTCGATCAGGGCGTAGATCCGCTCGGGGTCGGCGGCGGTCATCGCCAGGCCGATCTTGCCCCAGGGCGGCTCGGGCAGGCCGTTGCCCTCGAGGCGCGTCCAGCTGTCGCCGCCGTCGCGGGAGGTGAAGAGGCCGCTCGCCGGCCCGCCGCTGGTACGGCCGGAGGTCGACATGACGAATTGCCAGGTGGCGGCGAAGAGGATGCGCGGGTTGCTCGGGTCCATCACCACGTCGATGGCGCCGGCGTCGGGGCCGGCGAAGAGCACCCGCTCCCAGGTCTCGCCGCCGTCGCGGGTGCGGTAGAGGCCGCGCTCCTCCTGCGGCCCGTAGCAGTGGCCGAGGGCGGCGGCGTAGGCGACGTCCGGGTCGTCGGGGTGGACGACGATGCGGCCGATGCGACCGCTCTTCTCCAGCCCGCGGTGCTGCCAGGTCTTGCCGCGGTCGGTGGAGCGGTAGACGCCGTTGCCGATCGAGACGTTGGAGCGGATGAAGGTCTCCCCGGTCCCCGCCCACACCACGTTGGGATCGGACGGTGCCACCGCCAGCGCGCCGATCGACGCCGCCGGCTGCTCGTCGAAGATCGGCCGCCAGCTCACCCCGCCGTCCTCGCTCTTGAAGATTCCCCCCGAGGCCGTACCGGCGTAGTAGACCAGGGGGTTGCCCGCCTCCCCCACCACCGCCGGCACCCGATTGCCCACCGGCCCGACGTGGCGGTAGGTGAGCTCGGCGAAGAGCTCCGCCGGGATCTCCACCGGCGGTTCCGGCTCCTGGGCAGCGGCCAGCGCCGCCGGCAGCCCGAGGACGGCACACCACGCCACAACCTTCTTCCATCGCCTCATTGCGCAAACCTCGCTCGATGCGGCAGGGATTCTACCCCCATCCCACCGCCGTGGACAGCCCCCGCCTCAGGCGGCCCACGAGGGAGAGGAAGACCCCCCCGTCGCAGCCGGGGGAGGCCTCCGCTTCGGCGACCCGGACCTGTGCCGGGCGAAACGCCGGACGTGCGGCGCCGGCCCGGTCAAGGAGCGCCGCCGGCGAAGAGGTGCTGGTAGCGCAGGGGCTCGCCGGTCTCCCAAGGCCTGTACGCGTTGCAGAAGTCGATGCGCTCGCCGAGGGTGGGGTGGCTGGCGCGCCATAGTTTGTAGAGCAGGCCGGGGCGGGGCACGCCGAGGTTTTCCTGCTGCAGCTTGACGAAGGCCATGGCGGCGGCGTGATTGTCGCGGGTGAGCTCGAGGCCGAAGCGGTCGGCTTCGTGCTCGAGATGGCGCGAGAAGGCGAGGCCGACCGGCGCCAGCAGGAAGGCGAAGACGTTGAAGAGCAGCAGCAGGAGGGGCAGGGAGGCGACGTCGGAGAGCCGGTCGAAGCCGAAGCGGTGGCGGTAGCGGGCGATGAGGCCGCCGGCGGTGCGGTAGATCAAGTAGAGGGCGAGCAGCACCAGCAGGGAGACGAAGAGGATCGAGTAGATGACGTGCTTGAGCACGTAGTGCCCCATCTCATGCCCCATCACGAAGAGCAGCTCGTCGCGCTCGAGCTTGGCGATGATGGTGTCCCACAAGACGATCCGCTTGGTGTTGAGGAAGCCGGCGACGTAGGCGTTGACCGCCTCGGTGTCGACGCTCTTCTCGACCTCGAAGACCCGGCTGCCCTCGATCCCCGCGCGCTCGGCCAGGGCGAGGATGTCGCGCTCCAGGTCCTTGTCCTCCATCGGTCCGAAGTCGTTGAACAACGGCGCCACCCACACCGGCGTCACCAGGTTGACGAAGAAGAAGAAAGGCACCAGAGCGAGGGCGGTGTAGAGCCACCAGCGGCGCGGGCTCTTGCTCAGGATCAGGTAGGGGATCCAACCGAAGAGGACCGCCGTCACCAGGCCCACCCCCAGACCCTTGAATGCGTCGCCGAGCCATTTGCCCAGGGTCTGGTTCGACAGCCCGTAGGCGTGCTCGCGGGCGAAGTCCTGGAGGTAGGACCGGGGCAGGTCGATGACCGTGGTGAGGAGGATGAAGAGCACGAAGTAGAGGATCACCGTGAAGTACCAGCTCTTGCCCAGACGCCGGGCGAGGTCGCGCATGCGGGCGGAGAAGCCGGTGAAGAGGAGAACCGCCGGGATGAGCAAGCCCAAGAAGGTGTTGAAGATCCACCAGAGGGTGTTGCCGCGGTGATAGCGCAGGGCCTTCTCGCTCGGCTCGGGCACCGCCACCTTTCCGCGCTCGACCGCGCCGGCGATCTGCGGCGGCTCCTGGGCGGCGGCCGGCGGCGGCTCCTGGGCGGCGGCCGGCGGCGGCTCCTGGGC
>RFGL01000188.1 GCA_003697015.1 Acidobacteriota bacterium | reverse complement strand
GGCTGGTCGCCGGCCGTGCCCGAGGCCAGCAGGGTGGGCCAGCGCAGGGTGAGGACGACCTGTCCGACGGTGATGGCGTCGCCGTCGTGGAGGGCGGCGAAACGCACCCTCCTGCCGTCGACCAGGACGCCGTTGGCACTGTCGAGATCGCTGATCCGGTAGCCGCCGTCGCGCTGGCGGGTGATCACCGCGTGCAGGCGCGACACCGTGCGGTCGGCGATGCGCACGTCGGCCTCCTCGCTGCGACCGATCTCCGCCGCGCCCACCACCGGCAGCTCGAAGCACTGGCCGACCAGGTGCTCGGGGCCGGAGATCACCTCCAGCACCGCCGGCGGCGGCTCGTCCGTCAGCTCGC
Source organism: Acidobacteriota bacterium (assembly GCA_003697015.1). Taxonomy (GTDB): domain Bacteria; phylum Acidobacteriota; class Thermoanaerobaculia; order Multivoradales; family J023; genus J023. The sequence goes on along the minus strand of RFGL01000188.1, from coordinate 20,107 downwards.
GTACCGCCACCGTGGCATGGGGCGACTCCGGCGCCGCCGACGGGGGGGCGTCGTGGACCAGCGACAGCTCGGCCAGCGATGGGGTTGCGGGCTCGCCGTCGGCCGCGGCGGGCGCGGCGCCGGGGCCCTCCGCCGGCGGCTCGACCCGCCGCTGGACGGTCTGCCGTTGCTCGTCGCCGGGCTCGAAGGTCAGCTCGATGGCGAACGGTGGGATGCGCAACACGCCGTGGCGACCGAGCTGATGCTGGCCGACGATCCGCCGCTCGCCGACGAAGGAACCGTTGCGGCTCTCGTCCTGCACCACCAGCTCGGCCCGCGACACCATCACCACCGCGTGCAGGCCGCTGACGTGGGGATCGGCGAGCACCACGTCGTTGTCGGGCCGCGCGCCGAAGGTGATCGGCGAGCGTTCGAAAGAGGCCCGCAGGTGACGGCGGCCGTCGCGCGTGACCTCGACTTGGACCTGCCAGCTCACCACGTCGCTCCGCGCATCAGGGCGACATTCTACACCGCCCGCCACCCCCCGTCCTCAGGCCGGGATGCGCCTCGCGCTGAGGGTGCCGCCGAAGGTGAAGACCGGCACCTCATCCGGGTCGAGGGGATCCTGCCCGGGGAGGAAGGCAGCACCGCTGAACGGGCCGCTGAATTTCTGAAAGCCAGGGTCGAAGCTCCAGCTGCCGCGGATTCGTACCACCAGCTCCAGATCGCCGTCGGGCTCGAGGTCGAAAAACAGCAGGGTGGCGTCGATCCGCCGTCCGCCGGCGTGCCGAAAAGAGCCGTGGGCGGTGCTGTTCAGGCCCAGAGTCGCCGGGTCGGGGGCGCCGAACTGAGAGGTGTTGGTAAGCACCAGGGTGCCCTCATTGCCGATCGTCATCAAGCCCTGAAAGGGCGGTTGGACGCTCGGTGTGAGGTCGACGAGGTACGAGCCGGCCACGCCACCCGGTGCCGCCGCCGAGCTGGCGGCGAACGAGCCGGTCACCGCGAGAGCCAGCAGCGTCGAGCTCACGATCAACAACGGACGCTTCTTGATCCATGCCTTCATCGTCGTTCTCCTTCCGCAAGGCGTAGACAACGTCATGGCAAACTACGACTATGTAAATAGTTCCTTGCTCCCTCGCTCGACCGAGCGGGAGCCGGACGCCCCCCCCGTTCGGCGATCGTAACATCAAATCCGAGGCGGAAAACCTGATCAAACAGAGCACAGCGGCGGCGCGCGGCGGCGCGGGATAGGATGGGGACTCCGGCGGGACGGCGGGTTCCGCCGGCGGAGGTCGGAGGTGAAGGCCGAAACGAGCAGCGACCGGGGAGCGACGCCACCCGCAGGCGGCGGGCAGGCGGCGGTCTTCGTCGCCCGCGGGATCACCAAGCTCTACCACATGGGGGAGGTGACGGTTGAGGCCCTGCGCGGCGTCGACCTGGAGCTTTACGAATCGGAGCTGGTGGTGCTGCTCGGACCGTCGGGCAGCGGCAAGTCGACCCTGCTCAACATTCTCGGCGGCCTCGACGTGCCCACCGCCGGCAGCGTCGTCTACCGCGGCGAAGAGCTGACCGCCGCCGGCGACCGCGTTCTGACCCGCTACCGCCGGCTGCACGTCGGCTTCGTCTTCCAGTTCTACAACCTGATCCCCAGCTTGACGGCGCGCGAGAACGTCGCCCTGACCACCGAGATCGTCCCCCATCCCATGCCGCCGGAGGAGGCCCTGGACATGGTCGAGCTCGGCGACCGCCTCGACCACTTCCCGGCCCAGCTCTCCGGCGGCGAGCAGCAGCGGGTGGCGATCGCCCGGGCCATCGCCAAACGGCCCGACGTCCTGCTCTGCGACGAGCCCACCGGCGCCCTCGACATCAAGACCGGCATCGTCGTGCTGGAGGCGCTGGCGCGCATCAACCGCGAGCTCGGCACCACCACCGCGGTGATCACCCACAACGCCGCCATCGCCCGCATGGCGGACCGGGTCGTACGCCTCGCCGACGGCCGCATCGTGCGCCTGGAACGCAACGCCGACAAGCTCGCCCCCCACCAGCTCAGCTGGTAGGGTGGGCGCCGTCATGCGCGCTCTCGACCGCAAGCTGCTGCGCGATCTCTGGCAGATCAAGGGCCAGGGGCTGGCGATCGCTCTGGTGATCGGTGCCGGGCTGGCGATGTTCATCGCCTACCTGAGCAATTTCGACTCCCTGCGCCGCACCCAGGAGGCCTACTACGAGCACCAGCGCTTCGGCGACGTCTTCGCCCGTCTGAAGCGCGCACCGCGCTCCCTCGAGCCCCGCCTGGCGCTGTTGCCGGGGGTGGCCCAGGCCGACGCGCGGGTGGTGGTCGACGTCACCCTCGACCTGCCGCAGTACGACGAACCGATCACCGGCCGGCTGATCTCGATGCCGGTGCCGCGACGGCCGGTGCTGAACGACGTCTACCTGCGGCAGGGCCGCTTCCTCGACCCCGGCCGCAGCGACGAGATCCTGCTCTCCGAAGGCTTCGCCGAAGCCCACGGTCTCGGTCCCGGAGACCGGCTGGCGGCGGTGATCAACGGCCGCCGGCGAAACCTCGAGATCGCCGGCATCGCCCTGTCGCCGGAGTACGTCTACAGCGTGCCGCCGGGGGAGCTGATCCCCGACGACGCGCGCTTCGCCATCATGTGGATGGAGCGCCGGGCGCTGGCCGCAGCCTACGACATGGAGGGGGGATTCAACGACGTCAGCCTGCGCCTCTCCCCCGGCGCCTCGGCGGACGAAGCCATCGCCCGCCTCGACCGGCTGCTCGAGCCCTACGGCGGTCTCGGCGCTTACCCGCGGGCGCTGCAATTCTCCCACTGGACCCTCGACATGGAGCTCACCGGCCTGCAGACCGTCGGTCTGATCCTGCCGGTGATCTTCCTGGCGGTGGCCGCCTTCCTGCTCAACGTCGTCCTCACCCGCATCGTCACCGTGCAACGCGAGCAGATCGCGGCGCTCAAGGCCCTGGGCTACGCCGACCGCGAGATCGGCTGGCACTACGTCCAATGGGCACTCCTGATCGCCCTCGCCGGCAGCGCCGTCGGCCTCGCCGGGGGCGTCTGGATCGGCCGCGGCATGAGCGCCATCTACAACGACTTCTACCGTTTCCCGGTGCTCGAGTACCACCTGGCGCCGGAGCTCGTCCTCGGCGCCCTGGTGATCAGCCAGCTCGGGGCGGTGCTCGGCGCCCAGAGCGCGGTGCGGCGGGCGGTGAGCCTGCCGCCGGCCGAGGCCATGCGCCCGGAGCCGCCGGCGCGCTATCGCCCGAGCGTGGTCGAGCGGCTCGGCCTCAAGCGGTGGCTGACGCAACCGGCACGGATGGTGCTGCGCAACGTCGAGCGCCAGCCCGGCCGCGCCCTGGCCTCGGTGGTCGGCATCGCCTTCGCCGCCGCGATGATGGTGGTGGGACTGTTCTTCGTCGACGCCATCGACGAGCTGCTCGACGTGCAGTTCAACGTCGTGCAACGCCAGGACGTCACCGTCACCTTCGCCGAGCCCCGCTCGGCCCGGGCCTTCGACGAGCTCGCCCGCCTGCCCGGGGTACTGCAGCTCGAGCCCCTGCGCGCGGTGCCGGCGCGGCTGCGCTTCGGCCACCGCTCGCGTCAGGTCACCGTCACCGGCCTGCGGTCGCGGCCGCAGCTCAACCGCGTCGTCGACGCCTCCCTCAAGCCGCGCCGGCTGCCGGCGGAGGGGCTGGTGATCTCCGCCAAGTTGGCGCGGCTGCTCGCCATCGAGGTCGGCGACGTGGTCTCCCTGGAGGTGCTCGAGGGGGCCCGGCCGGTGCGACGGGCGGTGGTCAGCGAGCTGGTCGACGAGTACATGGGGCTGTCGGTCTACATGGAGATCGGCGCCCTGCGCCGGCTGATGCGCGAGGGGGGGACGTTGTCGGGGGCCTACCTCGAGATCGACGAAGCCGCCGGCGGCGAGCTCTACCGCCGGCTCAAGGCGGCGCCGGCGGTGGTCGGGGTGGGGATCGCCTCGGCCACCTTGCAGAGCTTCCGCGACACCCTGGCACAGAACATCCTGCTGATGGTCTTCTTCAACCTGCTCTTCGCCGGCACCATCGCCTGCGGCGTGGTGTACAACGCCGCCCGCGTCGCCCTCTCCGAGCGCAGCCGCGAGCTCGCCAGCCTGCGGGTGATGGGTTTCACCCGCGGCGAGATCTCGGCTATCCTGCTCGGCGAGCTGGCGGCGTTGACCCTGCTGGCGATTCCCCTCGGCCTGGTGATGGGCTACGGCCTGGCGGCGCTCACCACCATGGCCTACGACACCGAGCTCTACCGTTTCCCGCTGGTGGTCAGCCCCCGCACCTACGCCGCCGCTGCCCTGACCGTCATCGGCGCTTCCGTGGCCTCGGGGATGATCGTCCGGCGCAAGCTCGACCACCTCGATCTGGTGGCGGTGCTCAAGACCCACGAGTAGACCGAATGGCCAGGAAGCTCGACCTCAAACGCCTCTTGACCTGGACCGTCGGCCTGCTCGCCGTGCTGGCGGTGGCGGTGGCCCTGCGGCCGCAGCCGGTGCCGGTCGACCTCGCCCGGGTGGAACGCGGCGAGCTGGTGGTGACCCTGGACGAGGAGGGCGAGACCCGGGTGCGGGAACGCTTCGTGGTGTCGGCGCCCCTGGCTGGCAAGGTGCTGCGCATCGAGCTCGAGCCGGGGGACGAGGTGCGCGCCGGGGAGACCGTCCTCGCCACCTTCGAGCCGCGGGATCCGGCGCTGCTCGACGCCCGCACCCGGGCCCGGCTCGAGGCCGAGGTCAAGGCGGCGCGCGAGGCCCTCGGCGCCGCCCGGGCGGAGCGCGACCGCCTCGCCGCCGAGCACGCCTTCGCCCGCTCCGAGCTCGACCGCTACCGCCGGCTGGCGGCGGCCGACGTGGTGGCGCGCAACAACCTGGAGATGGCCGAGCGCGACGAGCGCGCCGCCGGCGAGCAGCTGGAAGCGGCGGTGCACGCCCTGGCGCGGGCCGAGCGCGAGGTGGAGGCGGCGCGCGCCCGCCTCCTCGACGGCAACGCCCTGCGGCGGGCGGCCCACGACGGCACCCCGGTCTCCCTGCCGTCGCCGATCGACGGGGTGGTGCTCAAGCGGCTGCGGGAGAGCGAGACGGTGGTGGCGGCGGGGGAGCCGCTGCTCGAGCTGGGGAATCCGGCGCAGCTGGAGATCGTCGCCGATTACCTGTCGGCCGACGCGGTGCGCATCCGGCCGGGCATGGCGGTGCTCATCGAGCAGTGGGGAGGCGACGCCGCCCTGCGCGGCCGGGTGAAGAGGGTGGAGCCGTCGGGTTTCACCAAGATCTCCGCTCTCGGGGTGGAGGAGCAGCGGGTCAACGTGGTGATCGACTTCGAGGACCCGCGCCGGGCCTGGCAGGCTCTCGGCGACGGCTACCGGGTGGAGACGCGGGTGGTGGTCTACCGCACCGCCGACGCCGTCAAGGTGCCGACGTCGAGCCTCTTCCGCGCCGGCGAAGACTGGGCCCTCTACGCCGTCGAAGACGGCCGCGCGGTGCTGCGCCGCCTCGAGCTCGGGCCGCGCAACGGCCTCGAAGCCGAGGTTGCGAGCGGCATCGACGAGGGAGCCCTGATCATCGTCCACCCCAGCGACGACGTCGCCGGCGGGGTCAAGGTCGAGCCCCGCGGCGAGGGCGGCGGATAGGGCCGCCGCTCACAGCTCCTCCTCCACCGCGTCCCTCCGCTGCGCGACCCACCGGCGCAGAGCGTCGAGCACCCGCTCCACGTCGCCGAGGTGCTCGGTCAGAACGGCGAAGAGCTCGGGCGGCGTCACGTCGTCGTAGAAGTGGACCAGGCGATTGCGGTACCCCGCCATCCGCGTCAGACGTTGGCTGAGGTCGGGCGCCAGAATCCCTTCTTCCGCCAGCAGCTGGGGGATCGCTTTGTACTCGATCGCAGCGCGACCGGCGCCTTTCGCCAGCAGATGCCGGCCCAGGTCGAGGAGCGCCTCGAGAGCCCGGCGCAGATACGATTCGCCCGCCGCCACCATCCGCGGATCGGCGACGAAGTCCTCGATGGATGCGAGCGGCAGGGAGTCGATGCCGGCCAGACTCCGCTGGATCGCCTCCACCTTGGCGGCGACGATCTTGGCGTTGATGCTCCCCCGGGTCATGATCCCGGCCTCGACGGCCGATCGGCTACCGCCAGCAGCATCCGGCGCCGGGCGCGCTCGAAGGGCGCCAGGTCGGCGGCGCGTCGTAGGACGTAGAGATCGAATTCGTCGCAGCGCTCCTCGTCGGCACAGTAGAGGCGCTCGCCCTTGACCACGTCGAGAGCGAGGAAGGCGCTGGCGCGGCCGGCGTCGACCAGATCCACCCTGCGACCGAGAGCGCCCTCGAGCCGGGATTCGAGATCGACCACTTCGGTCAGCGGCTGGGGGGTGACGAAGAGCACCCCGAGGTCGACGTCCGACGCCGGCGACGCTTCGCCGCGGGCGTAGGAGCCGAAGAGATAGAGGGCGAGGATCCTCCGATCGGCCGCCGCCACGGAACGGACGGCAGCGGCGATGTGCTCGGGCGAGAGCACGCTCTGGACGGTGGACCGGGGCATGGCCCGACGAGCATAGCGCAGCCGCCGGATCGGATATCATGCCGGCGCCCGGTCGCCTGCCGGGCGCCGTGGCAACGTCTCCAGGAGCCCTCACCATGCACCCAGACCCCCGATCCGCCGGCACCGCGCTGCTGCTGGCGCTGCTCGCCGCCGCTTCGCCGGCGGCCCGCGCCGAGCAGGGGGCGGCCCACCAGGGCGAGCGCTACCTCTCCGAGTTCAGCGCCGGCAGCCTGCCGGTGTGGCTGCCCGAATCGGCCCTTGCGATCGACCCCGAAACCGTGCCCCACATGGCGATTTTCGAGGTCACCCGCGAGCCTCAGGCGCGGCGGCCGACCGGCGAGCAGCAACGCGCCGCCGACGACTTCGTGCGGCGCTGCCGCGAGGCGGCGGAAGCGAACGGCTGGTACGACTTCGAGCGCGCCGTAGCCGACGGCTACGAGCGGATGTTCGAGGACGAAGTGCACTACGTCAAGCGGGCGTTCCTGAAGGACGGCCGGGTGCTCGATCCGACGCGGCCCGAATTCCTGATGTACTACCCGACCGACGAAGGCAAGAAGCTGGCCGGCTACATGTTTTTGGTCGAGGATCCGGCCGCCTCGGGGCCGCAGATCGGCGGCCCCCTGACCCTCTGGCATTTCCACGTCTGGGGGCGCAAGAAGTGCCTCTACGAGGGGCTGCTGGTGGTCGGCGACGCCGATGCGGAGGGCCGCTGCGCCGAGGGGGTGCCGTCCCACGTCAGCCCGGAGATGCTCCACGTCTGGTTCGTCGACCACCCCAAGGGCCCCTTCTCCACCCAGATGCATCTCGAGCCGTGGATGATCGACGAGCTCAAGGGCCATCACCATCACTGATCGCCGCGCCGGCGGGCGCCGCGCCGGCGGGCTCCGCGCCGGCGAAGAAACGGCGCGGCGGCGCGTAAGGGTACTCCCAGGAGGTGGACATGCTGCAAAAACTGTCGAATAGCTGGCGGCTGGTCAAGGCCAGCGCCCGCGTCCTGCAGGCGGACAAGGAGCTTCTGGTCTTTCCGCTGGTCTCCGGCCTGGCGGTGATCCTCGTCTCCGCCAGCTTCTTCCTGCCCCTCGTCTTCACCGGTGCCGCGAGCGAGCGCCTCGCCAGCGGCGATGCCAACGTGCTGGCCTACGCCGTCTTCTTCCTCTTCTATCTCTGCCAGTACTTCGTCATCATCTTCTTCAACACCGCCCTGGTCGGCGCGGCGATGATCCGCCTCGACGGCGGCAACCCGACCCTCGGCGACGGCCTGCGCCTAGCGATGAGCCGACTCGGGCCGATCTTCGGCTACGCCATGATCGCCGCCACCGTCGGCCTGCTGCTGCGGGCGCTGCGCGAGCGGGCCGAAGGGCTGGCCAGCCTGGCGGTGGGCTTCTTGGGAATGGCCTGGAGCCTGGCGACCTTTCTGGTGGTGCCGATCCTCGCCAGCCGGGAGATCGGACCCCTCGAGGCGGTGAAGGAGAGCGCCCGCCTGCTGAAGCGCACCTGGGGGGAACAGGTCGCCGGCAACTTCGGCCTCGGCGCCGTCTTCGTCCTCATCTACCTCGGCCTGCTCGTCGCCGGCATCGCCGCCGTGGCCGCAGCGTTGATGAGCGGCGTGATGGCGGTGGCCGTGACCACCGCGGCGGTGGTGGTCCTGGCCTTCGTCCTCACCGCCCTGGTGCAATCCGCCCTCTCCGGCATCTACGCCGCCGCCCTCTACCGCTTCGCCACCACCGGCGAGGTCGGCGCCGGCTTCGACCAGCACCTCCTCGCCGACGCCTTCGTCGCCCGCTGACGCCGAAACGCCCGGGGCTCGCCCCCGGGCGTTTGCTGCCATCGATGCCGGCGGGCTCAGGACCCCGGGTCCGCCGACGCCGTCTCGGCCACCTCGGGCGCCTCGGGCGGCGGGACCACCACGCCCTCGATCTCGACCTCCTCCACCGGCCGCCAGCGGGCGTTCTCCAGCCGCTCGCGGGGGATGAAGTAGCGCCCCATGGTGGCGTTCCACTGCGCGACGTGCAGCCCGTCGCGACCCCAGGCCATGGAGGCCATGCCCGGCACGTCGATCATGAGCCCGACCTCCTCGAGCACGTAGCGCACCGGATCCCAGCGCCGCAGGCGCAGCCCCGGCTCCTCGCCGTCACCGGCGGCGAGAACGTACGGCCGGCCGTCGTCCGCCACGGTGATCGCGTAGTGGATCACCTTGTACGTCATGATCTCGATCGACGTCTTCTTCACCCGCCTGGCGGCGTCGGCCGCGGGCAGCTCCATCGCTTCCACCAGCTTGCGCGAGCGCTCGATCGCCGCGTCGTCTTGGCGCAGCTTCTCGCCGCCGGCCACCAGCTCGATCCGGGTCTTGCCCGAAGCGTGGATCTGGCGCAGCCGCGGGGCGTAGATCTGAGCCAGCCAGAGGGTGCGGTCGCGCCCCGGCGCGAGCTCGCCATCGCGCGCCGCACGAGCGTCGGATCCCCAGGGATTCTCCAGCCCGGCCACCGACTCGACCACCAGGTCCCGCCACTCGCGCCCGTCCCAGGTGGCCAGAAGCGGCAGCTCGTCGAAGGTCTCGCCCCGCCGGCGATGGAGCTTGGCGGGCCCGAGCAAGGCCACCGGCCGGCCGTCGAAGAGGGTGATCGACCACACCGGTTGGTTGGGACGCTCGAGGACCTCGGCCTGGTCGCCGTCGAGGAGGAGCATCCTCGAGCCGAGGAGCAACCACTCCTCGGGCTTCTCGCCCATGGCGGCGACGCGCCACGGCTCGGGCGTCTCGAGGCCGCTGTCACCAAGCGAAAGCGGCTCGCCCAACGCGCCGCCCGGCTCGACGGGATAGACCTCGAGGACGTCGGAGCGCAGCAGATAGACCCGGCCCTTCTTGTCGGCCTGGATCCACTGCATGCCCTCAGTCCAGCTCTTGGGCGCGCGGATCTCCTTGACCCGGACGAACTTGAGGTCTGGAGGCTTCGGCTCTTTCGCCCTCCCGGCGGCGACAGCCGAGGAGGACAGGAACAGGGCCGCCGCCAGCACGGCGAAGGGCTTGACGGTGCGGGCTCCGATCATGGTCTCGTCGGTCTCCATGCAGACTTCGACGCCGTCACCCCCGGCGTTGGGCGGTGGTGGGGGTGCGACGGCGGATGGGGGTGCCGGCGATGGCGGTGCGGTTGCGGCCGGTTTCCTTGGCCACGTACATGGCGGCGTCGGCGAGGCGCAGGAGAGCGCTCTTGGCGGCTTCCAGGGAGGCTTCGGAGTCGACGTGCTGGTGCAGGCTGGCGACGCCGATCGAGCAGGTGATGCCGGTCAGGGAGAGGGTGTCGGGCATGATGTCCCCCGGCCGGTCGCAGAAGCTGGTGTCGACCAGGGCGGTGCGGATGCGCTCGGCGAGGTCGACCGCGTCCTCCAGGCTGTAGCGCGGCACCACCAGCACGAACTCGTCGCCGCCGTAGCGCGCCGGGGTGGCGCCGGGAGCGCGGACGTAGGCCTTGAGCAGGTGGCCGACCTCGCGCAGGACCTGGCTGCCGGCGAGGTGGCCGTGGGTATCGTTGACGCGCTTGAAGAAATCGAGGTCGAGGAAGATCACCGCCAGGTCCTCGCCGTCCCGGCGGCAGGTCTCGATGGTGCGGGTCAGGGCCACGTGCAGGTAGTGGTCGTTGAACAGGCCGGTCAGATTGTCGCGCTTGGCCAGCTCGTGGGCACGGCGGCCGTCGAGGATGTTCTGGATCGACACCGCGGTGTAGCCGGCGAAGATCTGCAGCAGGTTTCGGTCCTGCTCGCTGTAGTGGTCGGCGCCGCGGCGGTTCATCAGCTCCAGCACCCCGCAGACCTCCTGCTCGATGAAGATCGGGATCGCCACCAGCGACCGGGTCTGGTAGTGGGTGAGCTTGTCCATGCCGTCGAAGAAGTACTGGTCGATCTCGGTCTGCGGCGCGTGGTAGGGCTCGCCGGTGACGTAGACGCGGCCGGCAATGCCTTGATCGGCGGGGATCTCGCGGCCGATCAGCTGCTCCGCCTTGTCGCCGAAGGCGACGACGAAGGTCAGGCGGTTGCGCTCCTTCTCCGGCCGCTTCTCCAGCGGATTGTCGAGCAGGATCGAGCCGGCGGCGGAAGGCACGAACTCATTCGCCTTGCGCAAGATCTCCGCCAGGTTGTCGGCCAGACTGACCTCGGAGGGGAAAGCGAGGATCGCCCGACGGCGTTCCAGAAAGGCCTCCATCTCACGCGGGGCCAGGGCATGGATCTCGATGCTCATGGCGGGCGGCTCGTAGCGATTCGCGGACCGTCCAACGCTACCAAAAAATCCGTCCCCCTGCCCAATCGCGCGCCAGCGGCGTCAGGGGGGCGGCTCGATCAGCGCCACCGCCGGCGCCGGGCACACGGCGTCGGCGGAGCGGGCGACGATGCGGTAGCGTTCGCCGGCGAGCGGCCGGACCCAGGCCTCGGTGCCGGCGGGCAGATCGCCGGCGGGGGTCGAGCAGTCGGCCAGCAGCACCGCCGGACGGGCGCCGAAACGTTCGGCGAGGCCGGCGCCGGCATAGAGCGACGCGGCGAGGGCGGCGAGCAGGACGAGGACCCAGGCCGGGGTACGGGGCAGAGCGACGAGCAGCCCGAGGACGAGCCAGGCGACGGCCGCAGCGGCGAGGCGCAGGGCCTGGCGGTGGCGCGAGATCAGCCCCTCGACGCCGCCGGCGGGCAGCACCTGGCTGCCCAGGGTGCGACGGGCCAGCCACAGATTCTCCTCCAGCCACGGATCGGGCGCCGCGTCGCCGGCGCGGCGGTACCAGAGGATGGCCTCGGGCAGGCGGTCGAGGTGGTGCAGGGTGGTGCCGAGGTTGTAGGCCAGGGTGGGGTGGGGGGAAGCCGGATCCCAGCCCGCTTCGTACGCCGCCGCCGCCTCCTCCAGCCGGCCGTCGCGGAACAGGCGATTGCCCTCGTTCAAGGCGGCGACCGGATCCCCCGCCTCGCCCCCCGCTCTCAGCCCGCCGGCGGCGGCGGCGACGCCGGCGGCGAGGGCGGCGGCGGCGAGGGCGATGCGCCACCTCATGCCAGCACCCGGGCCAGCTTGCGCGAACGCTCGATCAGCTCGCGTTGCAGCTCGGCGGTGGACGACAGCTTCGGGGCGTAGCGCAGGTAGTGCAGATCGTCCGCCAGCCGCACCAGCTCGGCGGCGTGGGACGCCTTGACGCCGCGCTCCTCGAGCAGCGCCTGCCAGCGGTTGCTCGGCGCCCCCGGGGGCACCCCCCAGCGGCGGTTCAGGAAGGCCCGCCAGGCCTCCTCGATGCAGGCCGCGGCGCGCCGCGGTTGCTCCTCGTCCACCGCCCCGGCGAGCTGCTCCAGGAGGGCCTTCCGCGCCTGGCGGTGGGCGCCGCCGAGCTCGCTGCCGCGGCGCAGCAGGAGCACCGCCGCCACCAGCAGCCAGGGCAGGGCGAAGAGCCAGCGGGCGGCATCCTCCAGCCGCCAGCCGGCCTGCGCCGCGGGCAGGGCGGCGTTGCGGATCGGGTGCAGCTCGACGGTCTCGCCGCCGTCCTGGGTCAGGCTGGTGGCGCCGCGGGCGGTGAGGGTGAGGGCGCCGGCGCGGGCGACCTGGTAGCTGCCCTTGCGGGGGTCGAAGAAGGGCACCTCGAGCGGCGGCAGTTGCCAGGTACCCGGGCGCTCCGGCACCAGCACGAAGCTCCACACCCGCGTGCCGGTGACCACCGTGCCGCGCAGGCGCTCCCGCGCCTGCTGCTGGGGCGGGAAGACCTTGATCCCCGGCAGCTCGGGCAGCTGCGGCTCAGGCAGGCCCTGCAGGTGGCCCTCGCCGCGCAGGGTGAGGGTCAGGGTGGCCGCCTCCCCCACCGCCAGCTCCCGCGGCTCGAGCTCGGCCGCCAGCTGCAGCCGGCCGACGGCGCCGCGAAATCCCGCCGGCGGCGCCGGCAGGGGACGGACCTCGAGGTTGACGCCGTTGCTCACCCGTTCGAGCTCGGTGGTGCGGGAGAAGATGGCGCCGAAGGGGCTGTCGTCGGGGATCCGCGCGGTCAGCTGAGCACGCACCGGCCCGATCGACAGCTGCCCGTCGCGGCGCGGGAAGAGCGCGCGCTGCAGGAGCACCGCGCGGCCGTAGCGTTCCCCTTCGTGGGTCACCATCTCGAGCATGCGGTCCTGGTTGGGGATCTCCCGCACCCAGAACCCCTGGAAGTCGGGCATCTCCTCCGGATTGACCGACGGGATGTCGACCTGGGTGAGGAGGTAGAGGGTGTAGAGCACCTGTTGGCCGACCCACGGCCGGCGCGGCGACGCCTCGGCGCGGAGGAAGATCTTGGGCTCGGCGCGGGCGCGCGGGCGCCGGCGACGGCGGTCGAAGAGGGTGCCGAAAGGGTCGTCGCGCAGCACGTCGAAGGGATCCCGGGCGCGGGCGGCGGCCCGCCGGCGCTCCGCCGGGATCTCCTCCTGCACCGTGATCTCGGCCCCGTCGAGCTCGATCTCCTCGGCACCGACCTGGACGCGGACGTCCCGTACCCGTGCCGTGCCCACCGCCAGCGGCCTCAGTCGCCAGGAGAGGGACCGGCTGGTCGACGGCACGCCGTTGATGATCTGCACGCTGCTGACGTGGGACGGCCCCTGCACCAGACGCAGATTGTCGAGCTTGAAGGTGGCGTCGAAGTGGCGGTTCATCTCCAGGCCGTCGACCTGGATCTCGAGCACCGCCAGCTCCTCGAGGCCGATCGGATCCGGCTCCAGACGCAGGCTCGGCTCGAGCGGTGCCGCCACCGCCGGCACCGCCGCGGCGAGCAGCAGGATCAGGCCCCAGGCCGTGCGCTCGACGGTTCGCCGCATCACCAGTCCTTCTTGCCGCGGGCGTTCTTGCGCGCCGCCTCCAGGGCCTCCTGGCGCCGCGCCTCGCGCTCCAGGTTCTCCACCGCCTCGAGGATCGCCGCCGCCTCCTCGGCGGTCATGTCGGGCAGGTTCTCGAACTGCGGCAGGGGGCTCTGCTGCTCCTCCCCCTGCCCCTGCTGCTGCTCCTCCTCGCCCGGCTGGGGCTGCGGCTGCTGCTCCTCCTCGCCCTCGTCTTGCTGCGGGTCGCCGTCCTGCTGCCCTTCGTCGCCCTCCTGCTGCTCGTCGCCTGGCTGTCGTTCCTGCTGCTCCTGCCGTTCCTGCTGCTCGCCGTCCTGGGGCTCGGGCTGCTGCTGCGGCTGGGGCTGCGGCTCCTGCTGTTGCTGCTGCTCGAGCAGACGTTGGGCGAGCTCGAGGTTGTACTTGGCGTCCACCATGTCCGGCCGTCGACGCAGGGCGCGCTTGTAGGCCGCGATCGCCGCCGCCAGGTCGTGCTGCTCGAAGAGAGCGTTGCCGAGGTTGTAGGCGGCGCGGGCGGCGAGCTCCGCATCCGCCGCGGCGGTCGCCTGCTCGAGCAGCGGTGCGGCGTCGTCGCGGCCGGCGAGCAGGCGGGCGGTGCCGGAGTTGTACTGCGCCAGGGGATCGTCGCGGCGCAGTCGCAGGGCGCTGTCGAGCGGGCCGATGGCGGCGCTGGCGGGGGAGGCGCCGTCCTCCCCCTCGCCGCCCTCCGGCGACGGCGAGGGCGACGGCGACGAGGGGGAAGCGCCGTCGTCCGCCGATCGATCGAGCAGCTCGATGCCGCGGCTGGTGCGCTCGCGGGGATTGAACAGCAGCCGCTCGAGCCATTCCCCCCAATCCTCGGCCGCCGCCGGCGACGCCGGGCCGAGGGCCGCCGCCAGAGCGACGGCGACGAGGGCGAGCCGCCTCACGGCGCCACCCCCTTGCGCGCCGGCGCGAAGACCGGCAGCGTCAGGTAGAGGACGAGGGCGAGGATGGCCAGCGCCAGGGGCAGCTGAAAGCGTTCCTCGAGGGCGCTGGCGACGTCGCTGCCGAAGCTTCGCGTCTCCATGCCGCGGATGCGGCTGACGATCGGCCCGGTGTCGGCGGCGGCGCTGGTCGCCCGCAGGTAGACGCCGCCGGTGGCGCGCGCCAGCTCCTCGAGCTTGGCCTCCTCCAGCCGGCTGACGACGACGTTGCCGTCCTCGTCCTGCTTGTAGCTCACCGGCTGCCCGGGGCGGGTTCCGGGCAGCTCGAGGGGCTTGCCCTGGGGCGTGCCGACGCCGATGGCGTGGACCACCACCCCGGCCTCGCGCAGGCGGTTCTCGACCTTGCGCAGGGGCGAGCCGTGGTCTTCCCCGTCGGATACCAGGACGATCACCCGGTGCTTTTCGCTGCCTTCGGGGAAAAGCTCCAGGGCGCGCTCCAGCGCCCACGCCAGCTCGGTGCCCGGGGTCGGCAACGAGCCCGGCTGGACGGCGTCGAGCAGCAGATCGATGACCGCCGCGTCGAGGGTCAAGGGGACCATCACCACCCCCTCCCCCTCGGCCTGCACCAGCGCCACCCGGTCGCCCTCCAAGCGGCCGACCAGGTCGCGGATCAGGGTCTGGGCGACCCACAGGCGGGACGGGCGTACGTCGCGGGTGGCCATCGACAGGGAGGTGTCGAGGACGAAGACCACGTCGACCCCCTGGCGCTCGACGTGGTGCTCCCCCATCCCCCAGCGCGGCCGCGCCAGAGCCAGGGCCACCGCCAGCACCGCCACCGCCAGCAGCAGGGCCGACGCCGCCAGCCGCCGCGGCCGGAAGCCGGGCAGCAGCCGATCCCACAGACCGCGCGCCGCCCACGCCGCCATCGCCGCCAGTCGCCGGCGCCAGGCGAGCCACGCCAGGCCGCCGGCCAGCGGCGCGGCGAGCAACAACCAGAGCAGGCGCGGATCGGCGAAGTCCATCGCTCTAGGGCTCTGCGGTCAGCCCCACCGTCGCCAGCAGCAGGGGCGCGATCAACAACGCCAGCGCCGCCCAGGCCAGGGGCTGGAAGGTTTCCTGATAGCGCACGTAGCGCTTGATCTCCATCGGCGTGCGCTCCAGCTGATCGATCTCGGCGAAGATCTGGCGCAAGGATTCCGGATCGGTGGCCTTGAAGAAGCGGCCGCCGGTGCGACCGGCGATCGATCGCAGCAGCTCTTCGTCGACCTCGACGTTCATCATCATCCGCTGGGTGCGCATCCGGCCGCTGATCGGATCGCGCACCTGCACCGGCACCGGTACCGTGCCGGCGGTGCCGACGCCGACGGTGTAGACCTTGATCCCCAATCCCTCGCACACCGCGGCGGCGGAGGCGGGGTCGATGGCGCCGGCGTTGTTGACCCCGTCGGTGACCAGGACGATCACCTTGCTCTTGGCGGCGCTGTCCTTGAGCCGCGCCGCGGCGGCGGCGAGCGCCAGGCCGATGGCGGTGCCGTCGGGCAGGGAGTTGAGCTCCACCGAGTCGAGCAGCAGGCGCAGCATGGCGCGGTCGGTGGTCAGGGGTGCCTTGGTCATCGCCCGGCCGGCGAAGATCACCACCCCGATGCGATCGCCGCGGGCGCGGCGGGCGATGAAGTCCTGCACCACCTCCTTGGCCACCGTCAGACGGTCCTTGGGCTGGAAGTCCTCCGCCGCCATGCTGCCGGAGACGTCGAGAGCGATCTGGACGTCGATGCCCTCGGTGGTGTCCTGCTCCCAGGTCAGGCCGAGCTGCGGCCGCGCCGCGGCGACGATCAGCAGGGCGAGGGCCACCAGACGCAGGTAGAACGGCAGGTGCACGCGCCACAGGCCGCGGCTCCAGGCGCGGCGCATCCGTTCCGGCAGGCTGCTGTAAATCAGCGCCCCGGGCTCGCGCCGGCGGTGATGCCACCAGACGAGCAGGGGCAGCAAGGCGAGGAAGGCCAGCACCCACGGATCCTGGAAATGGGTGCTGCGGATCATGCCGCCCTCCCGCTGGCCGCCAGGTCCGCCGGCTCGTCCTCCGCCGTCTCCTCCGCCGGCGGATGGAGATGGAGGTCGACGGCACGGGCGATCGCCCGGCACTCCTCGAGGCGCGCCGCGATCTCCTCCGGCGGTACCTCGAACCCCTTGATGAACTTGGCCTGGTCGCAGTGGCGCAGGAGGCTGACGATGCGCTGCCCCAGGGCCGGCTCGAGCTCGCTGGAGCGCAGGTCGCGCTGGATCTCGCTGGTGGTGTGCTCGACCGCGGCGACGCCGGTGGTCCGCCCCAGGAAGGTGCGCAGGGCCATGCTCATCGCGGTGTGGGCGGGCTCGCTGCCGGCCGCCGGATCGACCGTCTTCAGGCTCTCGATCAACTCCTCCAGGGGCGGCAGCCGCGGCGGGCTCAGAAGGCCGCCGAAGGCTTCCGGATGACGGCGGGCGACGAGCACCGCGAGGAGGGCGCAGAGCGCCAGCAGGACGGCGCTGGCGAGAGCGAAACGCTGGCCGACGGGCAGCGTCTCGAGGGCGCTGGGCGGCCGCGGCTGGAGTTGCTCCTCTTCCCCCTCCGCCACCTCGGGCAGCACCGAGACGACCTCGAAGCCGAGGTCCGCCGGCGTCGCCAGCTCCCGGGTCTGCTCGCCGAAGGGCACGGCGATGGCCAGCGGCGGCAGCTCGATCTCCCCGGTGCGGTAGGCGGTCAAGCGGAGGGTCTGGCTGAAGAGGGTGACGCCGCCGGTGCCCCGCTGGCGCTCGACCGGCCCCACCTCGAGGATCTCGGCCCCACCCCAGGTCTCCTGCCAGGCGGGAAAGCGCGGCTCGACGTCGGGTGCACCCGCCGGCCACTCGAGCACCAACGTCAGGCGCAAGGGATCGCCGACGGTGATCTGCCGCGGCTCGAGCAGCGCCCGCACCTCGGGCTCGGGCAGCTCCGGGCCGGCGGGCTCGTCCTCGGCCCAGGCAGCGGCGGCGAGCAGCGCACCGGCGACGAGCAGCGGCCAGCGCCTCATCGCCCCAGCCTCCGCCGCCGGCGCTCGAAGAAGGTGATCAGGGCGGGCAGATAGGGCCGATCGCTGCGGATCTCCAGGTGGTCGACCCCCAGCTGGCGCACCAGGCGCAGCAGCTCCCGGCGCGCCGCCCGGCGTTGAGCGGCGTGCTCGCGCGCCAGGCGCCGGCCGCTGACCGCCGCCAGCTCGCCGCTCTCGGCGTCGCGCAACAGCACCGGGGCGACCGGCGGCAGCTGGTGGTCCCTGGGGTCGTAGAGCTCCAGCACGATGACGTCGTGACGCGCCGCCGCCGCCTTGAGCGCCGAGGCCGGCAGGACGTCGATGAAATCGGAGATCAGGAAGAGCACCGCCCGTTGCTTGAGGCTCTTGAGCGCCGCCCACAGGCCGCGGTCGAGGTCGGTGCGGCCGCCGCGGTCGTGGGTCAGCACCTCCCGCACCAGGCGCAGGACGTGGGTGCGGCGGCGGTCCGGGCGCAGGTAGAGCTCGAGCTGATCGGAGATCAGGGCCAACCCCACCCGGTCCTGATTGCCGACCGCGGCGAAGGCCAGGAGGGCGGTGAGCTCGGCCGCCAGCTCGCGCTTCAAGATGGCGCGCGAGCCGTAGCCCAGGCTGCCGGAGACGTCGACCGCCAGGAAGACGGTCAGGTCCCGTTCCTCGACGTAGCGCTTGACGTAGGGGCTGCCCATGCGGGCGGTGACGTTCCAATCGATGGTGCGGATCTCGTCGCCCGGAGCGTAGGGCCGCACCTCGGAGAATTCGACCCCGCGGCCCTTGAACGCCGAGTGGTAGTCCCCCGCCACCCCCTGGTCGACCAGCCGCTTGGTGGAGATCTCGATGCGCCGCACCTTGCGCATCAGGTCGGCGGGCAGGGGCGTACGCCGGCCCTCCGCCGGCGGCGGTTCAGGCTTCCTGCGACTGAACAGACCGAGCACCCTATCCTTCTCCCAGCGACGCCGGCGCTCCGATCAGGGCACCTCGACGCGGTCGAGCAAGCGCTGCACCAGGTCGTCGGTGGTCACGTCCTCCGCCTCCGCCTCGTAGGTGGTCACCAGACGGTGGCGCAGGACGTCCGGCGCCAGCTCTTTGACGTCCTCCGGAATCACGTAGCCGCGGCCGCGCAGGAGCGCCAGGCCCTTGACCGCGCGGGCGAGGAAGAGGGTGGCGCGGGGCGAGGCGCCGAAGGCGATCAGGTCGGCGAGATCGTCGAGACCGGCGGCCCGCGGATCGCGGCTGGCGACCACCAGGTCGATGATGTAGCGCCGGATCTTGCCGTCGAGGTGCACCTGATCGGCGACCTGGCGCAGGGCGAGCAGGCGATCGCGGTCGAGCACCGCCTTCACGCCGAAGTCGTGCTCGACCATCATCCGGCTCAGGATCTCCTCCTCCTCGGCGCGGCTGGGATAGGTCAGCTTGAGCTTCATCATGAAGCGGTCGACCTGGGCCTCCGCCAGGGGGTAGGTGCCCTCCTGCTCGATCGGATTCTGGGTCGCCAGCACCATGAAGGGCTCGACCAGCGGATAGGTGACGTCGCCGAGGGTCACCTGGCGCTCCTCCATCGCCTCGAGCAACGCCGCCTGCACCTTGGCCGGCGCGCGGTTGATCTCGTCCGCCAGCACCACGTGGCTGAAGATCGGCCCCTTGCGCGGCTTGAAGCTGCCCGACTTCTGGTCGTAGATCAGGGTGCCGACGAGGTCGGCGGGCAGCAGATCGGGGGTGAACTGAATGCGCTGGAAGTCGAGGTGGAGGGTCTGGGCCAGGGTCTTGACCGCCAGGGTCTTGGCCAACCCCGGCACCCCCTCGATCAACAGATGACTGCGGCTCAGGAGACCGACCAGCAGACGGTCGATCAGGTAGTCCTGGCCGACGATCACCTTGCGGATCTCGTTCTCGACCTGTTTGAGGGTCAGGGTCTCCCGCTCGACGTCCGCTACCAATTCGGTTTCCATCATGCTCCTACTCCACCTCTGGTTCCACCACGGTCCCCCCCGGGGAGGCTCCTTCCGTGCAAGCCCAATGCCACCTCGCCGGGCCGCTGCCCCGGCGCCGGCGCCGGGAGCATTCCTCCGCCCCCGGAACCGTCCTCGGCCCGTTCGGCGCTGCCGGCCGGACGGCCCGGTTGCCGGCTGCCGGCCGCGCCCGGTAAGCTGCTGTCGCCTGCCCCGTTGCCCGCCGCCGGCCGCGGGGCGTCATTATGGCGTAATCGGAGGCCGAAGGGGACGCCGGATGACGCCGGCCCGCAGAGCGACGACGAACCTGGCGCGAGGCGACCGCCCGCCGCTCAAGAAGGGGCTCGGCCAGCACCACCTGCGCTCCGGCGCCCTCTGCCGCCCGCTGGTCCGCTTTCTGCGTCCGGCGGGCCGGACGGTGATCGAAATCGGCCCCGGGGGCGGCGTCCTCACCGCCGAGCTGCTCGCCGCCGGCGCCCGGGTGGTGGCCTGCGAGCTCGACCTCCCCTGGGCCTTCCACCTGCGGCGGGCCCTGGGGGCCGATCCCGCCCTGTCGATCCTCGCTCACGACGCTCTCGCCCTGGCCGCCGGCCGCCTGCCCGCCGGCACCCTGGCGGCGGGCAACCTGCCGTTCAACGTCGCCACCGCCATCCTCCAGCGCCTGCTGGAGCAGGCTCCGGCGGTCGAGGCGATGGCGTTCCTGCTGCAGAAGGAGGTCGCCGAACGGCTGCTGGCGGCGCCGGGAACCAAGGCCTACGGCGCCCTGAGCGTGCTGGTGCAGGCGCGGGCCGACGCCAGCCTGCTCGGCACCGTCAAGCCGGGCAGCTTCGTCCCCCCGCCCAAGGTCGCCGC
>RFGL01000187.1 GCA_003697015.1 Acidobacteriota bacterium | reverse complement strand
CGCGTTCGCCGTCGACGTAGCAGGCGGCGGCGCTGGCGTAGAAGGCGACGTGGTCGCGCAGAACGGCGAAGGGCGGCGTCGGCTCGGCGTAGGCCCAGCCGACGACCTCGGCGTGACGATCGCCGAGCACGGCGTCGTAGTAGTGGGCCCAGCCTTTGTACGTGCAGAAGGTGCGCCGGCGGCGCGACGGTCTGAGAGACTCCATGCGCACGTCCTGCGGCGGCAGGTAGTAGACCGGCGGCAGGCCGGTCTCGAGCACCCTCAGGGCGCGGCGGCTCTCCGCCAGCAGGACGCCGCCGATGCGTACCTGGATCAGCTTCTCCGCCGGCTCGACGCGGGGTGGGCGGGGGTAATCCCAGACCGATTCCTGTCCCGGCCCCGGTGGGATGCGTCGCTCCATGATGGGTCCTCGGAGACCGGCGCCGGCCGGCCCTGTGCTAAGTATGGCACGGAACGACGAGGTGCAACGTGGCCGGCGAGGACATCGCGACCTGGCTCGCCCGGCTGCCGCCGGCGGTGGCGGAACGGGTGCGGGTGGTGCGCGGCGGGCCGCCGGCGGCGGGGCGCTACGTCCTCTACTGGCTGCGTACGGCGATGCGCGGGAGCGAGAATCCGGCCCTCGACGCCGCCCTGGCCCTGGCCCACGCCCTCGGCCTGCCGGCCTTCGTCTACCAGGCCCTGTCGGAGCGCTATCCCCACGCCTCGGACCGCCACCACGTCTTCGTCCTCGAAGGCGCCCGCGACCTGGCGGCGGCGCTGGCCCGGCGCGGCGTCGGCTACGCCTTCCACCTCAGCCGCCCGGGTCACCGCGGGCGCCATCTCGAGAGCCTCGCCCGGCGGGCGGCGGTGGTGGTGACCGAGGACATGCCGGTCATGCCGCTGGCCGCGTGGACCGCGGTCCTGGCGCGGCGGGTGACGGTACCGCTGGTGGCCGTCGACGCCGCCTGCGTGGTGCCGATGCGCCTCGTCGGCCGGCGATTTTCCCGCGCCGTCGCTTTTCGCCGCGCCACCACCAGCCTGCGCCAGGCCCGACTGCGCCGGCCCTGGCACGACGTCGTGCCGCGCCAGCCTCCGTACCGCCCGCCGGATCTGCCCTTCGCTCCGATCGATCTGGAGTCCGCCGACCTGGCCGCTCTGGTGGCGCGCTGCGAGATCGACCACGGGGTGGCCCCGGTGGCCCACGCCCGCGGCGGCAGCCGGGCGGGCTACGCCCGCTGGCGGGCCTTTCGTGACGGCAAGCTGGCGGCCTACGAGCGGGCGCGCGACGATCCCCTGGCGGAGGGCACCAGCCGCATGTCGGCCTACCTGCGCTACGGCATGGTGTCGCCCCTGCGCCTGGCGCGGGAGGCGGCGGAGGAGGGCAGCGACGGCGCCCACCGCTTTCTCGATCAGCTGGTGATCCGGCGCGAGCTGGCGTACAACCTGTGCTTCTACGAGCCCCGTCACGCCACCGCCGGCGCCCTGCCGGCGTGG
The DNA here is from genome assembly GCA_003697015.1 of Acidobacteriota bacterium. Taxonomy (GTDB): domain Bacteria; phylum Acidobacteriota; class Thermoanaerobaculia; order Multivoradales; family J023; genus J023. Next base: position 31,308 of record RFGL01000187.1, on the reverse strand, counting down.
GCCCTGGCCACCCTGTCCGAGCACCGGGAGGATCCGCGGCCGGCTCTGCCGTCGTGGGAGACCCTGGCCCGCAGCCGCAGCGGCGACCCGTTATGGGACGCGGCCCAGAACTGCCTCCGCATCCACGGTGAGCTGCATCACGACCTGCGGCGAACCTGGGGCAAGGCGCTCCTCGCCTGGACCGCCGACCCCGAGAGCGCCCTCGCCCTGCTCCTCGATCTCAACGACCGGTTCGCCCTCGACGGCCGCGGCCCCGCGTCCTACGGCGGCGCTCTCGGATGCCTGGGGCTCGACGAGCAGCCGTGCGAGCCGCCGCGGCCGATCTACGGCACGGTGCCGGCGCGGCCGACCACCGAGCACGCCCGGCGCCTCGACCTGCCGCGTTTCGCCGCCCGGGCCGCCCGGCCGTCCCTCAAGCAGCCGCCGCGGGTGGCGGTGGTCGGCGCCGGAATGGCCGGATTGACCTGCGCCCGGGTGCTGGTCGACCACGGCCTGGAGGTGACGGCATTCGACCGCGGCCGCTTTCCCGGCGGCCGGCTGGCGACCTACCGTGCCGGCGATCTGGCCTGCGATCTCGGCGCCCAGTACTTCACCCAGCGCGATCCGCGCTTCGCCCCCTTCGTCCGCTCCTGGCTGCACGACCGGCTGATCGCCCCCTGGCCGCGCGACGCCTCCTCTCTCGGCCGCGACGACGGCGCCGTCGAGCGCTACGTCGGCGTGCCCTCCATGGACCGGCTGGCGCGGCATCTGGCGGCCGATCTGACCCTCGTCGCCGGCGACGCGGTGGTGGCCCTCGAGCGGAAGGCCCGCCGCTGGTCCCTGCGTCTGGCGTCGGGCGAGGTGGCGGAGGCTTTCGACGCCGTCGCCCTGGCGATGCCGGCGCCGCGGGCGCGGCCGCTGCTGGCGCCGATCCCCGAGCTCCAGGAACGGCTTGCGACGGTGGCGATGGCCCCGTGCCTGGCCCTGATCGTCGCCTTCGACGAGCCGTTGATCGCCGATCTGGAGCCGGGCGACCTGGAGGGCACCCCATTCGCCTGGGTGGCGCGGGACGGCGGCAAGCCGGAGCGCGACCCGGCGGCCGAGATCTGGGTGCTGCATGCGACGGCGGCGTGGAGCACGACCCACCTCGAAGCGCCTCGCGAAGCGGTGGTCGACGCCCTGCTGGCGGCCTTCGCGGGCCTCGTCGGCGGCTCGCTGCCGCGCCGCAGGCATCTCGCCCTCCATCGCTGGCGCTACGCCCGGACGCTGACGCCCTTGGGCGAAGACTGCCTCTTCGACGCCGCCCGCGGCGCCGGAGTCTGCGGCGACTGGTGTCTGGGTGCGCGCCTGGAGGCGGCCTTCCTGAGCGGTACCGCCCTCGCCGGCCGCCTGCTCGGCGCCGCCGCCCAGCACCAGCGCGAGGCCGGGGAGGCCGCCCAGCTGCCGCTCTTCGCCCAGCGCCGCTGAGCTCGCCTTGATCAGCGTAGCCTTGCTTTTGCTATCGATTCCGTCGATTGTATTCCTAAGAGATCTACTGATGCGGATTTACGGCTTGACCGGAGAGGTTCTGAGATTGCTACCGTGGCGGTGACGCGGACGCCCGCCGGCATGGGGCCGGCGCACGAGCCGCGGACAAGGGGGTCTTCCCATGACTCGCAACGTTCTCCCCGTCTTGGTGCTCGCAGCCGTCCTGGTGGCGGCGGTGAGCGGCATCTCCATCGCCGCCGCCACGAGCGGCCAGCAGCTTGCGGCCGGGAACCTGATCGAGCCGAACGGCCAGCAGTTTGCGGCGTCGGCGGTGATCATTCCGAACGGCCAGCAGCTTGCGGCGTCGGCGGTGATCATTCCGAACGGCCAGCAGTTTGCGGCGTCGGCGGTGATCATTCCGAGCGGCCAGCAGTTTGCGGCGTCGGCGGTGATCATTCCGAACGGCCAGCAGCTCGCCGGTGCTCTATCGCCGCAGCGCGTGAGGCTGAGTTAGGTCATCGCTGAGCGCGGGCGATCCTCCGGGATCGCTCGCGCTCGATGGTGCGGATGGTGGCTTCGACCAACTCCAGGGTGAGAGCCCGGCTCCCTTCCATGCCGGCGCGGATCAGATCGGCGAGGCAGGCCTGAAGCACCCGATCGCCCTCCAGCGGCTCGACCAGCCAGAGCAAGGAGCGGGTGAGGTCGCAGCCCTCGTCGGTGCGTCCCTGCCGGCACAGGAGCCGCACCAACTGGGCTGCCACCAACAGCGCATCGTCCGGCACCTCGGCGAAGAGAACGAGGGCGCGCCGATACTGCGCCTCCGCCTGCCGGTGGTTGCCGAGATCGGAGGCGATGGCAGCCCGCAGCCAGGCGAGATGCCCGGCCAGGGTGCCGGAGGAAGGCAGCACCCGCGCTGCCTCGCGGGTGACCTCGGCCGCCTGATCGAGGTTTCCCATCTCGTAGTAGATGCGGCCGAGCCCTTGCATCGCAGCACCGCGATTCCGCTGCGACGATGCCGCCAGGTAGCGCAGGCTGCTCTTGTAGGACAGCAGGGCGGCGGCGGGCTCGCCCAGCTGGTACAGCAGGACGCCGCGGTCGACCAGGGTCCGGCCGATGCGATCGGGATCGTTGGCCTCGACGTAGGCGATCAAGGCCTGCTCGACCAGCGCCAGGCCGCGCAGGTATTCGCCGCGCTCGTGGAGGACGAAGGCCGCCCGTTGGGCGAGCTCGCCGGCGAGCGGGCGGGCGGTGCCGGCGAGCTCGAAGGCGAGATCGAGAGCGAGGGTGGCGTCGTCGAGCTGGCGGTGGAGCCGCATGCACGAGGCCCAGATGCCGAGCGCGCGGGCGGCGGTGAGGCGATCGGCGGCCCGGCGGACGGCACTGGCGGCGCGGGTGGTGGCCTGGCCGAGGTTCTCGTAACGCAGATCGTCGATGACCTCGAGCTCGTCTGAGCGGGCGTCGTCGGCCTCGGGCTCGGGCGCCAGCTCGCCGCCGCGCAGCCGGGTGCGCAGGCCGGCGAGAAGAGGGTGCTCGGCTTCCCGCCGCCGCAGGCGCCGCGCGTCGGAGCGGAAGTGGTCGACCGGATCGACGGTGCCGAAGGCGCGGGCGAAGAAGATCGCCGGCTCGAGGTCGAGGGCGGCGAGGGTGGCGCCGAGCTTGCGCGTCGGCAGACCGGTGGGCAGCATGACGCGGAAGTAGGAGGGGTGAACCCCGATCCGATCGGCGGTGGCCGATACCGCTCCCCGCCCCTCGAGCTTGAGGAACGAACGCAGCGCCGACGCGATACGGTCGATGAAATCCGCGGTATCCACGATCCACGATCCCCTGGCTACGGTATCAGAGTTTTTCTTAGCTCAACAGCAGGGTGAGGATAGCTCACCCTAAGTACGGCTATGACGTTCAACCTCCCGCTTGCCGTACCCTGCCTCGCCGGTCGCCGGTGCGTGAGGCGCGGGTGCGGTGGGATGGCCCCCGATCGCCGGGGTGCCGCCGACAGCGGATCCGGGCCGAGTCTATCCCGCCGGCCGCCGTCCTGCGCCCGGGGCTGGCCCGGGCGCGCTGACGAGCCATGGACGATCTCGCCGACATCGCCGGCATCCGCTGCCCTCTGCGGCCCACCCTGCGGGCGCTGGCGGCGGCCTTGTCGGAGGCTTTCGAGGGGGGAGGACGGCCACCCCTCCCGGCGGACGGCGGCGAAGCGCGGGACGATCCGTACGGCGCGATGCTGTGGATGGTGGCGCATTCGGTCGCCGCGCCGGCCCTCGGCCTGCTCGAGCGGATGGCGCGCGACATGGGGGCTGGGGCCGGCGATCCGGGCAGCGAGCTCTATGCCGTCGAATGCCGGCGGGTGGTCGACCGACTCTACGCTGCGCCGCCGGAGGCCTGGCCGGCGATCGTCGAAGAGAGCTACGGCGACGCGGTGCCCTACGAGGAGCTGCGCCAGGTGGCCCGGGCGCGCATCCGACGCCAGGACAACGGCGACCTCGCCCGGCTCGGCGATCTCGTCGCCTGGCTCGACCGTCGCCGCGCTCGCCTGCTCGCCGCCGCCGGCCGGCTGCTGGCCGGCGCCGAGCCCGTCGACGAGCCGTCGCCGGCGGCGCACCGCCGTTGGCTGCGCCTGCGCGACTACCGCCTGCACCTGCTGCGCGGCTGCTGCATGTACAACGCCGTCGGCAGTCGGCCGGGGCGGTAGCCGGCGGCCGCGGTCAGCGGCTGAGGCGCCAACCGCGGGGGTTGGCGTCGATCGCCCGTCGCTCCTCCAGCAGCAGGTCGCGCAGGCGGCGGGCGACGCCGGGATACCGATCGCTGACGTCGTAGGTCTCCGCCGGGTCGCTGTCGAGATCGAAGAGCCACGGGCCGCGTTTCTTCATCGGCGCCCAGGGCCAGCCCATCGGATTGCCGAAGAGGACGTACTGGGCGTCATGGTACTTGAAGCGGCCCTGGCGCAGGGCGCGCAGCTTGGCGAGCTGGAAGTAGAGGATCCGGTCGTGGACCGGCGCACCGGCCTCGCCGCCGGTGAGGAGCGTCACCAGGCTGCGGCCGTCGATCAGCCGGTCCTCGGGGGCGGGCAGGCCGGCCAGCTCGAGCAGGGTGGGGAAGACGTCGATCCCCATCACCGGCTGATCGAGCACCTGCCCGGCCGCCACCCGCCCCGGCCAGCTGGCGATGAACGGGACCCGCATGCCGCCCTCGAAGACGTCGAACTTGCGGCCGCGATGGCCCCGTGAGCTGCCCTGGAACCACGGCCCGTTGTCGCTGCTGACCAGCACCAGGGCGTCCGCCTCGCGGCCGGACCTCCGCAGCGCCTCGAGCACCCGGCCGACGCTGTCGTCGAGCTCCTCGATCACGTCGCCGTAGAGCCCGGCCGAGGAGCGGCCGCGCCGCGCCGCCGGCACGTGGAGGGGGATGTGGGGGAAGGTGTGGGGCAGGTAGAGGAAGAAGGGGCGCCGGCGGTTGCTGGCGATGAAAGCCGCCGCCTCCTCGGCGTAGCGCCGGCTCAGCGTGGCCTGGTCGATCGGATGGGGCTCGACGATCTCGCCGTCCCGGCGCAGCGCCGGCTTGCCCTGGTCGTTGCTGTGCAGCAGGCCGAAGAAGTGATCGAAGCCGCGCTCATTGGGCAGCGACGGCGACGCGTCGCCGAGATGCCACTTGCCGAAGATGGCGGTGGCGTAGCCCGCCGCCTGCAGGATCTCGGCGATGGTGATCTCCTCCGCCGGCAGGCGGCGGTTGAAGCCGCCGGCGCGCTCCAGCACGTCTTTCCACGTCCACGGCGCCTGCACCACATGGTCGAGTCCGGCGCGCAAGGGGTAGCGGCCGGTGAGCAGGCCGGCGCGGGAGGCGGAGCAGTAGGGGGAGGTGGCGTAGGCCTGGGTGAGGCGGGCGCCGCCCGCCGCCAGGGCGTCGAGATGGGGGGTGCGGATCAGGCTGCCGTAGCAACCGAGGTCGCCGTAGCCCAGGTCGTCGAAGAGGATGAGGACGAAGCTCGGACGCTCCCCGCCGCCGGCGGCGAGCTCGGCGATCCGTGCCAGGTAGGCCTCTTTGCGGAGGGTCGCCCGGCGGTCGTCGAAGGGGCGGGGAACGAGGAGTTGGAAGGCCAGGGCGGCGAGTGCCAGGGCGAGCAGGAGGCCGAGGCCGCGGCGCAGCAGGCGGGCGAAGCGGCGCATCGTCAATCCTCCTCCGCCGCGCCGGCGGCCGGGTCCTCGACCGGCGGCAGCAGGCAGCGCAGCAGAGCGACCTGGCGTTCGATCTCGGACCAGGCGGTGCCGCCGTAGGAGGTGCGGCGCTCGGCGGCGGCGCGCGGCGCCAGCATCCGCTCGAGGTCGGCGCCGGCGAAGGCGGGGTGGAAGCGCTCGGCGTCCTCCGGCGTCAAGCGGCGCAGGTCGCCGCCCTCCTCTTCGCACCAGCGCACGATGCGACCGGCGATCTGGTGCGCGCGACGGAACGCCACCCCCTGGGCGACCAGGTAATCGGCGAGCTCGGTGGCGAGGCTGAAGTCGCCGGCCAGCTCGGTCTCGAAGCGGTCACGGTCGACCTCCAAGGTACGCCACATGCCGCTCATCACCCGCACCGACGCCAGGGTGGTGGCGACGGCATCGAAGAGCGGCGCCCGGCTCTCCTGCAGGTCGCGGTTGTAGGACGGCGGCAGGCCCTTGGTCACCACCAGCAGGGTGTGGAGCTCGCCGATCACCCGCGCCGCCTTGCCGCGCACCAGCTCGGCGGCGTCGGGGTTGCGTTTCTGCGGCATGATGCTCGAGCCGGTGGCGTAGGCTTCGGCGATGCGCACCAGGGCGACTTCGCCGGTCGACCACAGCACCAGCTCCTCGGCCATGCGCGACAGATGGCCCATGAGGATGGCGCACGCCGCGGCGACCTCCTGCTCGTGATCGCGCGACGCCACCGCGTCGAGGGCGTTCTCGACCGGGGCGGCGAAGCCGAGCAAGCGGGCGGTGAGATGGCGGTCGATGGGGTGCGGGGTACCGGCCAGGGCGCCGGCGCCGAGGGGGCAGCGGTCGAGGCGGGCGCGGGCGGCGGCGAGGCGCTCGCGGTCGCGCACCAGCGGCCAGGCGTGCCCCAGCAGCTGATGGCCGAGGAGGATCGGCTGGCCGCGCTGGAGATGGGTGTAGCCCGGGATCAGGGTCTTGCCGTCGGCCTCGATGCGGCCGGCGAGCACCGCCACCAGCTCGGCGACCGCCGCCTCGAGCTCCAGCAGCCGGCGCTTGAGCCACAGGCGGACGTCGGTGGCCACCTGGTCGTTGCGCGAGCGGGCGACGTGGAGTTTCTTGCCCAGCTCCCCGGCGCGCTCGATCAGCCGCCGCTCGATCGCCATGTGGACGTCCTCGTCGGCGTCGCTGGGGCGGAAGCTTCCCGCCGCCAGCTCGTCGCCCACCGCCCGCAGGTGGTCGCACAGCTGCGCCGCTTCCTCGCGGCTCAGGATGCCCGTCTCGCCGAGCATGGTGGCGTGGGCGATCGATCCTTCGACGTCCTCCTGCGCCATCTCGAGATCGACGGCGATCGAGGATCCGAAGCGCTCCATCTCCGCCGCCGGCGCGTGCTCGAAGCGGCCGCCGAGCAGGCCGCGCCGGGTGCTCATTCGCCCTCCGAGATGCGGCGCGCGCCGAGGGTGCGCAAGCGCAGGGCGCGCAGGCGGATGAAGCCGGTGGCGTCGGCCTGGTCGTAGACCTCGTCGGCCTCGAAGGTGGCGACCTTCTCGTCGTAGAGCGTGTGGGTGAGGGAGCGGCGGCCGGTGACCAGGGCGGTGCCCTTGTAGAGCTTGAGCCGCGCTTCGCCGTTGACCCGCTGCTGCACCGAGTCCATGAAGGATTGCAGGGCCTCCCTCTCGGGGGAGAACCACAGGCCGTTGTAGACCATCTCGGCGTAGCGCGGGCTGAGCTCGTCGCGCAGGTGCTGGACCTCGCGGTCGAGGGTCAAGGACTCGACCGCGCGGTGGGCGTGGAGCAGCAGGGTGACCCCCGGGGTCTCGTAGACGCCGCGGCTCTTCATTCCCAGGAAGCGGTTCTCGACCACGTCGACCCGGCCGATGCCGTGGCGACCGGCGATCGCGTTGGCGCGCTCGAGGAGGGCCACCGGCTCGAGCACCTCGCCGTCGATCGCCACCGGCGTGCCGCGCTCGAAGCGGACGGTGACCTCCTCCGCCTCCTCGGGGGCGTCCTCGGGGTCGGTGGTCATGCGGAACATGCCCGCCGGCGGCGGCGCCCACGGGTCTTCGAGGATGCCGCCCTCGTAGGAGACGTGCATCAGGTTGGCGTCCATCGAATACTCGGGCTTGGGGGCGGCGGCCAGGCTGATGCCGTGGCGCCGGGCGTAGGCGATCAGATCGGAGCGCCCCTTGAGCCGCCACTCACGCCACGGCGCGATGATGCGCACGTCGGGTTTGAGCGCATAGGCCGCCAGCTCGAAGCGGATCTGATCGTTGCCCTTGCCGGTGGCGCCGTGGGCGATGGCGGCGGCGCCGTGGCGCTCGGCGGCGCGCACCAGGCCGCGGGCCAGCACCGGCCGCGCCAGGGCGGTGCCGAGCAGGTAGTAGTGCTCGTAGACCGCGTTGGCGCGCAGGGCGGGGAAGATGCATTCCCGCACCAGCTCGTCGCGCAGATCCTCCACCACCACGCCGGCGGCGCCGGTGGCCCGGGCTCCGGCGCGGGCCTTCGCCACCTCGTCTTCGCCCTGGCCGACGTCGCCGGTGTAGGCGATCACCTCGGCGTCGTAGGTGTCGTGGATCCAGCGCAGGATCACCGAAGTGTCGAGACCGCCGGAGTACGCCAGAACTACTTTCACGTCGTCATTTCTCCTGCCGCCGCCCGGCGGCTCACCCGTCGCTCCGCGGGTCGCCGGCAGAGCCCGTTTCGACGCTCCCTGCCGGCCGCCGCGCGGCTCGTTGCGGCTCCACCCGCAGGGTGCGCAAGGCCGCTTCGACCTGGGCTGCGGTGGGTCGTTTCTCGAAGTCTTTCTCCAGCATCCGCCCCACCAGCTGCTCGATCTCCGCCGGCAGCGCCGGCCGGAAGACGCCGAGCGGCTCGGGCCGGCTGTGGAGGTGATCGTAGAGCACCCGGATCGGATTGTGGTCGACGGCGAAGGGTTTGCGACCGGCGAGCATCTCGTAGAGCATCACCCCGAGGCTGTAGACGTCGGCGCGGCCGTCGTAGCGCTCCGCCGTCACCCGCTCCGGCGCCATGTAGGCCGGGGTGCCGACCAGCCCGCGCTCGAGGGTCAAGCGCTCTTTGAGGGCCTCGTCGCCGAGCACGCGGGCGATGCCGAAGTCCACCACCTTGACCACCTCCCCTTCGGGCCCCCGGTGCAGGAAGACGTTCTGCGGCTTGACGTCGCGGTGGATGATGCCCTGCGAGTGGGCGGCGGCGAGCACCCGGCAGATCGGCAGCGCGACGCCGACCGCACGCGCCAGGCTCAGGCGGCCGTCGCGCTCGAGCTCCTGGTCGAGGGTGTGGCCGTCGAGCAGCTCCATGACCAGGAACGGGGTTCCGTCTTCGCTGATGCCGGCGTCGTAAACCATCACCGCGTTGGGGTGGTGGAGGCGGCAGAGGGTGATGCCCTCCCGTTCGAAGCGGCGCAGGCCGCGTTCCCGGTCGCGGCGGTCGAGGCGCAGCAGCTTGACCGCCACCGGTCGCTCGAGGGTCAGATGGTAGGCCCGGTAGACGACGCCGAACTGGCCGTGACCGAGGCGGGAGTCGAGGCGGTATTTGCCGCGGATCACCGCCCCCGGGGCGGGCTCGAACATCGCCCGGCTGGCGCGCGGTACCGCTTCCGCCGGCGCGGCGCGGGGCAGGCGGGCGCGGATGCGGGCTCGCACCACCGGGAAGTCGATCGGCTTGGTGACGTAGTCGTTGGCGCCGAGCTCGAAGGCCGCTACCACGTCTTCGCTCTGGTCGCGGCCGGTGATCATGATCACCGGCAGCTCCTGCGGTCCGTGCCGAGCCCGCAGCGCCGCCAGCACCTCGAGACCGGAGAGACCGGGCATCAGGACGTCGAGCAGCACCAGGTCGACGGCGGCCGCCTGCAGCTGCTCGAGGGCGGCTTTGCCGTCGCCGGCGAGCAGCACGCGAAAGCCGTCCTGCTCGAGCGCGATCGACAGCGCCTGGCGGGTGACCTCGTCGTCGTCGACGACGAGGATCGTAGGTGGATTCTCCGACACGGGCCGACGTTGATCCCGGGAGCTGGTGGCGCGGGCCGAACCGTCCTGCACGACCCGGGCTCCGGCCGTCGCCGGTTCGCGGGTTGGCGATCGGTGCCGGCGGAGCGAGCTCCGCATCGGCGCCACTATATCAGCCGCCGGCGTCCCCGGCGGCGGCGGCGACGGCGGCGAAGCGAGCGCCGAATTCCGCCGCCGAAGGCCGCTGATGGAAGTCCTTGACCAGGGCCTGGGCGAGCAGGTCGTCGACCGCTTCGGGCAGGGCCGGATCGAGCTCCCGCAGGCGCTTCGGCTGGCCGGTGACGTGCTGCACGATCATCCGCATCGGATTGCTGCCGATCTCCTCGAACGGCAGCCGGCCGGTGAGCATCTCGAAGGTCAGGACCCCGAGGCTGTAGACGTCGGTACGGCCGTCGTAGGAGCCCTGGGAGAAGCGCTCCGGGGCCATGTAGGCCGGCGTTCCCGGGCTGCCGTCCTCGAGGGTGACCCGCTCCCTGAGCGCCGCGTCCCCCATCAGCTTGGCGAGGCCGAAATCGACCATCTTGACGATCTCGCCCTCCGATCCCTGGTGCAGGAAGACGTTCTGCGGTTTGACGTCGCGGTGGATGATCCCCGCTTCGTGGGCCGCCGCCAGCACGTCGCACAGCGGCGTCACGATCTCGGCGCAGCGCGCCAGGCTGAGCTTGCCCGCGCGGCGCAGCTCGTCGGCCAGGGTCTCGCCTTGGAGCAGCTCCATCACCAGGTAGGGCGAGCCCTCGGCGGTGAAGCTGAAGTCGAGCACCGCGACGGCGTTCCTGTGCTGCAGGCGGCAGGCCGAGATGCCCTCGCGCTGGAAGCGTCGCTGGGCGGTGTCGTCGGCTTGGAAGCCGGCGTGGAGCAGCTTGATCGCCACCTCGCGCTCGAGCTTGAGGTCGGTGGCGCGGTAGACCACGCCGTAGCTGCCGCGGCCGAGCAGCGCCTCGAGGCGGAAGCGGCCCTCGATCTCCGCCCCCGGACGGATCCTCGCCGGCGTCTCCCCGGCGGCGCTCACCGCCGGCCGGCGGGCGCGCAGCTGGGCCTGGATCCGCGCCCGCACCACCGGCAGGTCGAGGGGCTTGGTGACGTAGTCGTTGGCCCCGAGGTCGAAGGCGCGGACGACGTCCATGCTGTCGTCGCGGGCGGTGGCCATGATCACCGGCAACTCGCCGGCGGAGTGATGCCGGCGCAGGGTCTGCAGCACCTCGAAGCCGTTGAGCACCGGCATCACCACGTCGAGCAGCATCAGGTCGACGGGCTCGGCCTTCAAGGCCTGCAAGGCGACGATGCCGTCCTCGGCGGCCAGAGCGCGGTAGCCGTGCTGCTCCAGGTCGGTCGACACCAGATCGCGGATCACCGGGTTGTCGTCGACGACGAGGATGGTGTAGGGGGACTCATTGCTCACGGATCGATTCCTCAAGCCGGGCCGACGCTAATGGCCCAACCTTACAGCCACTCTTGCGACGCATGCGCCGCGGTGCATACGTTGAGGTACGCGTGCCGGCGGCGTCTGTTATGTTGAGCGTAAGCCAGAGCGCCCACCATGCCCCGGGGTGACGACCTTGTCGACGAACGGATCGATGGCTCACGATCGCCTGCGACGCCAGCTCGAGGAGCTCGAGCTCGACGCCGCGCGGCCGCCGGACGCCGCCGGCTGGCGGCGGCTGCTCGAGCAGGTCGAGAAGGCCTACCTCCAGGCGGAGCGGGACCGGCGCATGCTCGAGCGATCCCTCTCCGAGTCGACGCGCGAGATGCGCGAGCTCTACTCCCGCATCCGCACCACCTCCGAGCACCGGGTGGCGGCGGAGCGCGACAAGCTGCGCGCGGTGATCGACGCATTGGGCGCGGGGGTCTGCCTGCTCGACGTCGAGGGCCGCCTGCTGTCGTGCAATCCGGAGGTCGAACGCCTCCTCGGCTACACCGAGACCGCCCTGCGCGGTACCCGTTTCCTCGAGCAGGTGGAGCGCCGGCCGGCGGATGCTCCCGGGGCCACCCTGGTGCCGGATCCGGAGCAGCCGGGGTCCTTCGTCGAGCGCGTGCGCGAGACCCGCTTCGTCTGCCGCGACGGCAGCGAGCTGCCGGTCTCCTACACCCTGACGCCGCGGCCGGATCTGGGGGATCAGTTCAGCGCCGTTCTGGTCTTCATCGACGTCAGCGAGCACGTCCGCCTGACCGAGAAGCTGCGCGCCGCCAAGGACGCCGCCGAGGCGGCGAACCGGGCGAAGAGCAATTTCCTGGCCAATATGAGCCACGAGATCCGCACGCCGATGAACGCGATCATCGGCATGACCGGCCTGCTGCTCGACACCCCTCTCGACTCGCGCCAGCAGGAGTTCGCCGAGACCATCCGCGCCAGCGGCAACGCCCTCCTGACCCTGATCAACGAGGTGCTCGACTTCTCCAAGATCGAATCGGGCATGATGGAGCTCGAGGAGCACCCCTTCGGCGTCGCCGACTGCCTCACCGGCGCCCTCGAGCTGTTCGCCGCCGAAGCGCGGCAGAAGGGCCTCACCCTGCGCAGCGAGGTCGCCGGCGACTGCCCGCAGCAGGTGGTCGGCGACGTCACCCGGGTGCGCCAGGTACTGGTCAACCTGCTGTCCAACGCGGTCAAGTTCACCGAGCGGGGTGAGGTGGTGGCGACGGTCGCCGGCCGTCCGCTCGGCGACGATCGCTACGAGCTCGAGTATTGCGTGCGGGATAGCGGCATCGGCATCGCCGCGGACAAAGTCGGCCGCCTCTTCGAGGCCTTCAGCCAGGTCGACGCCTCCACCACCCGGCGCTACGGCGGCAGCGGTCTGGGGCTGGCGATCTGCCGCCACCTGACCGAGCTGATGGGGGGGCGGATCTGGGTGCGGAGCGAAGAGGGCGAAGGGGCCGAGTTCCATTTCACCGTGCCGGCGCGGGTGCACCGCGGCGCCGTCGCGCTGCGGGAGGAGGCGAGCGGCGCCGAGCCGCCCCTCGAGACCGATCTCGCCGGCCGCCTGCCGCTGCGCATCCTGGTGGCCGAGGACAATGCGGTCAATCAGAAGGTGGCATTGATGATGCTGGCGCGCATGGGCTACCGCGCCGATCTCGCGGCCAACGGCCTGGAGGTGCTCGAGGCCCTCGAACGCCAGCGCTACGACGTGGTGCTGATGGACGTCCAGATGCCCGAGCTCGACGGCCTGGCGACGGCGCGGCGGATCAACGCGCGCTGGCCGCCGGTCGAGCGCCCGCGGCTGATCGCGATGACCGCTCACGCCCTGCAGGGCGACCGCGAACGCTGTCTGGCGGCGGGCATGGACGACTACGTCAGCAAGCCGATGACCGCCTCCAGCCTGCAGCGGGCGCTCAAGCGCAGCGCCGCCCCCGGCGAGGGCGCCGCCCCGCCCGCGGCGCCGGCGCCGCCGTCCCTCGATCCCACCACCCTGCGCGCCCTGCGCGAGTTCCAGCCGGCCAAGGTGCTCGAGCTGGTCGAACGCTTCCAGAGCCACGCCGCCGAACAGGTCGTCGCCATCCGCCGGGCGATCGACGTCGGCGACGCCGAGGGCCTGGCCCAGGCCGCCCATGGCCTCAAGGGATCGAGCGGCACCATCGGCGCCCGGCCCCTGGCCGCGATCTGTGCCGAGCTCGAGGTGCTCGGTCGCCAGCAGGCGCTGGCCGGCGCCGCCGAGCTCGCCGCGCGCCTGGAAGACGAGCACCGGCGCGTCGATCGGGCGCTGGCCGAGCTCTATGCCGGCTGGGCCGAAGAGGCCACCTCCTCGACGCTCAGCCCTTGACCGCGAAGCTGTAGCCGATGCCGCGTTGGGTGATCAGGTAGCGCGGCTGCGACGGATCGGGCTCGATCTTCTGCCGCAGGCGGTGCATGTGCACCCGCAGGGTGTCTTCGAAGACCTCTTCCAGTGGCCAGACCCGGCGCAGCAGGTGATCGGTGGTCACCGTCCGCGGTGCGCTGCGCATCAGGATGTGGAGCAGCTTGGCCTCGGTCGGCGTGAGGGAGACCTGCTGGTCGCCGACCGTCGCGGTGCGGTGCACCAGGTCGATCGACAGGTGATCGTCGACCTTCACCAGCGGCGCCAGGGCGTAGGCGAAGCTGCCCACCCGCCGCAGCACCCGCTTGACCCGCGCCGCCAGCTCGCGCGGGTTGAACGGTTTGACGACGTAGTCCTCCGCCAGCTGCTCGATCGCCTCCAGGAGGGTGGCCTCGTCGTCGACCGCGGTGAGCATGATCACCGGCACGTCGCTGGCGCGCTGGATGCGGCGGCTGAGCTCGAGGCCGTCCATGCCCGGCATCATGATGTCGACCACCGCCAGATGCGGCAGGCCGTGGCGGTCGATCCACGCCAGCGCGTCCTCCCCCGAGCGGGCGGTGGCGACCTCCAGGCCCTCGACCTCGAGGGCCATGCGCACCACGCGCAGGATGTCGGCATCGTCGTCGACGGCCAGTATGACGTGTGCCGCACCCGGTTCTGTGCTCGTCATGTATCGCTCGGTCCTCGCGCCCGTTGTCGCCGCGGGCGGCGGACCTCCCCCCGCCCTGATGCCGTGGATTGCTGCCGGCGAGTATATACTCAATGCCGCGCCCCGTGCCTACCGTCATCGCCGGCCCGGTAGCCCGCGCGCCGTTGTCGCCCGGCGGCCCTGCGCTCTACGCTGCCCGTGACGCAAACGCCATGCAAGCCGCCTCGTTGCGCCGCATTCTGTTGATCGAAGACGACCGGGACATCCAGAAGGTGGCCCGGCTGGTGCTCGAGAATCTCGGCGGCTTCGAAGTGGCGATCGCCAGCTCCGGGCGGGAAGGCTTGGCGCGCGCCCCGGCTTTCCGCCCCGACCTCATCCTGCTCGACGTGATGATGCCCGAGCTCGACGGCCCCGGCACCCTCGAGGCCCTGCGCGACGGTCCGCTGGCCGACACGCCGGTGGTCTTCCTCACCGCCCGTGCGCAGCCCGACGAAGTGGTCGAGTACCGCGCCCTCGGCGCGCTCGACGTGATCGTCAAGCCCTTTGACCCGATGACCCTGTGCCGGACGGTGGAAGACATCTGGCAGCGCTACCGCAGCGGGGGCGGCGCGTGACGCCCCACCGCCGAGCCGGCGAGCCCGGCGGCGACGACGATCTGCGGATGGTGAGCTGGCGCACCCTGTGGGGCGGCCACGTCAGCGCCGCCCGCCTGCCGCCCATCCTGCTCGCGGTGGTCGCCGTCCTCGCCCTGCTGCTGTGGCTCGGCGATCTCTTCGGCCTCGGCGAGAGCGTGGCCCAGGCGCTGGCGGAAGACGGGGTGCGCCGCGTCGTCCACGCCCTGTTGGAGTGGACCGCGGCCCTGCTCGCCGCGTTCCTCGCCGTCCTCGCCCTGAGCCGCGCGGCGATGGTGCCCGAGGTGACTCAACGCGACCCGACGGTCGTCATCCTCGCCGCCACCCTCCCCTTCGTCGCCCTGCTCGACGCCTGGAGCGCTCGCGCCTTGCTCGGCCCCACCCTCGGCACCGGCGGGCCGGAGGAGGCGGAGCAGCTGCTCGGCTGGACCGCCTCGCGCTTCCTCATCGCCCTCGGACCGCTGATCGGCGCCGTGCTGGCGCCGCGCCGCCGGCCGGTGGTGGCGAAGCGCATCGTCGTGCCGCTGGCGGCGCTCGGCAGCGCCGCCCTGGCGCTGGTCGCGCTGGTCGCCGGCGGCTGGCTGGCGCCGCCGGCGCTCCACCGCGCCGGCGCTCTGGTGCCGCGACCGTTCGAGCTCCTGCCCCTGGCGCTCTTCGTCGTCGCCGGCCTGTTGTTCTTCCCCCGCCTGCACCGCGCTCGGCCGACGGTGCTGGGCCACGCCCTGGTGGTCAGCACCATCCCCCAGGCCCTGTGTCAGCTCGAGGCCGCGTTCGCTCCCTCCGGCGCCGACCTCGATCCGCGGATGGCCGGCCTCTACCTGCTCAAGCTGCTGGCCTACGCCACCCTGCTGTGCGGCATGGTGGTCGACTACGTCGCCCGCCAGCGCAGCGAGCACAGCATGTCGGTCGAGTACGAGAGCGCCCAGCGCGAGCTGACCAAGCAGACCCAGGAGCTCGAGCGGGTCGACCGCGAGCTGGTGGTGCAGGCGTCGAAGCGGCGTCACGCCGAACGTTCCCTGCGCATGCTGGAGAAGGCGGTGGAGACGATGTCGATCGGGGTCAGCATCACCGACCTCGAGGGGACCTTGCTCTACGTCAATCCGGCGGGAGCGCAGATGTTCGGCTACGCCGTCGACGAGCTGCTCGGCCGGCCGGCCGACCTGGTGGGGGCCGAGGCGCCGGCGGCACGGCCCCTCGAGGCGTGGGCGGATCATCAGCCCTGGACCCACGAGAGGGTGGTCAGCGGGCGCGACGGGCGGCGCGTCCCCGTGCGCCTGGTCGCCGACGCGGTACGCGACGAGAACGGCTCCATCCTCGCCCTGGTGACCAGCTGCGAGGACATCACCGAGCGCCGCCGGGTGGAGCAGATGAAGCACGACTTCCTGTCCACCGTCAGCCACGAGCTGCGCACCCCCCTGACCTCGATCATCGCTTCCCTCGGCCTGCTCGAATCGAGCTCCCTGGTCGCCGACCCGGCCCACCGCCGAGAGCTGCTGGAGGTCGCCAACCGCAACAGCCACCGCCTGCTGCAGCTGATCAACGACCTCCTCGACCTGCAGAAGCTGACCGCCGGCAAGATCTCCCTCGAGATCGTTCCGCTCGAGGTGCGCCCCACCCTGGAGGAGGCGCTGGCCGGCATCCGCGCCTTCGCCGACGAGCTGCAGGTCGAGCTGCGGCTGGTCGCGGCCGCCACCGGCCTGCGGGTGCTGGCCGACCGCCGCCGGCTGGTGCAGGTGCTGCTCAACCTGCTGTCGAACGCGATCAAGTTCTCCCCCACCGGCCAGACGGTGGAGACCGGCGCGACGGCGGGGGACGGCCGGGTGGTGCTCTACGTCGCCGATCGCGGGCCGGGGATCCCGGAGGCGTTTCGCAGCCGTCTGTTCGAGAAGTTCTCCCAGGCCGACGCCTCCTCGCGCCGCACCTCGGGGGGCTCGGGGCTGGGATTGACCATCGCCAAGGAGCTGGTCGAGGCGATGGGGGGCTCGATCCGTTTCGACACCGAGGTGGGGATCGGCACCACCTTCTACGTCGAGCTGCCGGCGGTCGCGACCGCCGCCGGCTCTTGACGGCGTCTCCTCCGGTGGTATAGACCGTGGGGGAGCGGGTGGCCATGCTGGCACCCGCGAGACAAAAAGACGGTCAAAAGGGCATGCTTCTCCAGCGCGATGATGCTACACTTGGGGTGTCGAATGGCTAGATGCACAAAATATTGTGCTTTGGCACGTTTGCTGACCATGCGCACCGCAAGATCCAACCGTCGCCCTGCGCCGCAGCCCTCTCGCCCGTCGGCGCCGCGACAGACCAGCCGACACGTCCCCGATTCGGGCGGCCTGCGGGCCGTCGGCGAAGGGGCGCAACCGAGGATCAACGCTCGCCTGGCCTGGACATGAGGCGCCCGACGAGCCAACGACAATTCCGTTCCCCGAAACGTCGAAGCCCCGAGTCCGGCTTCGCAACCGATGGAGGTCACGCGATGCTCTCTCTCCCGCGGTTCCTGCGATGGGCGGCCGTTCTGGCCTGCGCGTCGCTCATCTTCGCTCCCGCCGTCTTCGGCCAGGCGACCACCGGCTCGATCTCCGGTCTGGTCACCGACCAGGACGGCACGACCGCGTTGCCAGGGGCCGCGATCAGCGCGGTCCATCAACCCACCGGCACGCGCTATGCGGCGATCGCCGGCGACGACGGGCGCTTCCGCATCCTGAACGTGCGCGTCGGCGGGCCCTACGCCGTCACCGCCAGCCTCGACGGTTTCCGGCCGCAGGAGGCGACCGGCGTCTACGTCAAGCTCGGTGAGACCGCTTATCTGCAGTTCAAGCTCCAGCTCGAGACCATCGAGGAGACCGTGCTGGTGGTGGCCGAGGCCTCGCCGCTGATCAATCCCGGCAAGACCGGTGCGGCGTCGAACGTCTCGACCGAGGCGATCGAGACCCTGCCGACGGTATCGCGCAACTTCAACGACTTCGCGCGCACCAACCCCTTCTTCACCATCACCTCGGACAACGAAGACCCGGATTCGATCAGCGTCGCCGGCCGCAACAGCCGCTACAACAACATCACCATCGACGGCTCGGTCAACAACGACCTCTTCGGCCTCGCCGACAGCGGCACGCCGGGCGGCCAGTCGGGTACGGCGCCGATCTCCCTCGACGCCATCCAGGAGCTGGAGCTGGTGCTGGCGGACTTCGACGTGCGCAACGGCGGCTTCTCCGGCGGCGGCATCAACGCCATCACCCGCAGCGGCTCGAACAGCTTCAAGGGCTCGGTCTTCTTCTACGATCGCGACCAGGACTTCTTCGGCGACGGCCCGGACGAGCTCGGCGAGTTCGGCGAGTTCGACGAGCAGCAGTACGGCTTCCGTCTCGGCGGTCCGATCGTCAAGGACAAGGCCTTCTTCTTCGTCAACGCCGACATCGAGGAGCGCACCACCCCGACCGGCGTGTCGATCGACGGCTCCAGCGGCCAGGCGGCCGGCTTCGGCGGTCTGGTCGACGCCGCCAACCGCTTCCGCGACATCCTGATCTCGAATTACGGCTTCGACCCCGGTGGTCTGGGCGAAAACAGCCTCGACAACCCGTCGGACAAGTACTTCGCGCGTCTCGACTTCAACATCAACGACAGCAACAACCTGACCCTGCGGCACAACTTCGTCGACGCCGGCCGCGACATCAACCGGCCGAGCATCTTCTTCTACGAGTTCCCCAGCGAGACCTACAGGTTCGAGAACCGGACCAATTCGACCGTGGCGCAGCTCAACAGCGTCTTCGGCTCGAATAAGTTCAACGAGCTGCGGGTGGCCTTCCAGACCATCGAGGATCGGCGCGCCGGCCGCGGCGGCGTCCGTTTCCCCCACGTCCGGGTCTTCAACGACGACATCGGCGGCTTCGACTTCGAGGCCGGCACCGAGCAGTTCTCGACCCGCAACTCCCTCGACCAGGACATCCTCGAGATCCACAACGACTTCACCTGGATCAAGGGCAACCACACCATCACCATCGGCACCCACAACGAGCTCTTCAACTTCAAGAACCTCTTCGTCCAGGACGCCTTCGGCTCCTACGAGTTCAGCACCCTGGACGACCTCGCCGCCGGCAACGCGGTGGAGTACACGATCACCTTCGTCAACCCGGGCCAGAACCCGGTCCAGGACTTCGACGTCAACCAGCTCGGTTTCTACGTCGGTGACCAGTACGCCGCGGCGCCGAACCTGACCCTCAACTACGGCCTGCGGGTCGACATCCCCTTCCTGCCCGACCGGCCGGGTCGCAACCCGATCACCGAGACCCTCTACGGCCTGCGCACCGACGAGGTGCCGGACGGCGAGGAGCTGATCCAGCCGCGCTTCGGTTTCAACTGGGACATCGAGGGCAACGGCAAGTCGCAGCTGCGCGGCGGCGTCGGCATCTTCGCCGGCCGCACGCCCTACGTCTGGATCTCCAACGTCTACGCCCGCAATGCCCTGGTCTTCACCACCCTGACGGCCAACGACGTCCCCTTCAATCCGGATCCGGACAACCAGCCGACGTCGATCCCCGGCGCCGACACCGAGGTCGGCGAGTTCAACCTCATCGATCCCAACTTCGAGTTCCCGCAGGTCCTGCGCTACAACCTGGCCTACGACCGCGAGCTCCCCTGGTGGGATCTGGTGCTGTCGGTCGAAGGGGTGTTCGGCGACAGCCTGAAGGAGATCGACTACAAGAACGTCAACGTGGTGCAGACCGGCGGGCAGACCTTCGACGGCCGGCCGCTCTACCGCGAGGTCGATCGCACCATCGACGGCGCCTACCTGATCACCAACACCAACCAGGGCGAGTCGACCAGCTTCGCGATCAAGATCGAGCGCCCCTACCGGAACGGCGTCTGGGGCTACGTCTCCTACGCCAACAACGACTCCAAGGTGGTCAACGAAGGCACCTCGAGCCGCGCGGTGTCGAACTGGCGCTTCCAGGAAGCGTTCGATCCCAACAACGCCCAGCTGTCGCGGTCGGACTTCGAGGTCGAGCACCGCTTCAACGCCTCGCTCTCCTACCAGTTCAACCGCAAGACCAACTACTCGACCACGGTGTCGTTCTTCTACAACCTGCAGTCGGGCCGCCCCTTCTCCTGGCTGATGGGCTCGGACTTCCGGACCTTCAACTTCGGCCAGAGCTACAACGGCGACGGATTCGACTCGAACGATCTGGCCTTCGTGCCGGCCAGCCAGAACGACGTGGTGATCACCAACGGCACCTGGCAGCAGCTCGATGCCTTCATCAGCTCGCATCCGGTGCTCGACCGCCATCGCGGCGGCCTCGTGCCGCGCAATGCCGACAACGCACCGTGGAACCACACCCTCGACGTCCACCTGGCGCAGGACATCCCGATCCGCGGTGAGACCAAGTTGCAGGTGACCCTCGACATCCTCAACTTCATCAACCTGCTGGACAGCGACTCCGGCGCCCTGCGCTTCGTCCGCTTCAACTCCATCGAGCCCTGGGAACTGGAGGGGATTTGCGGCGATCCGCAGTTCAACAACCGCGCCTGCGTGCCCGGCGTCGACGACGGCAAGCCCGCCATCAGCCTGCGCGGCCCGGCCACCGGCGGCTCGCTCTTCCAGACCCACAACATCAACTCCCGCTGGCGCGCCCGCGTCGGCCTGCGCCTGACCTTCTGATCCCGCCGGTTGGCGGCAGGCAACGAGGGGACCGCGAGGGCGGTCCCCTTTTTCGTTGCCCCATTCCCGGTCGCCCGAAGAATCGTGCAGGCGGTTTGCGGTCGGTGATGCTGAGAAAGGAGAGTACGGATGCTTCGGGGTGACGAGCAGGAGAAGGAACGGATCCTTTCGCTGGCGGCGCGGTTGCGGGAGGCGGAGCGGCCGATCCGGGTGCTGCGAACCATCGCCTGGCCGCCGGAGGTGCGGGAGCGTTTCTTTGCCGCCGGGGAGCGCGAGCTGCCGCGGCCGACGTATCAGCCGCCGGCGTGCGGGCCGACCCTGGAGGCGGTGGCGGCGATGCGCCCCGAGCTCGGTGGCGAGGGGGCGATCGACCGCTGGCTCGAGCGGGTGGCGAGGGCGATCGAGGGCGGGGCGCGGATGCTGGCGGCGACCGGTACGGAGGACTTCTACCACCACGCCCGGGAGCTTTACGGCACGCCGACGACGGTCTTGATCGACGGCGTCCACACCCCTCTCGACCTCGCCCGGCAGCTCGACGAGGTGCTGTCGGGCTTCGACCGCGTCGATCTCGGGGCGCCGGCGCCGGCCTGCCACTCGGCGGACGTGGTGGCGGAGCGCATGCGGGCGGTGCTGCCGCAGGTTTTCGGCGACGACGGTCTGAAGGTCGAGGTGGTGGACCACCTGTCGGCCAACGCCGTGGCCGGGCGCGGCGGGGTACGCATCCGCCGCGGTGCCTGCTTCTCCGATCGCGACCTCGTGCAGCTGACCGAGCACGAGGCTTTCGTCCATGCCGTCACCTCCTTGAACGGCGCCGCCCAGCACCATCTGCCCCTACTCGGCGCCGGCCATCCGGGCACCACCAAGACGCAGGAGGGGCTGGCGGTCTTCGCCGAGATGATCTCCGGCGCCATGGACCCGCATCGCCTGCGCCGACTCGCCGACCGCGTGCTGGCGATCCAGATGGCGATCGACGGCGCCGACTTTCTCCAGGTCTACCGCTACTTCAAGGAACGTACCGGCGAGCGCGAGCAGGCGTTCGAGAACGCCCGGCGGGTGTTCCGCGGCGCCCCCTTGACCGGCGGCTTCGCCTTTACCAAGGACGTGGTCTACCTCGACGGCCTGCTGCGGGTGCACAACTTCCTGCGGGCGGCGGTGGCGGCGCGGCGCATCGACTGCCTGCGCCTCCTGTTCTGCGGCAAGCTCGACCTGGAAGACGTCCCGGCCCTCGGTCAGCTGGCGGCGATGGGTCTGCTCGAGCCGCCGCGCTACCTGCCGCCGTGGGCCGACGACCGGCGCTTCCTGGTCTCCTACCTCGCCTACTCCTCCTTCCTCAACCGCATCGACCTCGCGCGGGTACGGGAGCACGTCGAGAAGCTGCTGGCGGAGACCCCGGTGCCGGCGCCCGCCACCGCTCAGGGGTGATGGCGGCCGCCGGCGGTGAGGGCGAAGAGGCCGCGGAAGCCGCGGCGGGCGAGGGCGGCGAGGAAGAGGGCGAGGAGCGCCAGGCCGGCGAGGGCGGACGGAATCGGCGCCCCCTCAGCCGCCGCCTGGTGCAGGGGCAGGGCGTCCGGGGCCGGCGACGGCGGCAGCAGGAGGCCGGCGGCGACGGCGATCAGCAGCAGGGCGGTGGCGAGGATCCGGCTGCGCCGCCCGCGCCAGCCCGGTGCCAGTCGGCGGTGGTCGAGGGCCACTGCGCTGGCGATCAGGAAGGCGGCGACCGGCCCGGCGTCGAGGCCTTTGTGCAGCAAGAGGGCGGCGATGGGGATGGCGCCCAGGGCAGCGAACGAGAGGGGCACGCCGAGGGCGGCGAGGAGCACCGTCTGCTGCCACGCCGGTCGCTCCTGGAGCCAGCCCAGGCCGGTCAGGGGCTCGAGCAGGGCGGCGACGCCGAAGCCGAGCATGATCCAGGGCAGGGTGTCGTCGACGGCGGTGGCGAAGCCGCGCCGCAGGCCGGCGTCGTCCGCCGGCGCCGCGCCCGCGGCCGTCGTCCAGCGGCCGACCAGGAGGGTGACGGCGAGCACCACCGCCACCCGCAGCCCGGTGAGCCACGGGCCGAGAAGGCCGAGGGCGAGGGCGAGGGCGGGCAGCTGGACCACCGGCAGGGCGGCGGCGACGGCGCCGTCGCGGGCGCGGCGCCAGCGCTCGTGGCCGATGGCGAAGAGCAGGCCGGCGCCGGCGTAGGCCGCCAGCAAGGGCGGGGCGCTGGCGAGAAAGAGCTGGAGGAAGGTGGCGGGGCTCGACAGGGCGCCGGCCAGCACGCCGCCCAGCGGGTGCTCCGGCACGGCGAGAGCGAGCACCACCGCCACGCCGGCGACGGCGCCGGCGCCCGACGCGACGCGGGCGGCGGGGGAGGAGGCGGTGGGCGTCTCCGCCCCCGGATGGCGCAGCAGGACGTGGAAGAGCATGCCGGCGATCGCCGCCTGGCCGACGCCGAGCTGGGGGGAAGAGAGGGTCGTCCACAGGCGCTCGCCGACGGCGAAGCCGGCGATCGTCGCGCCGCCGATCGCCGCCAGCAGCGCGCCCGCCCGCCACCGCCCCCAGAGCGGTGCCGCGAACCACCAGATCACCAGGGCGACCGGCAGGCGGTGGAGCACCACCGCCAGGGCCAAGGGAGGGGCACCGGCCGGAGGCAGGTGGAGGTGATCGCCGGCGGGCGGTCGGTGGTGGCCGGCGCCCGCACCGACCAGGGCGATGCCGTCGACCACCGCATGCAGCGCCAGGCCGAGAAGAACGATCGCCGCCAGGCCCGGCAGAGCGCGTTCCTCCCAGCGGTGGATGCCGTGGTGCAGGACGAGGGGCACGAGAAAGCCCGCCAGGGCGGCGAGGAGCGCCATGCCCCCCGCCAGGCGGTAGGCGTGGGGCAGGATGTGGAGCAGCGCCAGGCCGCCGACGGTGGTGGCGACAAAGGCGTCCATGGCGGCGTGGGCCGGCGGCGAGCGCCGGGTGACGTCGGCCAGCGGAGGGGCCAGCGCCAGGGGCAACAGGCTGAGGAGGAGGAAGAGGATCGGTTCCATGATGCCCGGCCCACCGCCGGCGGGACGGCGGACGCGGGCTTAACAATAACCGATTCTCATTTCTTGCCGGCGCCCGGCGGGTGCCCGGTCGCCGGCGCACCGCTTCAGTGGTGGTGGCCGTGCTCGCCGAGGTAGGAAGCCTTGAAGGCGGCGATCAGCTCGCGCAGGGTCTTGACCTCAGCCAGGTCGGTGGTCTGCTTCGCCTTCATCGCATGGACCATGATCCGATGCAGCAGGGTCAGCTGCTCGACGTACTTCTGCTTCGCCGCCGCGTCGGCATCGTCCGCCGGCGGCTTGATGCGCTGGGCCATGAAGTAGAAGGTCACGACGTCGGTCAGCTTGGCGGCGTGCTCTTCCTTGTTCTGCACCCAACGGACCAGCTGATTCCAATTCGGCTTCTCCTGGCCCCCGATCTCGTTGATCTGGTTCATCGACTTCTCGATCGTGGTGACGTCTTCGAGCATCATGTCGAAGCGCATCTCGTCGCCGTAGATCCCGCAGGGAATCTGGCAATGGGCGAGCAGGCTCGGGGCGCCGGCCAGGGCCAGCACCAGGGCCAGCAGGGCGCAGCGTACGGCGGAACGGCTCATGAGCGTCTCCTTGTGGTGAGAGTTCAGGGTTTTGCGGTGGCTCGAACGCAAGTCAGCCCCCGGTGGGGGCCGGGGGCTGCACGTCGGCGTCGCCGTAGGGGAGCCGGGACGCCAGGGCATTCCGAACCTGCCAGAATGCCAGGGATCCAAACCCGATCAGCCACCAGCATGCCAGGGCCGGAGGGCGGTGTCAAGCGCGGAATGGCGTCAACCGGGGACGAATCGATCGTCGCGACGGCGTTTGTGACGCGGGCGTCCAAACCACGGGGTCGTCGCCACATGACGGCTCAATTGTAGGCCGCGAGGAAGAAGAAAATCACCACCCCGGTAAGCGACACGTAGAGCCAGATCGGCAGGGTGAAGCGGGCCAGCTTCTTATGCCGCGGGAAACGCTCGCCGAGGGCGAGAGCGACGGTGGAGAGGATCAGCGGCAGCATCACCACCGACAGCACCACGTGGCTGATCAGGACGGCGAAGTAGATCGGCCGCACCACCCCCCGGCCGGTGAAGGGCGTGTCGCCGTGGACGTGGTGGTAGGTGACGTAGCCGGCGAGAAAGAGGGCCGAGAAGCCCAGGGCGCTGAGCATGAAACGCTTGTGCACCCGTCGCCGGCCGCGGCGGATGCTCACGTAACCCGCCACCAGACAGACGGCACAGAGGCTGTTCAGGGTGGCGTTCACCGCCGGCAGCACCGACGTCCACGCCCCCCCCTCGACGGCGGGGGACTTGAAGTAGATCAGCCAGATCAGGAACGCGGTGACCGCGGCGCTGAGCACCAGCGCCCAGGGCAGCGGATCGCGCTCGCGAAAGGCGTGCTCCGACATGCCCCCAGCCTACCAGCTGGCCGCCGCCCGCAGCCGGCTCAGCGCAGGAGGAAACCGTGGCGCAGGGGGTCGTCGGGGTCGATGAGGAAGCGGTGGCGGCCGGTGAGGAAGGCGCGGCCTTCGATCTCGGGGACGATGGCGTCGTGGGGGCCGCAGGTGGTGCGCTCGACGGCGCGGCCGGTGAAGCGGCTGCCGAGGATGCTCTCGACGACGATCGGCTCTTCGAGGGCGAGCTCGCCGCGGGCGTGGTGGATGGCGAGGCGGCCGCTTACGCCGGTGCCGGTGGGGGAGCGGTCGACCTCGCCGTCGGCGAAGATGCAGACGTTGCGGCTGTGGGCGTCCTTCGAGGCGGCGGGGCCGACGAAGATGACGCCGTAGAGGAAGCCGAGCTCGGGCTCGGAGGGGTGGAGGATCGGCCGCGCCGCCGCGACCGCGCGTTTGATCGCCCGCCCGGCGTCGATCAGCCGGCTGCAGCTCGCCGGCTCCAGGTCGATCCCCACCGCCGCCGCCTCGACGTAGGCGTAGAAGGCGCCGCCGAAGGCCAGGTCGTAGGTCACCTCCCCCAGACCGGGCACCGCGACGCGCTCCCCCAGGGCGACGGCGAAGGAGGGCACGTTGCGGAAGGCGACGCTCTCGACGCGGCCGCCGCTCACCCGGGCGCGGGCGCGGATGCGGCCGGCGGGGGCGTCGATCTCGAGCCGGGTCTCGGGTTCGCGGGCCGGATGCATGCCGGTCTCCAGCAGCACCGTCGCCAGGCCGATGATGCCGTGGCCGCACATGGTGCTGTAGCCCTCGTTGTGAAGGAAGATGACCCCGAGGTCGGCGCCGGCGCTGAGGGGTGGGGTGAGCAGGCAGCCGTACATGTCGGCGTGGCCCCGGGGCTCGAGGATCAGCGCCCGCCGCAGGTGGTCGTAGCGTTCCCGGGCGTCGCGGCGGCGCGCGAGGACGGTGGCGCCGCGGAGCTCGGGGAAGCCGCCGACCACCACCCGCAGAGGCTCGCCGGCAGCGTGGGCGTCGACGGCGTCGATCGCCAGCCAGCCCGGCGGCAGCCGCTCGGCCGGCAGGCGCGAGGCCAGGCGCGGCGTCGACTCGGGTGGCCGGGGCATGGCCTGCTCACCCCTCGAGCTTCGCCGCCAGGGCGGCGAGCTGCCGGCGCAGGTCGGCGACGTCCTTCTCCAGGGCGTCGAGGCGCGCCGCCGCCTCGTCGCCCGCCCGCGACGGCGGTGGTGCCGCCGCCGCTGCGGTCAGCGCTTCCTCCGCCGCTTCGTCGCCCACCAGGTGAATCCAGCGCGTCTCCCGCTTGCCCGGCAGGCGGGGCAGCTGGCGGACCAGGGGCTCGGGGCCGCTGGCGAGCTCGCCCAGCACCGCCTCGACCTCGGCGACGCCGGCGAAGCGGTGCAGGCGTTCGCTGCGCCCGCGCAGCTCGCCGGCGGTCTGGGCGCCGCGCAGCAACAGCAGGGTCATCACCGCTTTCTTGGGCCGGTCGAGATTCCAACGCCGGTCGAGGCGGTGCTCCCAGCGTTCGCTGCGCGGCCCGACGTTGCGCCAGGCGAGAACGTCCGCCGCCAAGCGGTCGAGAGCCTCCACCACCTCGGTCTCGGTGAGCTTCATCACCGGTTCGCGGTTGGATTTCTGATTGCACGCCGCGATCACCCCGTTGATGGTCAGCGGGTAGTGGTCCGGGGTGGTCTGTTCTTTCTCCATCAGGGCGCCGAGCACCCGGATCTCGATCGCGTCGAGGCTGCGCGTACGGGCCATTGTCGAGCTCCTGCCGTGGTGGTTGGCGGGCTAGCTTATCGCACCCGACCTGCTATGCTCCGCCGCATCATGAGCCAGCTCGCCGGATCCTCCGTCCTGATCACCGGTGCCTCTTCCGGCATCGGCGCCGAGCTGGCGCGCCAGTTGGTCGGCCGTGGCTGCCGGGTCGGTCTCCTGGCGCGTCGCCGGGAGCGCCTGGCGGCCCTCGCCGAGGAGCTCGAGGGCGCCGGCGGCACCGCCGCCTGGGCGGTGGCCGACGTCGCCGACGGCGTTGCCACCCAGCGCGCCCTGGATGCGCTCGCCGAGGGTCTCGGCGGAGCCGACGTGGTGGTGGCCAACGCCGGCTACGGTGAGGTCGAGACCCCCAAGCGGTTCGCGCCGGGCAAGGCCCTGGCCCTTTACGACGTCAATCTTCGGGGCACGCTGCACGTCATCGACTGGGCGCTGCCGCGCTTCCTCGAGGCGGGCCGCGGTCACCTGGTCGGCGTCGCGTCGGTGGCCTCCTACCTCGGCCTGCCGCACTTCGCCGCCTACTGCGGCAGCAAGGCGGCGATGCGCATCCACCTGCAGAGCCTGCGCGTCTCCCTCGCCCGCCGCGGCATCGCCGTCACCACCATCTGCCCCGGTTTCGTCAAGAGCGAGCTGACCGACCGCCACCAGGGGCCGATGCCCTTCCTCCTGCCCACCGACCGCGCCGTCCGCCGCATCGTCCGCGCGATCGAGAAGCGTCAGGGCGAGGTCGTCTTCCCCTGGCAGATGCGCCTCGTGATGGCCATCGGCACCTGCCTCCCCGCCAGCTGGGTCGAAGCCCTCCTCCGCCGCAGCGCCTGACGGCCGGCGGTGCCCCCCTGCCGGTGCTGGCCCTCGCCGAGGCGTAGGGGTTGAAACCTCGACCCCCCGTCGTGCATCCAAGTCCGTGACCGGGCTCCCACCGATTTGGGAGCCCGTCAGATTGGAGGAACGATGAAAAACGTCACGACAATTCGCACCGAGCAGTTCCCGCAGGAGGTCCTGCGCGCCGAGCAGCCGGTGTTGGTCGATTTCTACGCCGACTGGTGCCCGCCGTGCCGCGCCCTGGCGCCCACCCTCGAGCGCCTGGCGGCGGAATACGAAGGCCGGGTGAAGATCGTCAAGGTCAACGTCGACGACTCGCCCGAGCTCGCCCGGGAGTACGATACCCGCAGCATCCCGACCCTGATCCTCTTCCGCCGCGGTCAGGTGGTCGACGTCCAGGTCGGGGCGCCGCCGGCCCGCGTGCTGCGCGACAAGCTCGAATCCGTCGCCCCGGCGATCGCCGTCGCCTGACGCCGCGCCGCGGCGCAGGTTGAGCGTACGAGCGGGTCTTCGGACCCGCTCGTAGTGTCTTGGCGGCCATCGCTTCAGGCTGCGAGCGGCTCCCGCACCTGCGCGAGGAGCCGGATGATGGTGAGGGGAGTGAAGACGGGGGGATGGGCGGCGGCGAGGGCGACGCCGGCTCCGGCTCGCCGGCGGTAGCTCTGCCACGCGGTGCTCGCCGCGGCGGAGTCCGCATCCTGGAGGACGGCGTCGCGCTGCGCTCGGCTCACCCGATGGTCGATCCGCCGCGAGGCGACCAGCACGCGGCGGAAGCGGTCGGTCAGCTCGCGGGTGCTCTCGCTTCCCAGGTGGGGCCAGCGGATCTGTGGATCCCAGGTCAGGGTGCGGTTGGAGAGCTCGATGCCGACGTTCTCCAGGTGGATCTGCACTTCGGCCTGGCGGCGGGCCTGCTCGGCGTCGAGCCTCTCGCCGTAGGTGGCGAGCACCGACCGGTTGATGGCCTCGAGCACGTCGTCGCGGCGCAGATCACAGAGCAGCTGGGGCAGGAGAGGATCGAGGCCGACGGCGCGGATCTCATCGATCAGCTGGCGCTCGAAGTCCCCGAGTCGGTCGTCCTCGGCCGGTGCGAGCTCGGCGATCAACCGGCGGGCGAAGAGGATCTCCCGCAGCAGGACCTCGGTCTCGTTGCCGATGCCGTTCTCCGGGTCGCCGGTGGTGCCGCCGTAGTGCAGGTACTCGTGGTAGACGACGGGCAGGGCCAGCAGCGGGTGGCGGAAGAGCGGATAGGCGATGCCCATCGAATTCGGCGTCGAACGGTCGTCGAGGGCGAGGTAGCGCCGATGAACCGGGCCGGCGTTCTTGGGCGGCGTGTAGCGCGTCCAGAGCTGGACGCGGATGGGCTGCTTGGCGTAGAGCCCGAAGAGGGCGCGCTGGTGGTCGCGGCGCATCAGGCGCAGGGGGTAGCGCTGGAGAAACGCCACGGCGCCGGGGAGTCGTTCGATGAGTCCGCCGGCGATCTCGTCGAGCCGGGGAAAGCGTTCCTCGACGCTCGGCCGATCCTCGGCCAGCAGCTGGTCGAAGAGGGCCAGCCGCTCGGCCGGCGTGCCGGCTTCCTCGTCGGCCGCCGCCGGCGAAGCTTCAGCCGAGGCACCTTCGCCGGCATTTCCGAGACCTGGTGGCTCGGAAGGGGGGCCCGCCGGGGGCCGGGGGCCGTCCACCGCCTCCTCCGGCTCGACGTCCTCCGCCCCGGGCTGCAAGCGCTTCATCGCGGCGAGGAGCGGGTCGACCGCAGGTCGCGCCTCGGGCGACGTCTCGCCGCGGCGGGCGAGGGTCGCGCGCCACTGGCGCTGCCACCGCTCGCCGATGCCTTCCATCAGATCGAGCATCCACTGCAGGCCGTCGGCGAGGGAAGCGCGCAGCTCGGTGCGATCGGCAGCCGCCGGCAGGCGGACCCGCCGCTCGCCGAAATCGCGTGCGTCCTCACCGCTGACGGCGGTCCGCAGCAGCTCGAAGACCTCTTCGCGTGCCGCATCGTCCAGATGCCCGTCGGCGAGCAGCTGGTAGAGCCCGTGAGCGGCGCCCTGGCGGACGGCGATCGGGTAGCCCTGAGCATCGGCCAGGATCCGCCACAGGATGAAACCCGGCGACATTCGATCCCGGTAGCGCACCTCCGCTTGGCGGAGGTGGTGCTCCGATGCTTCGATCATCCGCCGCAGGTTCTTGATCATCTCGACCACCGGTTCGTCTTCGCTTGCCGGCAGGATCATGCCGGCGGCGACGTGGCCTGCTTTGTACGCCTCGACCAGGCGGTTGTGCTCCTCGACATGCTCTCTGTGCTTGCGATAGAGCTCTTCGAGCTCCGTGCGATGGGTCTGGTCGGCGGAGAAATCACGGTAGTCCGGATCGCGAGCGGCGCAGGCGCCGAGGGCGGCGGCGGTCGCGTCGGCGCAGGCCAGCACGTAGGGCTGGGGCTCCTCCGCCGGCGACTGATCGAAGTCGCTTCGTACCTCGGCTTCGAGCGACCACCAGACGCGGCGCAGGGCCGGCAGGTAGGCGGCGCGCGGCGCGCGGCGCGCTTCCAGGATCGCGGCCAGGAGGTGATGGCGCCCGAGACGGCGGAAGACGACGTCGACGTCCTCGCTGCTGCCGTGGGTGAAGAAGAGCCGCACCAGCCGCCCGATCGTGACCTCGTCGAGGCCGTCCCAGGACGGCAGCCGGGTTGAGCTGCCGAGCAGCGGCCGAAGCAGCTGGAGTGCCCGGATCGGGGGCTCGTCGTGCTCCCCGACCGCAGCGCCCAGGTGGTGCCGGAGCTGCGCTTGGCCGAGGCGCTCGTAGGCCGTCTCGAGATCCTCGGGCGTACCGTGGCGGTGGAGGAAGCGCAGCAGGACGTGGGCCGTCTCGCCGCCGATCTGGGTGCGGAATCGTTTCCAATGCGGGGCGTAGCTGCGTTCGGGCTTGAGCCCGCGCCAGAGCTCGAGGGCCGGCGCGAATCAGCCCCAGACACAAGCAGAGACCGGACCAGTACGCACCGGCGTCGATCTGTGCGCGGGCGCGGCCGGCGAAGGTTTCGACGGCGGCTGGCCGGCGTTCGATGAGCTGCGCGAGAGGAATAAAATCCTGCTTCTCGGTAGCGAGAGCCAAGGCCCGGCGCAGCTCACGCCAGCGGCGAAAGCGGTCGATAAATCTGACCATGGGGACCTCCTTTTTGAGGAGTAGGGGTCCCGGGTGGTGAATTCGTTACGCCTGCCGTCCTACGGAGACCGCCCCCGCCGGCCGCAAGCCGGTGGGTGGATGTGGACGGGCGATCGCCTCAGGCGGCGAGGGCTTCGAGCAGGCGCTGGGCGTGCTCGGGGCTGAGGCGCGCGTCGAGGACTTCCCGCGGCTGCACCACCACCGCCGCGCCCAGGGGCTCCATCAGCCTCTGCAGCAGCGCGATCGAGAGGTCCGACTTGCCGGCCAGCACGCGGCTCAAGTGCCCCGGATCGACGCCGGTCTCTTTGCAGAAGCGGTAGCGGGTGCCGAAGCGGTCTTCGATCAGGTCGAGGAGGTAGTCGCGGTAGTCCGGCGGCGCCACCTTGCCCTGGGCGATGCCGAGCCGCGCGTCGAGGTCGTTGCAGATGCGGAAGACCGGCGAGTCGGTCGACAGCCCCGTACGCTGGAATTCCGGCAGCCAGAACGACTCGAACTCCGCCCACGGCGGCCGCTGGCGGAACTTCGTCAGCACCTTGATGAGGAAGGCGCCCTCTTCCGGCTTCAGCCCGCTCAGGTCGAGCCGTCTTCCGGTGATCGTTTCGTAGCAGATCTTTTTCATGGTCGACTCCGCGCTTGCGGAACGCTGATCGAGGTAGTGGAGAGTCACCCCGGATCCGTCGATCAAGGAGAGCAGGAATAGCAGGTAGTTGACTGGCTGTCAACCCCTGCCCTCCCGGGCGGTTTGTCCGGCGACGAGCGGTCGGGGTAGGGCGGGGGTTGGGGGACGGTGG
>RFGL01000186.1 GCA_003697015.1 Acidobacteriota bacterium | reverse complement strand
CGCCCACCGCCAGGGCGTGGTCGACGGCCGCCGCCGCCCGGTGGCCGGCGGTCGCCGGGCGCTCGACGGGGGGCAGCAGCCAGCGCGACAGCAGGCCGCCGGCGGCGAGCAGCAGGATCGCCGCGGCCAGCTGCTGCCAGCGCCGCCAGGCCGGCGCCGGGGCGGTGCGACGCGGCGCGAGCCGCCCTTCGATCGCCGGCCACAGATCGCGCGGCGGTTCGACCTCGCGCGGCAGGGCACGGGCCTTCTCCCCCAGCTCGACCAGGTCCGCCAGCAGCTCGCGGCAGGCGGCGCAGGACTCGAGGTGGGCCTCCACCCGGCGCCGGCCGACGCCGTCGAGCCCGCCGTCGAGATAGTCGTGGAGAGCGGCTTCGGGGAATCGGCAGCTCATCGCTTCAACGCCTCCCGCAGCAGCCGCCGGGCGCGGTGCAGCTGCGCTTTGCAGGTGCCGACCGCGAGCCCGGTCTGGGCCGCGATCTCGTGGTGGCGGTAGCCGGCGATCTCGTGCAGCACGAAGACGTTGCGGGCGCCGGCGGGGAGGCGGGCGATGGCCCGTTCGAGATCGATCGCCAGCCGCGGTCGCGGCCGGTGTGCGGCGTCGGCGGCGGCCGCCGCCTCCTCCAATGCCACCACCCGCTGGCGGCGCCGGCCGCGGCGGCGCCAGGTGCCGATGACCACGTTGACCGCCAGCCGGTGGAGCCAGGAGGCGAAGGCGCTGTCGCCGCGGAATTGGGTCAGCTTCTCCCAGGCGCGGACGAAGACGTCCTGGGTCAGCTCCTCGGCCTCGCGGTGGTTGCCCGCCATGCGCAGGCAGAGGGCGTAGATGCGGCTGACGTGCCGGCGGTAGAGGGCCTCGAAGGCCGCCACCTCGCCGGCTTGCGCCCGCAGCACCAGCGCCTCGCTGTCCGCCCGCGACGGCGGCGCCTCGTCTCCGCTCGTCATACCCGTCCAGCCCGTGATCTGGGCGCCATGGTAGCAGGCCGCGTTCATGCCCTCTTGGACGCCGGCCGGCGGCTCAGGGTTTGATCTCGACCTGCCGGCCGCGTTATCCTGCGCCATGCCCCGCACGATCTCACCTCCGCGACCGCGCGCCGCCGCCTCGCCGGCGGCGGACGAAGCCGGCGGCCGCTCGCCGCAGCCGCCCCTGGCCCTGACCTTCGACGACGTGCTGCTCGTCCCCGGGCATTCCGAGGTCCATCCCAACGACGCCGACCTCGCCACCGACCTGTGCCGCGGCATCCGCCTCGGGATCCCGCTGGTGGCGGCGGCGATGGACACGGTCACCGAGTCCGCCCTGGCCATCGCCCTGGCGCAGGAGGGGGGGCTCGGCGTGGTGCACAAGAACCTGAGCATCGACGATCAGGCCGCCGAGGTCGACAAGGTCAAGCGCAGCGAGGCGGGGATGATCGTCGACCCGGTGACCATGCGGCCGGAGCAGCGCATCCACGAAGCCCTGGCGGTGATGGCGCATTACAAGATCTCCGGCGTGCCGGTGACCGACGACGACGGCCGTCTGATCGGCATCCTGACCAACCGCGACCTGCGCTTCGAGACCGACCTCGAGCGGCCGATCGCCGACCTCATGACCCGCGACGGCCTGGTCACCGTGCCCCCCGGCACCACCCTCGAGCAGGCCAAGGCGCTGCTCCACAAGCACCGCATCGAGAAGCTGCTGGTGGTCGAGGACGGCAACCTGGTCGGGCTGATCACGGTCAAGGACATCCAGAAGATGATCCAGTACCCCAACGCCTGCAAGGACGAGCTCGGGCGCCTGCGGGTGGGGGCCGCGGTGGGGGTGGGCGACGACGCCCTGGCGCGCGCCCAGGCGCTGGTCGACGCCAAGGTCGACGTGCTGGTGGTCGACTCCTCCCACGCCCACTCCAAGGGGGTGCTGGAGGGGCTGGCGCGGCTGCGCGAGCGTTTCCCGGAGGTGCCTCTGATCGCCGGCAACGTCGCCACCGAGGCGGGGGCGCGGGCGCTGATCGCCCGCGGCGCCGACGGCGTCAAGGTGGGGATCGGCCCGGGCAGCATCTGCACCACCCGGGTGGTCACCGGCGCCGGCATGCCGCAGATCAGCGCCGTCATGGCGGCGGTGCGGGCGGCGCAGGAGAGCGGCGTGCCGGTGATCGCCGACGGCGGCGTCAAGTTCTCGGGCGACGTCGCCAAGGCGCTGGCCGCCGGCGCCCATGCGGTGATGATCGGCTCCCTCTTCGCCGGCACCGAGGAGAGCCCGGGGGAGACCATCCTCTACCAGGGTCGCACCTACAAGGCCTACCGCGGCATGGGCTCCCTCGGCGCGATGCGCCGGGGCAGCGCCGAGCGCTACTTCCAGGACGCCGGCCAGGCGCTCGCCAAGCTGGTGCCCGAAGGCATCGAAGGCATGGTGCCGTACAAGGGCAGCGTCCACCAGGTGGTACGGCAGCTGACCGGCGGCCTGCGCGCCGGCATGGGCCTGGCGGGATGCGCCGGCGTCGACGAGCTGCGCACCCGAGCCCAGCTGGTGCGGATCTCCGCCGCCGGCCTGCGGGAAAGCCACGCCCACGACGTGGTGATCACCAAAGAAGCCCCCAACTACTGGGTCGAGCGCTGAAACGCCCGCCGCCGCCGGAGCGGCCTCGGCGCCGCTCGGGCAGGGGCGGCGGGACGGCGGCTACCGCCCGGCAAGAGAGCTATGACGTGGGGAGCCATCACCAGGCGCTCCGGCGGGGCGATGAGGCGGCTTGGGTGCAGCCTCGTCGCCGTCAGCGCGGAGCTTCCGGATCGTAGGCCAGGTTGGGGGCGAGCCAGCGTTCGGCCTCGGCGACGCTCAGGCCGGCGCGGCGGGCGTAGTCCTCGACCTGGTCGCGCCCGAGGCGGCCGACGGCGAAGTAGCGCGCCTCGGGATGGGAGAGGTAGATGCCGCTGACCGAGGCCGCCGGCAGGGTGGCGTAGTGCTCGGTCAGGCGCATGCCGGCCTCCTCCGCGCCGAGCAGCTGCCACAGCCTGCCCTTCATGGTGTGGTCGGGGCAGGCCGGGTAGCCGAAGGCGGGGCGGATGCCGCGATAGCGCTCGGCGATCAGATCTTCCGCCGACAGGTCTTCCGCCTCGCCGTAGCCCCAGGCGCGGCGCGCCTCGCCGTGGAGCTTCTCGGCGAAGGCTTCCGCCAGCCGGTCGGCCAGGGCCTTGACCATGATCGCCCGGTAGTCGTCGTGCTGCGCCTCGTAGCGCTGCACCAGCTCGTCGACGCCGATGCCGGCGGTGACGGCGAAGGCGCCCAGGTAGTCCCGCTTGCCGCTGTCGCGCGGCGCGACGAAGTCGGCGAGGGAGCGGTAGGGCTTGTCGGCGTCCGGTTTCTCCTCCTGCTGGCGCAGCATCGGGAAACGCAGCAGCTCGGCGCCGCGGTCCTCGTCGCGGTAGAGCACCACGTCGTCGCCGTCGGCGTTGGCGGGCCAGAAGCCCCAGGCGGCGCGGGCGCGGATCAGCCCGCGATCGACGATCTCGTCGAGCAGCTCGCGGGCGTGGTCGTAGAGCTCCCGCGCCGCGGCGCCGCGCTCGGGATCGTCGAGGATCTTGGGGAAGCGGCCCTTGAGCTCCCAGGCGGTGAAGAAGAAGGTCCAGTCGATGTACGGCACCAGCTCCTCCAGGGGCTGGTCGTCGATCAGCCGCCGGCCGAGGAAGCGCGGCCGCGGCGGCAGGCCGTTGCGCCAGTCGAGGGCCAGGCGCCGGGCGCGGGCGGTGGGGTAGGGCACCAGGGGCTTGGCCCGGCGGGCGCCGTAGATCTCCCGCAGGCGCTCCTGCAGAGCGTCGTTTTCGGCGACGAAGGCGCGCCGCTTGTGGGGGTCGAGCAGGCTGCCGGCGACGTAGGCGGCGCGCGAGGCGTCGAGCACGTGGACGGTGGGTCCGCGCCGGTAGCAGGGGGCGATCTTGAGCGCCGTATGCTGCTTGCTGGTGGTGGCGCCGCCGATCAACAACGGCAGCTCGAAGCCGCGGCGCTCCATCTCCTTGGCGACGTGCACCATCTCGTCGAGGGAGGGGGTGATCAGCCCCGACAGGCCGATGGCGTCGACCGCTTCTTCCTCGGCCCGCGCCAGGATGGTCTCGGCCGGCACCATCACCCCGAGGTCGACCACCCGATAGTCGTTGCAGCTCAGCACCACGCCGACGATGTTCTTGCCGATGTCGTGCACGTCCCCCTTGACCGTCGCCAGCAGGATCGATTTCTGCTGGCGCGGCTCGCCGCCGGCTTTCTCGGCCTCCATGAACGGCTCGAGGTAGGCCACCGCCTTCTTCATCACCCGGGCGCTCTTGACCACCTGGGGAAGGAACATCTTGCCGCTGCCGAAGAGGTCGCCGACCACCCGCATGCCGTCCATCAGCGGCCCCTCGATGACGTTGAGCGGCCGCGGGTAGTTCCGGCGCGCTTCCTCGACGTCCTCCTCGACGTAGTCGACGACGCCGTGCACCAGGGCGTAGCGCAAGCGTTCCTCCACCGTCCCCTGGCGCCAGGAGAGGTCCTGCTGGCGTTTCCGGCCGCCGCCCTTGACCCGCTCGGCATAGGCCACCAGGCGGTCGGTGGCGTCCGGCCGGCGGTTGAAGAGCACGTCCTCGATGCGCTGGCGCAGCTCCTCCGGCACGTCCTCGTAGACCGCCAGCTGGCCGGCGTTGACGATCCCCATGTCCATCCCCGCCTGGATGGCGTGGTAGAGGAAGCAGGCGTGCATCGCCTCGCGCACCGCGTTCTGGCCGCGGAAGGAGAAGGAGAGGTTGGAGACGCCGCCGGAGACCTTGGCTCCGGGGCACTCCTGCTTGATCCGCCGGGTGGCCTCGATGAAAGCCTGGGCGTAGCCGTCGTGCTCCGGGATGCCGGTGGCCACCGCCAGCACGTTGGGATCGAAGATGATCTCCTCGGGCGCGAAATCGAGACGCTCGGTGAGGATCTTGTAGGCCCGCTTGGCGATCGCCACCTTGCGCTCGACGGTCACCGCCTGGCCCTCCTCGTCGAAGGCCATGACCACCACCCCGGCGCCGTAGCGGCGCACCGTGCGGGCGGCGCGGACGAAGGCCTCCTCCCCTTCCTTGAGGCTGATCGAGTTGGCGATCGACTTGCCCTGCAAGCACTTGAGGCCGGCCTCGATGACCTCCAGCTTGGAGCTGTCGACCATCACCGGCAGGCGCGCGATCTCCGGTTCGGCGGCGATCATATTGAGGAAGCGGGTCATCGCCTGCACCGAGTCGAGCAGACCCTCGTCCATGTTGACGTCGAGGACGTTGGCGCCGCCGCGCACCTGGTCGAGGGCGACCTCGAGGGCGCTTTCGTAGTCGCCGCGCTTGATCAGCTTGGCGAAGCGCCGCGAGCCGGTGACGTTGGTGCGCTCGCCGAT
The DNA here is from genome assembly GCA_003697015.1 of Acidobacteriota bacterium. Taxonomy (GTDB): domain Bacteria; phylum Acidobacteriota; class Thermoanaerobaculia; order Multivoradales; family J023; genus J023. The sequence continues at coordinate 8,116 of RFGL01000186.1, read as the reverse complement.
CATGATGAAGTTGGCGTCGGGGCGCAGGGTCAGGGTCTCGAGGCCGCTGAAGCGGGAGTAGGGCCGCGGCGGCGGCGGCACCCGCGGCGGGACGCCGGCGAGGCGTTCGGCGATCGCGCGGACGTGCTCCGGACGGGTGCCGCAGCAGCCGCCGGCGACGTTCAACCAACCTTCGCGGGCGAATTCGGCGAGCACGCCGGCGGTGGTCTCCGGGTCCTCGTCGTAGTCGCCGAAGGCGTTGGGCAGGCCGGCGTTGGGATAGCAGTGGACGAAGACCGGCGCGATCCGCGCCAGCTCCTCGACGTAGGGCCGCATCTGCCTGGCGCCGAGGGCGCAGTTCAGGCCGACGGTCAGCGGCCGGGCGTGGGCGATCGACACCCAGGCGGCGTCGAGGGTCTGGCCGGAGAGGGTGCGGCCGCTCTGGTCGGTGATGGTCAGGGAGAGCATCAGCGGCAGGCGTTCGCCGCGCTCCTCGAAGAGCTCTTCGAGGGCGACGATCGCCGCCTTCAGATTCAGGGTGTCGAAGGTGGTCTCCGGCAGCAGTACGTCGACCCCGCCGTCGACCAGGCCGCGGGCCTGCTCCTTGTAGGCCGCCTTCAGCTGGTCGAAGGTCAGGGCGCGCTTGCCCGGATCTTCGACGTCGGGGGAGATCGATAGTGTGCGGTTGGTCGGCCCGATCGACCCCGCGACGAAGCGCGGCTTGGACGGATCGCGGCGGCTGGCGTCGTCCGCCGCCCGGCGGGCGATCCGCGCCGCCGCGAGGTTCATCTCGTAGACCAGGTCCGCCATGCCGTAGTCGGCCTGGGAGATGGCCTGGGCGTTGAAGGTGTTGGTCTCGATCAGGTCGGCCCCGGCGTCGAGGAAGGCGCGGTGGATCTCCTCGATCACCGCCGGTTGGGTGAGGGAGAGCAGGTCGTTGTTGCCCTTGAGCTGACCGGGATGCTCGCGGAAGCGCTGGCCGCGGTAGTCCTCCTCGCTCAGGCCGTAGCCCTGGATCATGGTGCCCATGGCACCGTCCATGATCAGGATGCGTTGGCGGAGCAGGCGTCGTAGGGTTTCTTCGCTCGCGGTGGCCATGGTCGTCCTCGCCTATCTGCGATGCTGCGGCCGGCGCGGCCGCCTGGTGGGAATCTCGGCACCGGTCATGGTACCGGCTCGACGTCGGATGGTGCGCCACCGGCGGTGGCGGGAGCTCGTGCGGGTGCCCGGGCGGGCGTCACATTCGGTCGTGGAAGTGGCCGATCGTACAGTGGCGGTTGCGGAGGGCGATGCGCATAGCGGCGGCAGTATACCCCCCGGCGAGGCGCCGTGCCAAGGGGCGCGAAGACGGAAATACGAAATCCACGCCCGCCCCCCCCGCGTCGTCCCGGCCGCGGATGGCGCCGGCCCGCCGGACGTAGTAACCTCCGCCGGCAGCCGGCCCCCGGCGCCGGCCGGCCCAGGCCGCGTCCGGCGTCGCCTCGATTCGACGCAATCCATTCATCAGAAACGACTTGTGAATACCCTGGCACCTTGTGAGCGCAGCTTTGCAGCGCCGGGTGTCGTAGAATGCGCCGCGCGGCCGTTGCCGCCCCAGAGGAGCCCGATCGCGATGAGCCCCGCCAAACCGAGCCGTCCGTACCTGGCCTCGATGCCTCTCCTGTTGATCGCCCTCACCGCCTGCCCGGCGGCGGACGACGGCCTGCGCGATCCGCGCGAAGTGCACCTGCGGGACGTCCGCCAGCTGACCTTCGGCGGCGAGAACGCCGAAGCCTACTGGTCCTCCGACGGCCGCCATCTGATCTACCAGGCGACGGTCGAGCCCTATGCCTGCGACCAGATCTTCCTCCTCGACCCGGAGAAGCCGGGGGAGCGGCGGCTGGTGTCGACCGGCAGCGGGCGCACCACCTGCGCCTACTTCCTGGCCGGCGACGATCGGGTGATCTACGCCACCACCCACCTGATCGACGAGGCCTGCCCGCCGCCCCCGGACCGCTCCCAGGGCTACGTCTGGCCGATCTACCCGAGCTACGAGATCGTCAGCGTCCGCCCGGACGGCAGCGACCTGAAGCGCCTGACCGACAACGACGCCTACGACGCCGAGGCCACCGTCTGCCCGGTCGACGGCACGATCGTCTTCACCTCCACCCGCGACGGCGACCTCGATCTCTACCGCATGGACGCCGACGGCTCGAACGTCGAGCGCCTGACCGAGACGCCGGGCTACGACGGCGGCGCCTTTTTCAACCGCGACTGCTCGCGCATCGTGTGGCGCGCCTCGCGGCCGGAGGGAGAGGAGCTGGAGGACTACCGCCGGCTCCTCGCCCAGGGGCTGGTGCGGCCGGGCAAGCTCGAGCTCTTCGTCGCCAATGCCGACGGATCGGAGCCGCGCCAGGTCACCTACCTCGGCGCCGCCGCCTTCGCCCCCTACTTCCATCCCTCCGGCGAGCGCATCCTCTTTTCCACCAACTACGGCGATCCCGCCGGCCGCGAATTCGACGTCTGGGCGATCGACGCCGACGGCACCGACCTGGAGCGCATCACCTACGCCCCCGGCTTCGACGGCTTCCCGATGTTCTCCCCCTCCGGCGAGCGCCTGGCCTTCGCCTCCAACCGCAATCAGGGCAAGCCGGGGGAGACCGACATCTACGTCGCCCGCTGGCTGGAGGAGAGCGATCCCGCGGCCTTCGTCCGCGGCCCGGCCGACCGCTTCTACGACGACGTCGCCTGGCTGGCGGACGACGCCCGCGAGGGGCGTGGCGTCGGCACCGCCGGCCTCGCCGAGGCCGGCGACTGGCTGGTCGAACGCTTCGTCGAGCTCGGCCTCGAACCGGCCTTCGCCGGCGGCAGCTACCGCCAGCCCTTTCCGGTGCCGGTGGCGGTGGCGGCGGGGCCGGCGACCGCCGTCGCCATCGACGGCAGGGCGCTCGCCGGGGACGATTTCCGCCCCGCCTCCTTCTCCAGCTCGGGGACGGCGGAGGCGGAGGTGGTGGCGGTGGGCTACGGCATCAGCGCTCCCGAGCTCGGCCACGACGACTACGCCCACCGGCAGGTGGAGGGCAAGATCGTCGCCGTGCGGCGCTTCGTCCCCAGCGCCGGCGCCTTCGACAACGACGACGCCAAGCGCCGCTACGGCGACCTGCGCTACAAGGCGTGGGCGGCGCGCGAACACGGCGCCGCCGGGGTGGTGATCGTCGATCTGCCGGCGGTGGCGGCGGGGGAGTCGATGCCGGAGGAGTCCCCCCTCCCCGCCCTGGCGGTCGACGCCGAGGGCGATGCCGGCCTGCCGGTGGTGATCGCGCGGCGCGCGGCGGCGGCGGAGCTCTTCGACGGCGGCCCCCACCGCGCCCGGCTCGAGGTCGAGCTCGAGGTCACCACCGCCGAGGTGTGGAACGTCGGCGGCAAGCTGCCGGCGGCGGGCGGGGCGCACGGCGGCCCGATCGTCGTCGGCGCGCACTACGATCACCTCGGCTTCGGCGGTCGCGGCAGCCTCGAACCCGACAGCCACGCTCCCCACAACGGCGCCGACGACAACGCTTCCGGCACCGCGGCGCTGCTGGAGATCGCCCGCCAGTTGGCCGCCGCTCGCGACGAGCTGCGGCGCGACGTCTACCTCGTCGCCTTCTCGGCCGAGGAATCGGGGCTGCTGGGCTCGACCTTCTTCACCAAGAATCCGCCCCCGGGGCTGGAGGTCGGGGAGGTGATGGCGATGATCAACCTCGACATGGTCGGCCGCCTGCGGGACAACGTGGTGTCGGTGCTCGGCGCCGGCTCGGCCGGCGAGTGGCAGGAGCTGGTGCCGGCGTCCTGCGACCGCACCGGCCTGGGTTGCAAGCTCGGCGGCGACGGCTACGGCCCGTCGGATCAGACGCCGTTCTACGCCGCCGGCGTGCCGGTGCTCCATTTCTTTACCGGCACCCACCTCGACTACCACAAGCCCTCCGACGACGTCGAGCGGATCAACGCCGCCGGCGGTGCCCGGATCGCCCTCCTGGTCGCCGACCTGGTGCGCTCGCTGAGCGCCCGCCGGGACCCCCTGACCTACGTCGCCGCCCAGGCCCCGGCGCCGCAGGGCGACCAGCGCTCCTACGGCGCCTCCCTGGGCACCATCCCCGACTACGCCGACGATCGGGGCGGCGTGCTGCTGGCCGGCGTCCGCCCCGGCAGTGCCGCCGATCGGGCCGGCTTGCGCCGCGGCGACCGGCTGGTGGAGCTCGCCGGCCATCCGGTGGGGGACATCTACGACTTCATGTACGTCCTGCGCCAGTCCAAGCCGGGGCAGACCGTCACCGCCGTGGTCGAGCGCGACGGCCGGCGCCTCGAGCTCGAAGTCACCTTCGGCTCCTCGTCGCGCCTGCGCTAGCGCCGCCCCTCGGCGGGGGAGGTCCCCGGCGGCCGCCTTGCGCCGGGGAGCCGGATCCCCGGCCATCGCGCTGCGTCGCCTCCGGGCGGCGGTATAAGCTCCGCGTCGATGAACGTCCAGCTGATGCTCCTGGTGGGCTATCTGACGGCGCTGGTGGCCCTGGGGTTGTGGATCGGCCGGCGGGTGCGCTCGGCGGAGACTTTCTTCGTCGCCGGCCGGTCGCTGGGGCCGGGGCTGCTCTTCGCCACCGTGCTGGCGGCCAACATCGGCGCCGGCTCGACGGTGGGCACCGCCAGCCGCGGTTTCCGCGACGGCATCGCCGCCTGGTGGTGGGTGGGCTCGGCCGGCATCGGCACCCTGCTCCTGGCGTTCTGGATCGGGCCGCGCATCTGGCGCCTGGCCAAGGAGCACGACCTGCGCACCGCCGGCGACTACCTCGAGCTGCGCTTCGGACCGGCGGTGCGCGGCACCGTCGCCGCCGTCCTATGGCTCGCCACCCTGGCGCTCCTCGCCGGCCAGCTGATCGCCGTCGCCGCCATCCTCGAGCAGGTCGCCGGGGTGCCGAAGACCCTCGGCTGCCTGGCGGGCAGCCTGGTGATGGTGATCTACTTCGCCGCCGGCGGCCTCTTGACCTCGGCCTGGGTCAACCTGGTGCAATTGGTGGTGATCTACGCCGGCTTCCTGGTCGCCCTGCCCCTCGCCTGGTCCGCCGCCGGCGGCTGGCAGGCGATCGCCGAAGCGGCGCCGAGCGCCGGCTACGCCGGCTGGCGGGGATTCTTCAGCAACGGCGGCTCGGGGTTGGTCTACGTGCCCCTCCTGGTGCCCGCCTTCATCGTCTCCCCCGGGCTGCTGCAGAAGGTCTTCGGCGCCCGCGACGTCCGCGCCGTGCGCCTGGGGGTAGGGCTCTCCGGGCTGGCGCTGATGCTCTTCGCCCTCTTGCCGGCCCTCTTGGGCATGCTCGCCCGCGCCCGCCATCCCGAGCTCCGCAATCCCGACCTGGCGCTCCCCACCCTGCTGGCCCAGGACCTGCCGCTCTTGGTCGGCACCCTGGCGCTGGCGGCGGTGCTGTCGGCCGAGATCAGCTCCGCCGACGCCATCCTCTTCATGCTCGCCACCTCCCTGTCGCGCGACCTCTACCAGCGCTTTCTGCGGCCGGCGGCGAGCGACGCCCACCTGCTGCGGGTGGCGCGCGGCGCGGCGGTCGGCGGCGGCGCCCTGGGGGTGGGGCTGGCGATCCTCCTGCCGACCGTGATCGACGCCCTGACCATCTTCTACTCGGTGCTCTCGGTCAGCCTCTTCGTGCCCCTGATCGCCGGCCTGCACAGCCGGCGGGCGGGCCGGCGCGAGGCGGCGGCGGCGATCGGCGGCGGCGTCCTGGCGCTGGTGGCGGTCAGGCTGGCAACCGGCGGCCGCGGCCTGTGGGGGATGAGCCCGACCCTCGTCGCCCTCGCCGTCTCGGCCCTGACCTTCGGCATCGCCATGGTGCTCAGCCGTCGTTTGCGGGACGCCGGGTGACGGTGCGATAGGCTCGGCCCCCGATGAGCCACGACGTCGACGCCATCCTCCATACCCTGGTGGTCGCGATCGTGCTGGGCATCGCCGCCCAGCTCCTCGCCCACCGCTGGAAGCTGCCGGCGATCCTGCCGCTCCTGGTCTTCGGCATCGTTTCCGGGCCCCATCTGCTGGGGCTCTTCGACCCCGCCGGCCTCGGCGTCCATCACCTCGAGGTGCTGATCCACCTGGGGGTGGCGATCATCCTCTTCGAGGGCGGGCTGTCCCTCGACCTGCGGCAGCTGCGTTCCGTGTCCGGCTCGGTGCGCAATCTGCTGTCGATCGGCACCGCCGTCACCGCCGCCGCCGCCGCCTGGCTGGCCCAGGCCCTGCTCGGCGTCTCCTGGCCGACGGCGGCGCTCTTCGGCGCCATCGTCACGGTCACCGGGCCGACGGTGATCGTGCCCCTTCTGCGCCACCTGATCGCGCCGCGCAAGGTGCGCACCATCCTGGTCTCCGAAGGCCTGATGATCGACCCGATCGGCGCCGTCCTCGCCTACCTGGTGTTGCAGTGGATCGTGCGCCAGAACCTCGGCGTGCGCGAGCTGGCCACCGAGCTGCTGATCCTCGCCATCGCCGGCGGCATCCTCGGCTTCGCCGCCGGCTCGATCGCCACCGTCCTGCTGCGCCTGCGCCATACCGCCGCCGAGCTGCGCAGCCTGACGGTGCTGGCGCTCTTGGCCGGCAGCTACGCCCTGGCCGAGGCGCAGGCGCCCCAGTCCGGCATCCTGGCGTCGGTGGTGATGGGTCTCACGGTCTCGGCGTCGGACATCCCCGACCTGTCGCCGATCAAGGCCTTCAAGGGGCAGCTGACGGCGCTGATCATCTCGGTGCTCTTCATCCTGCTCTCCGCCCACCTCGATCTCGATGCCGTCCTCGCCCTCGGCGGCCGCGGGCTGGTGGTGGTGGCCGGGCTGATCCTCCTGGTGCGGCCGCTGGCGGTCTTCCTGTCGGTGCCGCCGCGCGAGCTCGGCTTCCGCGAGCGTCTGCTGCTGGGGCTGACCGCGCCGCGCGGCATCGTCGCCGCGGCGGTGGCCTCCCTGTCGGCCATCCAGCTGCAGGCCGAGGGCTTCACCGGCGAGGCCGCGACCCTCGAGGGGCTGGTCTACCTGACGATCCTCGTCACCTGCGTCTGGGCGACGATCATGGCGCCGCTCCTGCCGCGGCTCTTCGGCTATCTCGACGACCCCTCGCGGCGGCGGGTGGTGCTGGTCGGCATCCACCCCCTGTCGATCGCCTTCGCCAAGCTGCTGCGCGGCGAGCAGCTGACGGTGGTGCTGATCGACAGCGCCCGCAACAAGGTGGCGGCGGCGTTGGGGGAGGGGCTGCGCGCGGTCTGCGGCGACGCGCGCGACGTCGCCACCTACGAGGACGCCGGGGTCGAGCGCGATACCCAGGTGCTGGCCCTGACCACCAACGACGAGCTCAACATCCTGATCGCCGATCTGGTGCGCGAGGAATTCGGCGTCGAGCATCCGGTGATCGCCGTCCAGCAGCCGCACGAGGACCTCGGCCAGCGCCACGGCGCGTGGATCGATCTGTTCACCGGCGACCGCCTCGACCTGCGGCGCTGGCGGCGCCAGCTGGAGGAGGGCAAGGCCGGCCTCGAGACCCTCGTCCTGCCGCGCCAGGCGGAACGCCTGGCCAACCTGCGCTCGGTTCTGCGGTCGGCGCCGCAGGAGTACCCGATCCTCTGCGGCTGGAGCGGCGGCAAACCGATCTTCGGCGTCGATCTCGAACGCCTGGGGGAGGTCGATCGCCTGAGCCTGCTCCTCGCCGACCGGTCACGCCAGCCGCTGGCGGCGGCGCTGGCCGAGGAGCAGCCGGCGGAGGGAGCGGCCGAGGTGGGTGGCGCCGCCGCCGATTGAGCCGCGTCCCGCGGCGGGCGGCGGCCCGGCACCTCCAGGCGGCCGGCCGCCCCGCGCGGTTTGTCTTCCGGCGCCGGGTAGCCTATGATGGCCGGCGAGCACCAGACGAGGAGTGACCCGATGAGATCGAGATCGAGCCTGCTCGCATCCTTCTGCCTGTTGGCCGCCGCGGCGCTGTTGAGCAGCTGCGCCGGTTCCCCGAAGACGGTACGGGCGAGGGTCGTGGACGAGGACGCCCCCGCCGAGACGCCGGTATACGCCGTCGACCCGATGCTGGTGAGCAAGGCGCCGCCGCCGCCGCGGGTGGCGGAGACGCCGCCGCCTCCCGCCCCCGATCCGCTTCCGGCTTGACAGT
>RFGL01000185.1 GCA_003697015.1 Acidobacteriota bacterium | reverse complement strand
GGCGAAGGCCGCGGCCGCGGCACCGGCGACGGGGGGCGCCGCGAGCGGCGGCGGGGCGCTGTCCGGCCGCACGCCGTCGTGGAGGGTGCGCTGCCAGGCGCTGTCGAAGTCCCCGCCGGCGAGCAGCTCGCGCCAGGTGGCCCGCACCAGCTCGTAGCCCAGCCGCTCCTCGCCGTGGAGCAGGATGCCGAGCACCTCGATGGCGCTCTTGCCGTCGAAGAGGGGCGCGATCAACGGCTGGACGACGGAGAGGGTGCCGTCGGCGGCGCGGGCGTCGCCCCAGGCCTCGAAGGGGGTGGTCGCCGACACGTGCCAGCCGACCCGCTGCGAGGTCTCGTCGACGTGGGTCGAGAGATGGAGGGTGTGCTCCACCTTCTCCAGGGCGTCGCCGAAGCCGAGGTCGGCCGGGGCGTCGTAGACCGGGTTGCCGCCGAGCATCAGCAGGGTCGAGATCGCGCCCTCTTCCATCGCCGTCACCAGCTCGGCGAGGGCGGAGGAGTCGCTCGCCACCACGTCGATCCGGGGGGCGAGGGTGAGGGTCTCGCCAACCGCACCGAGAGCGTGGTTGATGGCGTAGGCCAGCGCGTGGAGGGCGGGATCCTGACCGCGGCCGGCGACGATCAGTCCGGCGCTGCCGGCGCGGATCAGATCGCGGGCGATGACCCCGGCCTTGCGTCGCGCCGTCTCCGGCAGGGACGGCGCCGTCGCCGGCAGCTCGAGGGTCAGGCCGAGGCCCTTGAGCTCGACGGCGAGGGCGGCGAGGAAGGCGGGGATCTGGCCGCTCTTCAGGCGCAGGCGGTGGTCGGCCGCGGCGCCGGTGGTCGACAGGGTGCTCTCGACGGCGTAGAGGCGCAGCATGCCGAGCGCGTCGCCGTCGACCCGCCGGGCCTGGGCGAAGCCGCGGGCGTGGCGCAGATTGTCGCTTTCGGTGTGCAGCAGGTCGGCATCGAGAGCGACCACCACCTGCGCCTTGTGCAGGTGGTACAGCGGCCGGCAGGCGATGCCCGTCGCCTGCTCGAATCCGGCGAAGACGCGCTCGTCGCCGGCCGGCTCGTAGGCCACCAGCCGGGCCTGCGGCATGGCCTCTTCAAGCGCCGCGACGAGACGTGCCTGGGTCGGCGAGGCGCAGGGCGCCATCAGCACCGCCAGACCGTCGCCGCCGTTCGCCATCAGCTCGTTGCGACGCCCGATCAGGAAGTCCTTCACCTCCTGCCAGGCCACCGGCTGCATGCCGCCGGCCGCGTCGCGTTCCCCGCCCTCGTCGTCGGCCGCGGGCCGCCGGCGGTGGCGGCGCGAGCGATCGGGATCGTAAAGGCCGAGGATCGACGCCTGGAGCCAGGCGTTGGCGGCACCCTGGGACGACGGGTGGAGCTCGTTGCCTTCGATCTTGGTCGGCCGCCCCTCGTGGCTCTCGACCACCACGCCGTAGCTCTCGGTGCCGAGGGGCAGGGTGGTGGCGTAGTAGCGCGGCACCCCGGGCACGATGGTCTCCGGCGCCTCGACGTAGGGCAGGATGTGCTCCACCGGCCGGCGGCAGGCGGTCAGGCCCGCGAGGGCGAAGGAGGCGCCCATCAGGGTCATCATGGTGCGCCGGCTGATGGCGTCCGGCGGCAGGTCGGCGCCGGCGGGGAATTCGGGGCCGAGCTCCGGTCGCACCGCCGGCGAGTCGAGCAGGCGCTCAAGGCTCCGCCAGTACGTCTTGCTGCCCGGGTTCACCCCGTCGCCGGGATTCCGATCTCCGCCCCGCTGCGGCGGAGCGCTCGTTTCCTCTCGCTTGCGGCTGACGTTCACACGGGCTCCTAGCGGTGGCAGGCGGTGCACGCCTCCGGTGGGTTGATGCCGTGCGCCGCGCGCAGCTCGGCGGCGACTTCGGCGTGGTCCTTGGCCGGCTTCCAGGCGGTGTTGTAGATCTCCTCCGGCGGCCGCAGGTGGGGCTCGGGATTGCGGTGGCAGTCGAGGCACCAGGCCATCGACAACGGCTCGGCCTGGGCCACCACCTCCATCGAGGCGACGTCGCCGTGGCAGCTGGAGCAGCCGACTCCGGCCTTGATGTGTACCGCGTGGTTGAAGTACGCGTAGTCCGGCACGTTGTGGATCCGCACCCAGGGCACCGGCTCGCGTCGCGCCAGGCTCCGGCGCAAGGCCTCGAGCTTGGGGCTGTCCTGCTTGACCAGTTTGTGGCAGTTCATGCACACCTGGGTCGGCGGCAGGCTGGCCACCGCCGAACGCTCGACCTGGGCATGGCAATAGCGGCAGTCGAGCTCCAGTTCACCGGCGTGCAGGGCATGGCTGTAGGGGATCGGCTGCACCGGCTGGTAACCGACGTCGGTGAACTCGGGGGAGAAGTAGTACCAGACCGCGAGGGTCGCCCCCGGGCCCAGCACCCCGAAGACGACCGCCAGCACGATGACCGGGACCTTGTTGCTCCACTCGGGAAAAATCTGCGCCAAGACCGGGCCTCCTTCCGCCGGAAGGCAGATCGCGAGAAACGGGCGAAGGATAGCGGCGCGGCAGGAGGGTGTCAACCGGGGAGGGGATCGGAGCCGGTCCTTCACAAGGCCCCGATCCCCTCGACCAGCTGCGCCACCGCCCGGCGCAATCGGCGAAACGACGGGCACCTCTCCGCCGCCGCGGAGACGTCGAAACGCTGCGCCGGCGCCGGCTGATCGTCGACCTCGACGTAGCGCCAACCGCCGTCCATATTGCGGGACAGACGTTCCTTGGCTCCGCGGATGGTCTCCGGCGCTGCGGGGGCGGCAGCGTCGGCGCGGATGCCGCGGACGCCGCGCAAGGATTCCTTGGCGCCGAGGAACCAGGCCTCGAGCTCCCGGCACGCGAGGACAACGGCTACCGGCAGGGTGGTCTCGGTTCGGCAGCGCTGCAAGAGCGCAGGCTCGATCTCGGCAGGATCGTCGTCGGCGGCGTCGAGCAGGACCAGGACGGCCTTCACGCCCCGGCGTGAACGCACCGCCTGCCTGATCGCCCGCTCGATCTCGCCGGGACGCAGGACCCGGGTGCGCTTTACCCGGAATGGGCGAGCCACGCCGACGTCGTAGGCGTCGAGATCGTAGTGAAGGATTCGTCGGAGAATGATCGGTACTGACGCGACTTCGGATTGTCCTTCAACGATCGCTAGCAGCATCGCCTGACGCCTCTTCGTTCGGAAGCAGGACGGGACCGAAGAGCTCCAGCTTGCGTTCCCCCTCCGCGGCCTGTTCGCGGTTCGGTACGAGCTCGGCGTGGCGGAGAAGCTCGCCAGGGGTATACAGCCGTTCGCGGATCGCGGCCCGGCTGGCCGGATCGACCGTCGCGATCAAGGTTCGGCCCCGCTCCATGGTCACCGCCCGGATCTGGCGGTCGTCGATCGACTGACAGTCCAGGAGATCGGGGCTGTGGGTGGTCACCAGAAGCTGGCGGGCCCGCGAGGCGTCCAGCAGTACCTGGGTCACCAGATCGGCGGCCGCGGGATGAACCGTCGCCTCCGGCTCCTCGATGCCGATCACCGACAGCCTGCCGGGCTGATAGACGGCGAGGAGGAGACCGAGGACCCGCAGCGTGCCGTCGGACATGTTGAGCGCGTCGAATCGCAAGGGGGTCTTGCGGCCGACGTCCTGGCGGAATTGAATGGTCTCTTTCTGGCCGATCGCCCGGTGCTCGACGCGCTGGACGCCGTCGACGACTCGGGCCAGCAAGCGGCATAGTCGGCCGTAGGCGCCGTTGGGACTCCTTTCTTGCAAACGTCTCAAAACCGCCGCGGCGTTGCTGCCGTCAGGCTTCAGCACGTCGCCGGCGTCCGGTTCCTGCAGCTCGCGCAATCTCAGGGGCGCGATGGCATAAAACTGCATGGAAGCGAGGAAATCGTAGACCGGCCGGAACTCGTCCGTAGCGGAGGCGGCGTAGAACGCCATGCGGTCTGGAGCCACGCGCGGGCGGATGCCAGGGATCCCCTTGGTGAACTCCCCCTTGCGGACTTCGAATGCGGCAGGAGGGCCGAGGCGGGACTGCACCACGCACCGCTCGCGGGAGACGCAGAATCGCTCCTGCTTGCCGGTGGCGATCTCGACGGAGTAGTCGGCGAACAAACCGTCGTCGAGGCACATCGACAGCCGCAAGCCGATGGGGGACGGATGCCCGCCGGAGCGGCGGCGAACGGCGCCGATGCCGCCGCGGCTCTTGAACGCCGTCTCGATCGAATCGACCAGGCATTGGCGGACGAAGGCGAGCGCGTCGAGAACGTTGCTCTTGCCCGAGCCGTTCGGTCCCACCAGCACGGTCAACGGCCCGAGATCGCCGACGTTGACCGCGCCGCCGGTGCCGCACCTGGTTCCAGCCGCCGGGTGGCCGGCGCCGGCGGCAGGCGGTAAGCTACGCTGGCGCGGCCGCCCGGGGCGGCCCCATCGGAGTAACGACCGCGAGAATGCGAGGATGAGCCAAGTCGTACGCCGGCCGATCGTGGCCGCCAACTGGAAGATGCACAAGGTGCGCGCCGAGGCGCGCGAGTTCTGCCGCACCGTGGTCGGCGAGCTCGGCGCGCCCCCGGCCGAGGTGGTGGTCTTCCCCTCCTTTCCCCTGCTCGACGTGGTGGCCGACGGCCTCGCCGGCATGCCGGTGGCGATCGGCGGCCAGGATCTCCATCCCGAGCCCAGCGGTCCTCACACCGGCGACGTCGCCGGCATGCAGCTGGCCGACGCCGGCTGCACCTGGGTGCTGTGCGGCCACAGCGAGCGCCGCAGCGAGCACGGCGAGAGCGACGAGCTGGTGGGGCGCAAGGCGCTGGCCGCGGTGGCCAGCGAGCTGACGCCGTTGATCTGCCTCGGCGAACAGCTCGAGGAGCGCCGCGCCGGCCGCACCTTCGAGGTCCTCGGGCGGCAGCTCGAGGCCGCTCTCGCCGGCGGGCCGCAGCGCTTCGAGCTGGCCTACGAGCCGGTGTGGGCGATCGGCACCGGCGAGACCGCAACCCCCGAGGTGGCGCAGGAGGCCCACGCCTTTCTGCGCGCCGAGCTCGGTCGCCGGGTGGGCGACGAAGGCGCGGCGTCGACCCGCATCCTCTACGGCGGCTCGGTCAAGCCCGGCAACGCCGCGGCCCTGATCGCCCAGCGCGACGTCGACGGATTCCTCGTCGGCGGTGCAGCCCTTGACGCGCGTTCATTTCTCGCTATCATTGGCGCCTGCGGCGCGTCCTAGCCGAGAGCCCGCCCCGATCCGCGCCCGCTCTGGAGGTATCCCCCATGATCCTGATTCTGCTCTACGTCGTCCACGTCACCGTCTCGCTCTTCCTCATCGCCGTCGTCCTGTTGCAGCAGGGCAAGGGCGCGGACCTGTCGGTCTTCGGCGGCGGCGGCACCATGACCGCCTTCGGTGCCCGAGGGGCGGCGACCATGCTCCACAAGCTGACCGTCATCTCCTTCATCCTCTTCATCGTCACCACCATGTCGATCGGCACGCTGCAGCGCAGCGGCAGCTCGGTGATGAGCGACCTGCCGTCCGACGAGTCGCCGGCGGTGGCGACCGAGGTCGACGACGAGGCGGCGGCGCCGGCCGAGGCCGGCGATGCCGCCGGCGACGACGGCGCCGGCAGCAGCGCTCCGGGGGCGGTGGAGAGCGACGAGCCGGCGCCGGCGGGCGACGAGCCGCCGGCCGGCGGCGACGAAGGCGGCTCCTGAGGACGGATCGCGGCCGCCACCCCGGCGGGCGGTTGCCTTCGGCGTCCAGCTTTGTCTACAATTGGGTTCCCGCCGAGCGTGCCGAAGTGGCGGAATTGGTAGACGCGCACGGTTGAGGGCCGTGTGGAGCAATCCATGCCGGTTCGAGTCCGGCCTTCGGCACCAAGATACCCTTCTCCACCTGATCCGATCGGCAACGATCGTTGAGTCCAAGCACGGGCCGGGACGGCGTGCGTCCGTCCGCGGCCCGAGGCCGCCGCGCAGCGGCGCCGGACCACGGGAGGCGCGTCCGATGCAGGAAGGAACCGTCAAGTGGTACAGCCTGGCGAAGGGCTATGGCTTCATCACCCCGGACGACGGCGGCGAGGACGTCTTCGTCCACCATTCGGTGTTGCCCGACGAGAAGACCCAGCCGTTGCAGCCCGGGGATCGGGTCCGCTTCGAGCCGACCCAGGGCGAGCGCGGGGCACGGGCGGCGCGGGTCGAGCGGCTGGGCAGCGACACGCCGTGACGACGGCGAGGCCATGACCGCCGCCGGCCCTGCCGGGGTGGTGCTCGCCGGCGGTCGCTCGCGCCGCATGGGGCGCGACAAGGCGCGGATCCGTCTCGGCGGCGAGACCCTGGTCGAGGGGGCGGTGCGGCGGCTCGCCGCGGTCTGCCCCCAGGTGGTGATCGCCGACGGCGGGCGGGGCCTGCTCGCCGCCTACGCAAGCGTCGACGACGGACCGGGCCGGGGCCCGGCGGCGGGGATTCTCGGCGCCGCCCGCCGCTGCCCCGGCCGCGATCTCCTGGTGCTGGCCTGCGACCTGCCGGCGGTGCCGGTCGCTCTCCTGCGCCGGCTCGCCGGCCAAGCGGACGGCGACCTGCTGCTGCCGCGCCACGGCGCCGTCGTCGAGCCGCTCTGCGCGCGCTACGGCCCGGCCGCCCTCGCCGCTCTCGCCGCCCGGGTCGACCGCGGCGACCTCGCCCTCCACCGCCTGCTCGACGAGCCCGGCCTGCGGATCCGCTTTGTCGAGGGCCCGGAGCTCGCCGCCTTCGGCGACCCGGAGCGCCTCTTCCACAACCTGAACGCCCCCGCCGATCTGCGGGCGGTCCGGCCTGGATGAGAACGCCGCCTCCGGCGGTAGGATGGCCGGCATGAGCGACGTCAAGCTGCGCACCGCCCTCTCCCGGGGCCCCTGTCCGTCGCTGCCGCGGCTGGCGGCGCGTTATCTCGAGGAGTACCGGCAGAAAATCCACCTCGCCACCGCCGGGCTCAGCGACGAGCAGCTCTGGTGGCGGCCGGCGCCGGGCTCGAACAGCATCGGCAACCTCGTCCTCCACCTCTGCGGCAACCTCTCCCAATGGCTGCTCGAGGGGCTGGGGGGCGAGGCCTACGCCCGGCGCCGCGGCGCCGAATTCGCCGCCGCCGGCGGACCCGGCCGCGACGAGCTGCTGGCGCGGCTCGACGGCGTCGTCCGCCGCTGCCGCGAGGTTCTCGCCGCCGCCGACGGCGCCCCCCTCGATCGCCGCCTCGAGGTCCAGGGCTACGCGGTCGACGTCCTCGGGGTCGTCTTCCACGCCACCGAGCACACGTCCTACCACACCGGCCAGATCCTCTTCCTCGCCAAGCAACTTCTCGGCGCCGATCACGGCCTCGAGCTCTATCCCCAGCACCGCGGCGAATAGGCGGTCACGACGCAGAGAAAAAAGTGTGGCGGACAGATGTGCCGCGGCGCCGGCCGTGGTAGCCTGAAGGCGTCAACGCCATACGCCCACGGATCGCTCTGTCCGCACGCCACCGCATGATCTCTGGCCGCGCCGTTGTCTCGACTACTTGAGGAGAAGGGGAAAGCATGCACCGCCAGTACTTGTACCTGT
>RFGL01000184.1 GCA_003697015.1 Acidobacteriota bacterium | reverse complement strand
GTCCCCGGCCGCCGCCGCGGCGCCGGCCGGCGAGACGCTGCTCGAGCTTTCGCCGCGCGAGCTGCTGCTCTGCGGCCTGCTGGAGAACCGCGGTTGGGTCCTGCTCGGCGCCGCTCTCGGCGTCGCCTGGGAGCTCGACGCCTTCGACGCCGCCGGCGGCTGGCTGTGGGGCGGCGCCGCCGGCCGCGACGCGGTGCGCGGCGCCACCCGGGCGCTGGCCGACTTCGGCGGCCTGCCGCTCCAGCGTCTCGGCACCACCGCCGTCGTGCTCGTGCTCGGGCTGCTCGCCCTGCAGCTGGCCTCGATGCTGTGGGCGCTGGTGCGCCTGCACGGCTTCCGCCTCCGCCGCGAGGGCGACGACCTGCGCGCCGAGCACGGCCTCCTCACCCGGGTGGCGACGGCGGTGCCCCTGGGCCGGATCCAGACCCTGACCATCCGCCAGGGGCCGCTCCAGCGTCTCGCCGGGCGCCTGGCGGTGCGGGTCGAGACCGCCGGCAGCGCCGGCGAGGGGGCGGCGGCGAAGCGGCGCGAGAACCTGGCGCCGATCCTCCGCCGGCAGGACCTGGCGCCCTTCCTGCGCCGCATCATGCCGCAGCTCGACCTCGCCGCCGCCCGCTGGCAGGGGGTCCATCCGCGCGCCTTCCGCCGCGCCGTCAAGCCCTGGATCCTCCTCGCCCTGGCCCTGTCGCTGCCGGTCTTCGTCGTCTGGCGCTGGTGGGGCTTCGCCGTCCTGCCGCCGCTTCTCGCCTTCTTCGTCTTCTGCGCCCGGCGGCAGATCCAGCACCTGCGCTGGGCCGAGGCCGACGGCGTCGTCCTCTTCGCCAGCGGCTGGCTGTGGCGGCGGATCACCGCCGTCCCCTGGGCCAAGATCCAGGCGGTCGCGGTCCACCAGAGCCCCTTCGACCGCCGTGCCGCCATGGCCCGGGTGCGGATCGACACCGCCGGCGCCGGCGAGCTCTCCCACCGCGTCGACGTGCCCTACCTGCCCGCCGCCGCCGCCCGGCGCGCCGCCGCTCGCCTCGCCGCCCAGGCCGCCCGCACCGCCTTCCGCTGGTAGGTCCAGGGCGCGGCAGCGGGTGCTATTCTGGGCCGGCGGCGGCCGGTGCCGGCGGCCGCGGAAAGCCATGGACGCCCCCGCCCCAGATCTCGCCGCCCGACTGGCGGCGATCCCGGCCCTGGCCGATCTGTCGCCGGCCTGCCGGGCGGCCCTCGCCGGCATCGCCCGGCCGCGCACCTACCGCCCCGAGGACGCCATCCTCCGGGCCGGCGAAAAGGCGAGCAGCCTCTACGTCCTTCTCGACGGCCGGGTCAAGATGCAGCGCGACCTGGCCAACGGCCGCAGCGTGGTGCTCGCCCTCTTCGACAGCGGCGAGATCTTCGGCACCGTCGCGGCCCTCGGCGGGGCCCCCTGCGACGCCTCGATGGTCGCCCTGTCGCCGAGCTTCTGCCTGGAGATCGCCCGCCGCGACCTGCTCGCCTTGCTCGAGGCTCGGCCGGCGCTGCTCGGCGAGCTCCTGCCGGTGCTCGCCCGGCCGCTGGCGGAGTGCAAGAACTGCATCGTCGAGCTCACCTGCTACCGCGTCGAAACGCGCCTCGCCCACCTGCTGCTCAAGCTCGCCGACCGCCTCGGCCGCCCCGCCGCCGGCGGCACCTGGATCCCCATCCGCCTGAGCCGCCAGGAGCTGGCGGACATGACCGGCACCACCATCGAGACCTGCATCCGGGTGATGAGCCGCTTCGGCAAGGAGGGGCTGATCGAGACCCGCCGCGACGGCTTCCTGCTGCGCGACCGCCGGGCGGTCGAGCGGCTGACGCTCTGAGAGCCCCGCCGCCGCTGGCGCCGCGGGCGCGCCTCAGGCCGGCGCCGGCAGCGGCCGGCCGAGGAGCTCGTCGGATACCGCGGCGACCAGGATCTGGCGGGCGCGCTCGACCACCTCGTCGAGGGAGGGGGTGGCGGCGAACATCTCCCGCGCTCGCTGCCGCAGCTCGTCGAGGCCCGGCATCGCCGGCAGGTCGATCTCCTGCAGCAGGGCCTCGGCCATCGCCCGCGCCTCCAGGGCATGGCGGCGGAGATCCTCGATGCCGGGCGCCGCCGGCAAGTGGATCTCCGGCAGCTGGAGGCGGGCGACGAGCTCCTCCGCCCGGGCGCGGGCCTGGAGCGCGCGGTCCCGCAGCTCGTCGAGGCCGGGCGAATCGGCCCAGGCGTCGCGGATGCGGGTGGTGATCGAGGCGGCCGAGAAGCTGGCGGCGAGGCGCCGCGCGACCTTCTCGACCACCGGCCGGGGCAGTGGCCGCTCGCCGCGCACCACCGCCGCCGGCGGCGCCTTGAGGTCGCGCACCACGCCGAGCCGCTCGAGGAGCCGAAGGACGTAGTAGGTGACGTCGATCTCCCACCAGCGAAAGCCCTGGCGGGCCGAAGCCTGGTAGTGGTGGTGGTTGTTGTGCCAGCCCTCGCCGAGGGTGATCAGGGCCAACCACCAGTTGTTGCGCGAGTCGTCGCCGGTGAGGTAGCGCTGGCGGCCGACCACGTGGGCCAGGGAGTTGATGAAGAAGGTGCCGTGGTAGAGGGCGACGGTGCTCCAGAAGAAGCCGACGATCAACCCCGGCCAGCCGGCGGCCAGGAAGACCGCCACCGCCAGCACCACCGCCGGCACCTGGTGGTAGCGGTCGAGCCAGCGCAGCTCGGGGTAGACCGCCAGGTCGGGGATCAGCCGGTAGTCGGCGCGGCCGCGCGAGCGGGAGAAGATCCAGCCCACGTGGGCGAACCAGAAGCCGCGGTGACGGGGGGAGTGGACGTCGAGCTCGGTGTCGGAATGGCGGTGATGCTCGCGGTGCTTGGCGGCCCACCAGAGGGCGCCCTGCTGGGCCGAGCTCTGGCCGACGAAGGCGAGCAGGAATTGCACCCCGCGGCTGGTCTTGAACGAGCGGTGGGAGAAATAGCGGTGAAACCCCGCGGTGATGGCGAACATCCGCAGCAGGTAGAGGCCGACCGCGATCGCCAGGGCGCCGGCGGTGACGCCGGTCCACAGCGCCCCCAGACAGGCGAGGTGGACCAGCAGGAAGGGGATCGCATCGGGGTAGACGATGTCGTCGTGAGGCTCGGAGACGGAAGACTGATGCACGGAGGCTCCTTGTCCGGTCGGTGGCTGAAGCGCGGAT
>RFGL01000183.1 GCA_003697015.1 Acidobacteriota bacterium | reverse complement strand
GTCACTCATCGCCGTCCTTCTTGCCGCGGATCGGCTCCTCCTTCTTCATCCGCGGCTCCCGCGGCCGGGGGGGCTTGATCGTCAGCTCGACGTCGGAGGTCGCGTCGCCGGCGACGGCGCGGACGGTGTACGTCCCCGGCGTGACGTAGAGCGGCCAGCCGAGGCGCACCGCTTCCGCCCACGGGGTCTTGGCGCGGCGCCCCTTGGTCGACTCCGCCTGCGGCTCGTCGCCCCCGTCGTCCTTCTTGCCCTTCTTGCCCTTCTTGCCCTTCTTCTTGCTTTTCTCGCCCCCGTCGTCGCCCGCCTTCTCAGCCGCCGCCAGGCGCTCCTGCTCGGCGGGGAGGGCGAGCTCGGGATCGAGCAACAGATCCCAGGTGAAGGTGTTGACGCCGGCGCTTGCCTCCATCTCCAGCTTGCGCAGCAGGCGCTCGTCGCCGTCGAGGACCTGGAGCTCGACGCGGCCCGCCTCCTTGACCCAGACCGGCACCTTGATCTCCGGATCGAACTCCGGGCGGTAGAACCACGGCGAGCGCCGTCCCTGCCAGAAGCGCCGGTACTGCACCTCCTCGAGGGGGAAGAGGTGCACCGCCTCCTGGCGGACGTTGACCAGCTCCTGCACCGGCAGCACGTCGACCACCCAGACGCTGCGGCCGTGGGTGCCGGCGACCAGCTCGCGGTCGCGGCGGTGGACCGCCAGGTCGTGCACCGGCACGTTGGGCAGCTCGGCCTGCAGCGCCTGCCAGGTGGCGCCGCGGTCGAGGGAGACGTAGACCCCGCGGTCGGTGCCGGCGTAGAGCACGTCCTCGACGATCGGATCCTCGCGCACCACGTTGATCGGCTCCGCCGGCAGGCCGGCGGCGATCGAGCTCCAGGTGCGGCCGAGGTCGTCGCTGGCGTAGAGGTAGGGGGTCGGGTCGTCGTCGCGGTAGCCGTTCAAGGCGACGTAGATGCGGTCGCGCTGGTGGCGCGAGGGCTCGACCCGACTGACCCACCGATCCCGCGGCAGGCCGTCGCTGGCGTCGCGCCAGGTGACGCCGCCGTCCTCGCTGACGTGGACGTAACCGTCGTCGGTGCCGGCCCAGATCAGGCCGAAGGTGACCGGCGACTCGGCGACGGTGGTGATGGTGGCGAAGGGGACGTCGCCGCGCTGCTCGGAGCGGCTGAGGTCGGGGCTGATGGCGCTCCAGGTCTCGCCGCGGTCGAGGGAGCGCATCAGCTGATTGGCGCCGAAGTAGACCACCTCCGGTACGTGGGGGGAGAGCTGGATCGGCGTCATCCAGTTGTAGCGCAGGGCGGGTTCCTTCAGCTTGTCGCGCGGCCGCACCTCGGCCCGCCCGTCGGGACCGCGGCGGCCGTAGAAGCCGAATTGGAAGCCGACGTACATCGTCTTGTCGTCCCGCGGGTCGACCTGCACGTACATGCCGTCGCCGCCGCCGATGAATTCCCACGTCTGCCCCGCCCGCCAGTCGGTGCGGCTCGAGCCCTTGAGGCTGCCGTTGTCCTGCAGGCCGCCGTAGATGTTGTAGGGCTTCTGGTTGTCGAGGGTGATGGCGTAGAACTGACCGACCGGCTGACCGTCGAGGGAGAACCAGGTCTTGCCGCCGTCGTAGCTGGCGTCGACGCCGCCGTCATTGCCCACCAGGATGCGCTGCGGGTGGTCGGGATCGATCCAGATCGGGTGGTAGTCGACGTGCACGTCCCGCCCCTGCACCGATTCGAAGGTCTTGCCGCCGTCGCCGGAGGTGATGAGCGGCACCCCTTCGAGGTAGACCCGCTCGGCGTCCGACGGGTCGACGGCGATCTGGCCGAAGTAGTAGCCGTAGGTGTAGACCACGTCGCGCAGGGGCTGGTCGTGGGTGCGGCGCCAGGTGGCGCCGCCGTCGTCCGAGCGCCACAGCTCGAGGCCGCGGATGTTGGTGTTGAAGAGGTTGGCGTTGGCGTCGGCGAGCTCGGCGCGCAGCTCGTCCATGGTCAGCTCCCCCTCCTCCAGCATCTTGACCAGCTTCTTGCCGTCGATGCTGGTGTCGAGGTCGTTGGCGCGCACGAAGTCTTCGATCGCCTCCGGATCCTGCTCGAGGAACTCCTCCTTGGTCATGGTGCGCAGGCGGTTCGCCGACAGCGGGTGATCCCCCATGTCCCACAGCTCCTCGGGCAGCTCCTCCTGGTTGTCGAGGCTGGCGTAGATGGTCTGCGGCGCGCTCTTCGAGATCGCCAGACCGATGCGGCCGACGTGGGCGCCTCGGGGAAAGCCGCCGGCGAGCCGCGTCCAGCTGTCGCCGCCGTCGGTCGACTTGTAGATCCCCGAGCCCTCGCCCCCTTCGGTGAAGTCCCAGGGCCGCCGGAAGCGCTCCCAGGCGGCGGCGTAGAGCACCTCGGGGTTGGCCGGGTCGAGCACCAGGTCGACGAAGCCGGTGCGCGGGTTCTCCCCCGCCAGCACCCGCTCCCAGGTGCTGCCGCCGTCGGTGGTGCGGTACACCCCGCGCGTGCCGCTCTCGGTGTAGAGCCGGCCGAGGACGGCGACGTAGACGCGGTTCGAGTCCCGCGGGTCGACCACGATGCGGCCCACCCGATCGCCCGCCACCAGCCCCTTGCTCTGCCACGTCCTGCCGCCGTCCGCGGAGCGGAAGATCCCCATGCCGCCGTAGGAGGAGCGCGACGAGTTGTTCTCGCCGGTCCCCACCCAGACGACGTCCGGATCCTGCGGGTCGAGCGCGACGTCGCCGATGACGATCGACGGCTGGAAGTCGAAGAGGGGCTCGAAGGTGCCGCCGTTGTTGTCCGTCCGCCACAGCCCGCCGGAGGCGTAGGCGACGTAGAAGCTGTAGGGCTCGCCGGGCACGCCCTCGACGTCGACCACCCGCCCGCCCTGGCGGACGGGGCCGACGGAACGCCAGGGCAGGCCCCTGAACAGGGAGCTCTCTTCCAGCTCGCGGTGGGCTCGCCAGGCGGCCTCCAGCTGCTCGGCCGTCGCCGGGCCGTTGGGCGCCGGCCGCTCGGCCAGGGCGGGCAGGGCGATCAGCGTCGCCAGCAGCAGGATCGGGACGGACGGATGACGGCGGTCGTTCTTCATCGGGCGCTCCTCCGGTCGGTCGGGATGCGTCCTGTTTAGCACAGCTCTGCGGCAGCTGCCAGAGCCTGACGGCGACGGTTGCATTTCTCCGCAGATGTGCTATTGTAGAAGGGTAGATATCTTCTGTTGTCTCGGCGATCGAGGAGCTTGGGCGACCAGTCTGCGCCCACCGACAGAACGAACTCAGGAACACGCGGAGCGTGCCGCCGGCGTGGCCAGCCGCAGTGCGCTCTGAGACCGGCTCAACAACTGGAGGTTTGACATGAGACGAACGATCCATCCGTTCCCCCTCGTCCTCATCGGCCTTCTCGTGGCGAGCGTCGTGGGGGCGACCACCCTCACCAAGCTCTCCGAGGAAGCGATGACCGACGCCGCGGCGGTGATCGTCGAGGGGCACTGCACGGCTTTGACCGGCCAGTGGGTGGGCAAGACCCTCTACACCCTCGCCACCATCACCGTCGACGACGCCCTCAAGGGGAATCCGGGCCAGGAGCTGACCCTGGTCATCCCCGGCGGCGTCGACCTCGACCGCGAGGTGCCGATCGCCTTCACCGTGCCCGGCGCGCCGGTGGTTCAGGAGGGGGAGAACCTGCTGCTCTTCCTCGCCCCCGACGGCGCGGTCGGCGGCGGCTACGCCGCGGTCGGCTTCAACCAGGGCAAGCTGTCGGTGGTGACGGCCCCCGACGGCAAGCGGATGGCGATCGCCGCCGACGGCGCGTCGTCGTCCCTCGAGGCGCTCAAGCAGCGCATCCGCCGCCATCTGCTGAAGAAGTAGGCCACCACACGAATCCAGGAGTCACGTCATGAAGAAGATCAAGCTCGTGCTCGCTGGCCTGTGCGTGGCCGCGATGCTCTTCGTTTCCGTTCCGCCGGCGAGCGCCGGCGGCGTGCTGGAGACCGTCGACGTCACCGGCTTCCCCTCCACCTTCCCGCCCTTTCTCGACGGCAAGCTGATCGGCATCAAGTGGGATCCGCGCTGCATGCCGGTGCGCTACACGTTGAAAGACGCCAACCTGAGCTTCATCCCCGGAGGCGTGCCGACGGTGGTGGGGGAGATCAACGCCGCGATGGCGTCGTGGAACAGCATCCCGACCTCCTTCGTCGAGCTCAACCTCGACAGCGTCTCCAGCGCCCCGCCGACGCCGGGCGACTTCGGCGCCTTCGATCTGGTCAACGAGATCCACTTCAACGCCGTCACCGGCGGCTTCCTCGGCGTCTCGCCGTCGATCAGCCTGATCGCCGACACCACCTTCACCCTCACCACCGACCTCGACGGCGACTCGGTGCCCGACACCTTCGACCCGGCGGTGGTGGGGCGCAACGACTGCCACGACGTCGACGGCGACGGCGACATCGAATTCCCGATCGGCTTCTACGAGGCCGGCACCATCATCGACAACGACACCCTCTACCCGCCGCCGACGGGAGCGACCGCGGCGCCGGGGGTCAACTGGGGCGCCAGCGTCATCCCGCCGACCGTCGACCTGCAGGCGGTGATCGTCCATGAGTTCGGCCACTCCCACGGCCTATCCCATTCGTGGATCAACCAGCAGAGCGACGCCGACGGCACCGGCGCCACCATGTTCCCCTTCATCGACGTCGGCGATCCGGCGTCGCAGCTCGCCCAGCGCTCCTTGGCGCTCGACGACGTCGCCTGGAGCTCCCTGTGCTATCCCGAGGGCTCGGCGGCCTCCGGCCCCGGCGCCCTGCAGCCCGGCGACGTCGCCTTCGACGACGTCTTCGGCGTGATCACCGGCGAGGTGACCCACGGCGGCCAGGGCCTGCCGCTGGCCGGCGGTCACGTCACCGCCTTCGACGAGGACAGCGATTCGGGGGACAGCGACAGCGATTCGGGGGACAGCGACAGCGGCAGCGACTCGGACAGCGACTTCCTGCCCGAGCCCACCATCGTCGGCGGTTTCACCGGCACCACCCAGGTCGGGGTCTTCGTCTTCAACGGCTTCCCGTCGGACATCGGTGCCGGCTTCTTCCTGGTCGGTCCCCAGACCTTCCACATCCTCGACGGCAAGTACCGCATCCCGGTGCCCAAGGGCAAGTACGAGCTCTTCGTCGAGGCCCTCGACGGCAACCCCGCCGGCGCCGGCAACATCTCGATCAGCGCCATCCTCGGCAACATCTTCGGCCAGCTCGACTTCAACGAGGAGTTCTTCGAGAAGGGCGACGGCGATTCGGACAGCGGCAAGGTCAAGCGCCTCAAGGTGAAGGTCAAGGCGGGGGAGACCGTCGCCGGGATCGACCACACGACCAGCGTCGACGTCAACATCGACAGCTTCGGCGCCCTGACCAACGTCGGCTTCACCGGCTCGCCGCCCAACCGCATCTACGCGGTGCAGGTGCCGGCCGGCGACGTCACCTCCCTGCTCGGCCCGGGGGATACCCTGCGGGTCAAGGCGGGGGCCTTCTTCACCTTCGTCGCCGACGCCTCGGTGGTGCCGGTCTTCACCCAGGCGGCGCTGACCAGCGGCACGGTGAGCGGCTCCTCGGCGTCGATCGACCTCGCCGACCCGATCGCCAGAACCAACGGCTTCGTCGGCCAGGATCAGGACTTCGCCCCCCTCTTCTTCAAGGATCCGGAGAAGATCGGCGAGAAGGTGCTGGACCGCATCGACGACGGCGAGGACATCTTCCTGGTGCTCGAGCTGCCGTCCACTTTCGCCGGCTTCAGCGGCCTGCCGCCGCTGATCGGGCTGAGCAACGTGCCGCCGATCACCGGCCGCTCGTTCATCTCCGACGACGGTGGGGCGACCTTCACCCAGGTCACCACCTTCAACTTCATGTTCCGCCTGATCACCCAGGTCTTCTAGGCGTCAACCTGGGCCTCATTCGAGGCCACGCACCTCAGGGCGCACCGCGGTGCGCCCCTTTTTTTGTCCGCTCGCTTGACGGCCTCGTTACGCTGGCGTACGATTCGCGTAATGGAATTACGTCAAAGGAGATCACCATGCAGCAGGACTTCCATTTCGACATGCGCAACCTGTGGCAGCGCATCCAGCAGCGTCTCAAGGAGCGCGGCATCGACGTCGACCTGGGGGAGGGCTTCGACCTCTTCGGCGGCAGGGGGGCGGGGGTCAAGGTGGTGTGCGTGGCGCCGGACCTGAAGGACAGCGTCGAAGAGATGGGCCGGAAGCCGCGCGACCAGGTGGTGATGGTGCGGGTCGACGAGGAGACCTTGAAGAGCCTCGACGACTGGGTGGCGACCGGCGCGGTCAAGAGCCGTTCGGAGGCGGCGGCGCTCTTCATCCGCGAGGGCTTGCGGGTGCGGGCGGACGAGCTCGACAAATTGCGTGACGCCCTGCGCCAGGTGGAGGAGGCGCAGGAACGTCTCCGGCGTCAGGCGCAGGAGATCTTCGGCCGGCGGGACGACGTCGCACCGGCGGGCGAGGACGGGGCAGGTGAAGAGAAGGGGAGCGACGGATCGGCCGGCGACGACGCGCCGCCGGCCTGACGGAGCGACCTCGAGGATGTGGCTCGGAGAGGAGCTCCGGCCGGGACGGCGGAGGTTGGACGGAGGACGGTGACGGAGGCGAGTTTGCCGTCTCCGGCCGGTCGCGCGCTCGTGGGGGCTCGCGCGCGTGCTCCTCTCCGGCGAAAGAAGCTGACGGCTCGGCCAGCTCGTGCTGAGCCCCGAAGCTTTGCGTCCCGCGATTGCCCACGGTTTGCCCTGAGCAGCTTCGGGAGAAGCGGTTCGCAAAGGCCATGCCAGCTCCTCCGCCGCCGCCTCCGGCCCCCTGCGGCGCTTGCCCTCCAGACGGCAACCAGCTTTTTTTGAACAACTTACGGGAGGTGCTCGGATCTCGACCGCGACCTTCTCCGGAGCCGTCCGCCGCCGCCGAGCGGGCGGGGAGCGGCCCGCTGCCAACCCGCATATTGACAATTATTGTTATGCCGACCCTCAGTGCTGACAAATTCTGGCAATGCGCTTTCCCCAGCTACGTCGAAGAGCGACGGGGCGGGATCGCGCCGCGGACTCGCCCGGCTACGGCCTCGCAGCGGGAGGCGGGCGGATTCATGCCGGCTCGCCGTCCAGGGCGGCGTGCAGGAGCTCCCGGACCCGCTGCGGATTGGCCTTGCCCGCCGAGGCGCGCATCACCTGGCCGACGAAGAAACCGAAGAGAGCTTCCTTGCCGGCGCGGTAGGCCGCCACCTGCTGCGGGTGCGCGGCGAGAGCTTGCTCGATCAGCGGCCGCAGGGCGCCGTCGTCGTCGACCTGCTGCAGCCCGCGCGCCTCGACGATCGCCCGCGGCCGGCCGCCGGTGGCGAGCATCTCCGCCAGCACCTCCTTGGCGGCGACGGCGGTGATCGTGCCCGCCTCGACCAGCGCCACCAGCTCGCCGAAGGCGGCGCCGTCGAAGGGCAGGGCCGAGACCGGTCGCTCCTTGAGCTCGCGCTGCAGCTCGTTGGCGATCCACTTGGCCACCGCCCGGGGGCGACCGCAGGCTGCGAGCGCGGCGTCGAAGAAGGCCTGCCGTCCCTCGTCCTCGGCCAGCAGCCGGGCTTCCGCCGGCGCCAGCCCCAGCCGCTCGCGGTACCGCGCCGCCACCGCCTCCTGCTCGGGGGCCAGCGGCCGCTCGACGGACGCTGCCGCGGGCCCGGCCTTCGCTCGCTGGCGCGCCTTGTGAGCGGCCTTGGCGGCGGCCTTGGCGGCGGCGGCGGCGGCGCGCTCGTCGGCCTCGCGTTGCGCCACCTTGGCCCAGGCGTCGCGCAGGGTGACGGTGCGGTTCAAGACCAGCCGCTCGGCCGACGAATCCGGATCGACCGCGAAGTAGCCCAGGCGCTCGAGCTGGAAGTGGCTGCCGGGGGCGGCGCCGGCGACGCTGGGCTCGATCAGGCTGTCCCCGAGCACCTCGAGAGAGTCGGGGTTCAGGTCGCGGCGGAAGTCCCCGCCGTCCGCGCCCGGGGTCTCGCTGCGGAAGAGACGATCGTAGAGCCGCGCCTCGAGGGGCAGAGCATGGGCGGCCGACAGCCAGTGGATGGTGCCCTTGACCTTGCGGCCGTCGGGCGCCTGGCCGCCGCGGCTCGCCGGGTCGTGCCGGCAGCGCACCTCGATCACCTCGCCGGCGTCGTCTTTGACCAATCCGGTGACGGTGACCAGGTAGGCGTAGCGCAGGCGCACCTCGCGGCCGGGGGCGAGGCGGTGCCAGCCCGGCGGCGGCTGCTCGGCGAAATCGTCGCGCTCGACGTAGAGGACGCGGGAGAAGGGCAGCTTGCGGCTGCCTTCGCGCGGCACGTCGTGGGGCCAGTAGGGCGCGTCGAGCTCCTCGCTCTCGCCCTCGGGGTAGCTCTCGACCACCAGCTTCAGCGGCCGCAGCACCCCCAGGACCCGCGGTGCCTTGTGGTTCAGGTCGTCGCGGATGGCGTGCTCGAAGAGCGCCACGTCGATCACGTTGTCGCGCTTGGCCACCCCCACCCGGTCGCAGAAGTTGCGGATCGCCGCCGGCGTCACGCCGCGCCGTCGCAGGCCGGATAGGGTCGGCATCCGCGGGTCGTCCCAGCCCGCGACGTGCCCCTCCTCGACCAGCTGCAGCAGCTTGCGCTTGCTCATCACCGTGTAGCTCAGGTTGAGGCGCGCGAACTCGATCTGCCGCGGCGTGCTCGGGGTGTCGAGCTGCTCGATCAGCCAGTCGTAGATCTCGCGGTTGTTCTCGAACTCGAGGGTGCAGAGGGAGTGGGTGATGCCCTCGATGGCGTCCGACAGGCAGTGGGCGAAGTCGTACATCGGATAGATCGGCCAAGCGTCGCCGGTGCGGTAGTGGCGGGCGTGGCGGATGCGGTAGAGGATCGGATCGCGCATCAGCATATTGGGCGACGCCATGTCGATCTTGGCCCGCAGCACGTGGCTGCCGTCGGGCAGCTCGCCGGCCCGCATGCGGCGGAAGAGGGCGAGGTTCTCGCCGACCGAGCGCTGGCGGTAGGGGCTGGGGCGGCCGGGTTCGGCGATGGTGCCGCGATAGGCGCGGATCTCCTCCTCGCTCAAGCTGTCGACGTAGGCCTTGCCCTTCTCGATCAGCTCGATGGCGAAGCGGTAGAGGCGCTCGAAGTAGTCGGAGGCGAAATAGAGGGCGTCCCACTCGAAGCCCAGCCAGCGGACGTCGCGCTGGATGGCCTCGACGTAGGCCATGTCCTCGGTCTCCGGATTGGTGTCGTCGAAGCGCAGATTGCAGGTGCCGCCGTTCTCCCGCGCGACGCCGAAGTTCAGGCAGATCGACTTGGCGTGGCCGATGTGGAGGTAGCCGTTGGGTTCCGGCGGGAAGCGGGTGGCGACCCGCCGGTGCTTGCCGGTCCGCAGGTCCTCGGCGATGATCGCGCGGATGAAGTCGGTGCCCGCGCCGGTCGTCGCGGAGGGCTTGTCGTCGAGCTCGATGGTCACCTTGATCACCTCGTTCCGCCGTCCGCCCCAGCCGGCGGGCATGGCAGCGCTAGGCTACACCGGAAGCCCCCTCCATGCACGGCCGGAAGGCCCGGTCCCCCCGTCCCCAAGGCCTTCGCC
>RFGL01000018.1 GCA_003697015.1 Acidobacteriota bacterium | reverse complement strand
TGCCCTGGTAGGTCGGCGCCACCGCGCCGGCGGCGGCGGCGCCGACCTGATCGGTGAGCCACGACATCCAAGCGACGCCGAGATTGCGCATCTCCGCCACCGTGCGCCGCTGCTTCGCCTTCTGCAACGCGTCGAGCAGGTTGGGGATCAGGATCGAGGCGATGATGCCGATGATCGCGATGACGATCAGCAGCTCGATGAGTGTGAATCCCCTGCGTAGCTCTCTCATGTGACCGCCCCGCTAAAGTGGTTCGTTGCCCGGCGCTCCTGCGGCTGATCGACGTACCTGGGTGCAGCAAGACTCATACCAGGAGCAATCCGGCCCGCACCGCGAATTCCTTACCATTTCTGTCGCCGCAGGTCACCCACTTGCCAATTTTTGGCAGGCAAGTGACAATAAACGTCAGCATCGTGCTCAAGCCTGGATGGGTTGACGGGATAGCTCCGTCAGCCGACGCCGCCCTTCGCGAACCGTACTGCCGCAAGTATACCACCCCTTCACCCCGACGGGGCATGGCGGGGCGGCTGGAATGGGGTAGCATGGTGTCCGCCATGGGCTTCTCTCCCGCTTCCTGGGCCTCCTTCATGCCGGTCGGTCTGGGCCACGGCAAGCCCCATCACTTCCTCGGCATGCTGCGCGCGGCATGGGAGAACAAGGACAGCCTGCCCTACGCCTGGCGCATCCTGAGCCGCGGGGTATGCGACGGCTGCGCCCTGGGCACCAGCGGCCTCCGGGATTGGACGATGGACGGCGTCCACCTGTGCATGGTGCGGCTCGAGCTGTTGCGCCTGAACACCCTCCGCGCCCTCGACCTGGCGCGACTCGCCGACTGCACCGCCCTCGCCGAGCTGCCGGAAGCGGAGCTGCGCCGTCTCGGCCGCCTGCCCCAGCCCATGCTGCGGCGCCGCGGCGAGCCGGGGTTTCGACCGATCGCGTGGGCGGAGGCCACGGAGCTGGCGGCCGGCCGTCTGCGCGCCGCCGACCGCCGGCGGATCGCCTTCTACCTGACCTCCCGCGGCGTTCCCAACGAGACCTACTACGCGGCGCAGAAGGTGGCGCGCTTCCTCGGCACCCCCCACGTCGACAACGCCGCCCGCCTGTGCCACGCGGCCTCCACCGCGGCGATGAAGGACAGCCTCGGCTACGGCGCCTCGACCGGCTCCTACCGCGACTGGATCGGTGCCGATCTGATCGTCTTCTTCGGCTCCAACACCCCCAACAACCAACCGGTGACCACCAAGTACCTCTACTACGCCAAACAGAAGGGCACCGAGGTGGCGGTGGTCAATCCCTACCGCGAGCCGGGTCTGGAGCGCTACTGGGTGCCGTCGGTGGCCGAGAGCGCCCTCTTCGGCACCCGCCTGGCCGATCACTTCTTCGACGTCGACACCGGCGGCGACCTCGCCTTCCTGAACGGCGTGTTGAAGGCGCTCCTGGCGCGGCCGGACGGCATCGACCGGGAGTTCGTCGAGCGCTCGACGCGCGGCTTTGACGCGCTGCAAGCGGCGATCGACGAGCAGAGCTGGGAGCGTCTGGAGGCGGGGAGCGGCACCTCGCGGGCGCGGATGGAGGCCTTCGCCGACCTGCTGGTGGCGAAAAAGGACGCCATCTTCGTCTGGTCGATGGGGCTCACCCAGCACGCCCACGGCACCGATACCGTCCGCGCCCTGTTGAACCTCGGTCTGGCGCGCGGCCTGGTCGGCCGCCCGCACCGCGGCCTGACGCCGATCCGCGGCCACTCCGGCGTGCAGGGCGGGGCCGAGGTCGGCGCCGTGCCGATCGCCGACGCGGCCCTGCTCGACCGCTGGTCCGAGCTCTGGGGCTTCGAGGTTCCGCGCCGGCCGGGGATGTCGGCCGGCGAGCAGATCGCGGCTGCGGCGGCGGGGGAGATCGAGGTCTTCTGGCTCATCGGCGGCAATTTCCTCGACACCGTCCCGGGCGAGGAGCGCAGCCGTCGGGCCCTGGCCCGGCCCGGCCTGCGGGTGCACCAGGACGTGGTGCTCAACCGGTCCATGCTGGTGGCGCCGGAGGACGCGGTTCTGCTGCTTCCCGCCACCACCCGCTACGAGATGGCCGGGGGCTGCACCGAGACCACGACCGAGCGGCGGATCGTCTTCTCGCCGGAGATCCCGGGGCCGCGCATCGCCGGCGCCCGGCCGGAGTGGGAGGTGCTGTGCGAGGTGGCGGCGCGGGTCGACCCGGCGCGCGCCGACCGCATCCGCTTCGACGGCACCGCCGCCATCCGCGCCGAGATCGCCCGCGCCGTCCCGCTCTACCGCGGCATCGAGGCCCTCGCCGAGCGCGGCGACCAGATCCAATGGGGCGGCCCGACGCTCTATGCCGACGGTCGTTTCGCCACCGCGGACGGCAAGGCTCATTTCGTGCCGGTGGCGCCGCCGGCGCCGGTGGGCGCGGGGGGAGACGGCCGCCGCTTCCGGCTCTCGACGCGCCGCGGCAAGCAATTCAACTCGATCGTCCTCGGCCGGCTCGACCCGCTGACCGGCGCGGCGCGGGACGACGTCCTGATCAGCGTCGAGGATGCCCGTCGCCTGGGCCTCGCCGACGGCGCCGCCCTGCGCCTGCGCTCCGCCCACGGCGAGTTCGCCGGCCGCGCCCGGCTGGCGCCGATCAAGGCCGGCAACCTGGCGGCGCACTGGCCCGAAGCGATGTGCCTGCTGCCGCCCGATGCCGTCGACCCGGCATCGAAAGAGCCGGACTACAATGCCGTCGTCACGGTGGAGTCGGCTTGAGCTCGATGGCGCCGGCCGGCGGATCCGGCCCCGCGCTAGGATCGACGCCTCGCGTGCGCCGCGGCAGGGCACGTGCGGTTCTCAGGAGGTAGAAAAACGATGGCGTCCGAAGGCAATCCCGTTCTGCGAGTCCTCGGCCAGGTGGTCCTGGCCTTCATCGGTTTTTTCGCTCTGATGTTCTTCCTCGGCCTCTTCGTTCTCGGCCTCGGTGCGGGGATCGGCGCTGCCTTGGGCGCCGGCGGTGAGGCGGTGGATGGGGAGGGGCCCTACGTCCACGTCTCGGGCGAGAAGGGCAGCGCCGACCGCCTGCTGAAGATCACCGTCGAAGGCCTGATCCTCGGCAGCCCGCCCCGGGAGGGCGACTTCTACTGGGATGCCTTCGCCGACGTCACCTACGGCTATGCGGTGCAGGATGCCCTGCGCGCGGCAGCGGAGGACGACGCGATCAAGGGGGTGCTGCTCCACCTCCGCACGCCGGGGGGAACCATTTTCGGCTCGCGGGCGATCCACGACGGGGTGATGGCGTTCCGCCGTAGCGAACGGCCGGTGGTGGCGTGGATCGAAGGTCTGTCGGCCTCCGGCGGGGTGATGGCGATGGTCGGCGCCGACGCGATCTACGCCGATCACGGCAGCTTCGTCGGCTCGATCGGGGTGATCGGTCCGGTGCTGACCTATTTCGACCAACCGGTGGCCACCGAGGGGGGCATCCTCGGCGGCGGCGTCGTCACCCGCGACGGCATCGAGCAGATCATCGTCCACGCCGGCCGGGGCAAGGACCTCGGCAACCCCTTCCGCCGCCCGACGGCCGAGGAGCTGGCCAACCTGCAGGCCGGTCTCGACCACGAGTACGACGCCTTCGTCGCCCACGTCGCCGAGCACCGCCACATCGAGCCGGAGGCGATCCGCCAGGCGATGGGGGCGCAGATCTTCGACAACGCCACCGCCGAAGGCTACGGTCTGATCGACGGTACCCGGTCGCGCGACGAGGCGCTCGCCGCCCTGGCCGAGCTGGCAGGGGTGGCGGAAAGCTACCAGCTGGTCCGCCCGCGCAAGCACGCGACCTCCTTCTGGCAGCTGATGAGCGCCCGCCTCGGCCTCGCCCCCGGCCTGCCG
>RFGL01000182.1 GCA_003697015.1 Acidobacteriota bacterium | reverse complement strand
GGGCAGGCTCTCCCGCACCGCCTCCAACTCCGGCATCAGGGAGCCGAAATTGGGGTAGCGCTTCTGCGGTCGCTTCTCCAGGCAGCGGGCGACCAGATCGGCGAGGGGCTGGGGGCACGCCGGCCAGCTGGCGGTGAGCGGCGCCGGCACCTTGTAGAGGATCTGGTAGACCACCGCCGACAGGGTATTGCCGCGGAACGGCCGCTGGCCGGAGAGCAGCTCGTAGGCCAGCACGCCGAAGGAGAAGATGTCGGCCCGCTGGTCGAGCTCCTCGGCCTGCACCTGCTCCGGCGGCAGGTAGCTGGCGCTGCCCATGGTGACCCCCTTCTGGGTCAGCTGGGTCTCGGCGCTGGCCAGCTTGGCGATGCCGAAGTCCATGATCTTGACCTGGCCCTCGGGCAGGATGCGGACGTTGCCCGGCTTGATGTCGCGGTGGATGATGCCGTGTTTGTGGGCGTAGGCCAGCCCGCGGGCGATCTGGCGCAGCCAATCGAGCTTCTGCGCCGGCGCCACGTCGTCGCCGCGTTTGATGATCGCGTCGAGGTCCTCGCCGGCCAGGTACTCCTGCACCAGGTAGGGCAGCTCGCCCTCGAGGCCGAAGGAGAAGACGGTGACGATGTTCTCGTGCTGGAGCTTGCCGGCGATCTCGGCCTCGCGGTAGAAACGCTGGCGCAGCTCGCGGTCGTTGACCGAGCAGATCTTGATCGCCACCTCGCGTTTGAGGTAGGGGTCGCGACCCAGGTAGACGACGCCGAAGCTGCCCTGGCCGATGCGGCCGACGACCTCGTAATCGCCGATCTTGTCGAAATCCCTCACAGTCCCCCGATGCTACCACCGGCGACCCGGCGCTCGTAGCGCTCCAGCCAGTAGAAGGCGGCGATCACCAGGGCGTGGTCGACGTCGCCGGCGGCGACCAGGGCGTCGATCTCCGACCGCGGCACCAGCCGCACCGCCAGGTCCTCCCCCTCGTCGGGCTGCGGCGCCGCCACCCGCCGGGCGCGGCGGATCAGCCAGGTGGTGCAGGCGTTGGTCTGGATCGCCGGGTTGGGGCTGACCCGGCCGAGGAGGACGGGGGGATCGCCGGCGAAGCCGGTCTCTTCGCGCAATTCGCGGGCGGCGGCGTCGGCCGGCGCCTCGCCGGCGTCGACCGCGCCGCCCGGGATCTCCAGGGTCAGGCGGTCGATGCCGTGCCGGTACTGCTCGACCAGCACCATCTCGCCATCGCCGGTCAGGGCGACGACGTTCACCCAGTCGGGCATGTGCAGCACCTGGTAGGTGCGTGCCACGCCGGTACGCGGCGAGCGCCGGCGGACCTGCTGGACGCCGAAAATGCCGTGGTCGGCGACCGGCCCGCTCTCCAGGGTCGGCCACCGGCGCACGGCCCCGCCCCCGGCCATCGCCTCAGCCGGCGGGCGGCGCGTCGGCGCCGGCCCAGCAGTTGACGGTCGACAGCTCGCTCGATCCCGACGCCTTGGCGTAGAGGAAGAGCTGCATGCGGTAGGCGGTGAGAAAGCGCAGGGAGGTGTCGACCAGGGCCTTGCCCAGGCGGCTCTGCTCGCCCCAGGGCAGGGATGCCGGGGCGTCGAGCTGCGCCGGCGTCAGGTCGCCGATCAAGAGCCGCAGCTCCGCCAGCTGCGCGTCCATGTGGTCGCCGAAGCTGGCGGCGGTAATGCCCTTGGCACGGGTGGCGCGCTCCGCCACCCCCGACCAGTCGCCGTCGACCAGCGCCCGCGCCGGGGCGATGCCGCAGTAGGTCAGGTACTGCAGCAGCTCGAGGGTGGAACGCATGCCCTCCGCCGGGCGGTAGGTCAGCTGATCGCCCTTGAGCTTGTCGTTCAGATGCTTGCAGATGCGGGTCTCAAGCTCGACGGTAGCGAGGAAGTCATCGGTCGAGAACATAAGGGGGCTCCCATCGAAATGGCGATTTCGACCCGCCGCCGGCGTTCATGCCGCACTTGCAGTCCGGCCGGCCATGCCGTAACGTCGGGCCGCTATGGAGCAGCGCGCCAATCTACCATGGTATCGCCGCCTGCACTGGCAGATTTTCGTCGCCATGGGCTTGGGGATCGTCGCCGGCCTGATCGGCGGCGAGGCCCTGGTGCCGAAGGTCGCCTGGATCGGCACCCTCTTCCTCAAGCTGCTGAAGATGATCATCGTGCCCCTGGTGCTGACGTCGATCGTCTCCGGCGTCGCCTCGGTGGGCAGCGGCCGCGATCTCGGGCGGCTCTTCGGCAAGACCATGGGCTACTACGTCATGACCAGCGCCCTGGCCGCGCTCACCGGCCTGCTGCTGGTCAACCTGATCAAGCCGGGGGTGGGGGCCAACCTCGGCGGCGTCGAGCAGGCGGAGATGCCCGAGCTGGCGTCGAAGACGCCGATCGACCTCGTGCTCGACCTGGTGCCGGAGAACGTCGTCCGCGCCGCCGCCGACGGCGACATGCTGCCGATCATCGTCTTCTGCATCCTCCTGGGGGCCACCATCGCCGCCCTGCCGAAGGCGCCCCAGCGCACCCTGATCGATTTCTTCTCCGCCGCCTTTCAGGCGATCATGCTGCTCACCCGCGGCATCATGCGCTTCCTGCCCATCGGCGTCTTCGCGATGATCACCAAGGTGGTGGGCTCCTCCGGCGTCGAAGCCTTCCAGGCCCTCGGCCTCTACATGCTGACCATCGCCCTCGGCCTCCTCGTCCACCTCTTCGTCACCCTGCCCCTGGTGCTGCGTTTCCTCGGCGGCATCCCGCCGGCGATCCACTTCCGCAACATGGTGGAGCCCCTGGCCATGGCCTTCTCCACCAGCTCCTCCGCCGCCACCCTGCCGGTGACCATCAACGCGGTGGAGAACAAGGTCGGGGTGTCGAATAAGGTCTCGTCCTTCGTCCTGCCGATGGGGGCGACGGTCAACATGGACGGCACGGCGCTCTACGAATGCGCCGGCGTGATCTTCATCTCCCAGGTGCTCGGGGCCCAGCTCGGCTTCACCGAGCAGCTGATCGTCGTCGCCACCGCCCTCCTGGCGTCGATCGGCGCCGCCGCCGTCCCCTCCGCCGGCTTGGTGATCATCTTCATCGTGCTCGAGGCGGTCAATCTGCGCGGGCCGGAGGTCGACGCCATCGTCCTGACCATGCTCGCCATCGACCGCCCGCTCGACATGGCGCGCACCGCGGTCAACGTCTTCAGCGACTCCTGCGGCGCGGCGATCATCGCCCGCTCCGAAGGCGAGACCGAGGTCGACGCCCGGGTGGTGGCCTGACCGGAGCACAACCGCATGTCCCTACGGCTCAAGAGAGTGTTGATCACCGGCGGCGGCCGCGGCATCGGCCTGGCGATCGCCCGCGCCTTCGCCGGCCGCGGCGCCGAGCTGGTGCTCACCGACGTCGACCCGGCGGCCCTCGACGAGGCCCGCGCCGAGATCGAGACCGGCGGCGCCCGCTGCCGCACCTACGTCATGGACGTCACCGACCCGGCGGCGGTGCAGGCGGTGCGCTCGCGGCTGGCGAGCGACGCCGGCGCCATCGACGTGCTGGTCAACAACGCCGGGGTGGTCTTCGGCGGGCCCTTCCTCGAGGTGCCGCTCGAACGCCACCTCCAGACCTACCGGGTCAATCTCGAGGGCTCGGTGATCACCACCTACGCCTTCCTCCCCGATCTGCTCGCCGCTCCCCGCGGCCACCTGGTGTTCATCGCCAGCGCCTCGGGCTTCGTCGGCCTGCCCCGGGGCACCACCTACGCCTCCAGCAAGTGGGGGGCGATCGGCTTCGCCGAGTCGATCCGCGCCGAGCTGGCGCACCAGAAGGTGGAGAACGTCCACGTCACCACGGTCTGCCCGGGCTACGTCGACACCGGCCTCTTCGCCGGCGTCACCCCGCCCAGGACCACCCACATGCTGAGCCCGGAGGAGCTGGCGGAAAAGGTGGTGCGGGCGGTGGAGAAACGCAAGGTGTGGGTGCTCGAGCCGTGGTTGATCAAGCTGACGCCGCTGCTCAAAAACGCCCTGCCGACGCCGGTCGCCGACTTCCTGTCGGTGGCCTTCGGCGCCAGCAGCAGCATGGACCGCTGGATCGGCCACGCCGGCGGCGACGCCGGCGAGCGCCACGAGCACGACGCGACGGAATCCTGACGCGGCGCCGGCAAACGCCCGGCCTGCGACCACCACGAGACGCGGTAGCCGACCCGTGACCACCCCCCTGCCCACCCGCGCCGCCGGCGACGACGCCCCCTACCCGCCCGAGGTCGAGGTCCTGGAGCTCGACGGCGGACGTCGCCTGGTGCTGGTCGGCACCGCCCACGTCTCCCAGGCCTCGGTCGAGCTGGTGCGGCGGGTGATCGAGCGCGAGCGGCCGGACTGCGTCTGCCTGGAGCTGGACGAGAAGCGCTACCAGGCGCTGGCGGAGAAGCGCGCCTGGGAGGCCCTCGACTTGAAGGAGGTGATCCGCCGCAAGCAGCTCCTCACCCTGATCGTCAACCTGCTCCTCGCCTCCTACCAGAAACGCCTCGGCGAGCAGCTCGGGGTCGAGCCCGGGCGCGAGCTGTTGGAGGCGGCGCGGGCGGCGCAGGAGCACGGCATCCCGATCGCCCTCTGCGACCGCGACGTGCGCGTCACCCTGCGGCGAGCGGCCCGCGCCACCCCCTTCCACCGCAAGATCCTGCTGGCGTCCTACGTCCTGGCGGGCATCCTCGACCGCAGCGAGCTCACCGCCGAGCAGCTCGAGGAGCTCAAGGAGCGCGACGCCTTGAACGAGCTCCTGCGGGAGCTCGGCAACGCCCTCCCCACCCTCAAGACCGCGTTGATCGACGAGCGCGACGCCTACCTGGCGACCAAGATCCGCCGCACCCCCGGCCGGCGCCTGGTGGCGGTGGTCGGCGCCGGCCACCTGGCGGGCATGGCCGAGCGCCTGCGCTCGGGGGACGAAGCGGACCTCGAGGCCCTGGACCGGATCCCGCCGGCGTCGCCGGCGTGGAAGGTCCTCGGCTGGGGCATCCCGGTCCTCATCCTCGCCGCCCTGGGCTGGATCGGCTGGACCCAGGGCGGCGCCGCGGCGGGGGAGAACGCCCTCTTCTGGGTGCTGGCCAACGGCATCCCCTCCGCCCTCGGCGCCGCCCTCGCCCTCGGCCATCCCCTGACCGTGCTGTCGGCCTTCCTCGGCGCCCCCCTGACCAGCCTGACGCCGGTGATCGGGGCCGGCTACGTCACCGCCTTCGTCCAGGCGTGGCTGCGCCCTCCGGTGGTGCGCGAGCTCAAGACCGTGATCGAGGACGCCGGCAAACTCGGCCGTTGGTGGGGCAACCGCCTGCTGCGCATCTTCCTGGTCTTCCTGCTCTCCACCGCCGGCAGCATCGTCGGCACCTGGCTGGGGGCGGGCAAGATCGTCTCCAGTCTGTTCTAGCCTGGATCGAGACCCACGGGACGGCCTAGAACTGGAAGCCGATCGACGCCAGAAGCGCCTGCAGGGTGCCGCGCTGGAGGGGGAGAGCGGTGGCCTCGCTATCCTCGTAGTTGATCTTCAGCACCCACTGGTGGGTGGGGCGGTAGTTGATGCCGAAGGTGAAACGCCGCTCGACGTTGGTGGCGTAGACGCCGTCCAAGGGCCCGGCCAGACGTACCCGATCGTATTGTCCCACCAGGGCGAGCTGGGCATTCGGGAAGGCCGAGCCGTGCCAGCCGCGGCGCATCCAGCCGGGGGTGACGTCGAGCACCACCCGGCCGTAGTAGCCCCGCAGCACCGCGTCCGGCCCGCTGAGCTGGGCGGCGTCGAAGCGGTTGTACTCGCCCACCAACTTGAATCGCCCCCTGGTCAGCGACGTATCGAGAGCCCAGCCCCTCAGATCGAGCCGGTCGTCGTCGTCGTACTTGCCGGAGTAGCCTGACGCCCCGATCTCCAACCAGCCGCCGCGATTCCAGGCGAAGCGGCCGACCACCGCCTTGTTCTGGTTGTTGTCGCTACCGAAAGGCTGGCGGGCGGCGCGGGTGCCGGCGGCGGTGACGTCGGCATCGAGGCCGGCGACCACATAGGTCTCGTAGTTGAAGCTCCAGGCACCGCCCAAGAGAGTGCTGCCGTGGAAGCCGAAGCCGTTGTCGGTCCAGTCCGACGGCGCCACCACGAATGAGGTCAGAGGCTTGGCGATCACGTCGCGATTGGGGGCATAGTGATCGACGTTGAAGTTGCCGAAGGGCACCAGCAGCACCCCGGCCCGCAGATTGAGCCACGGCTTCCAGGCGTAGGTGGCGTAGGCCTGCTCCAGAAGAACCTCGCCGCCGCGCTCGCCGCCGACGCTCGCCGCGCGCTCGAACTCGATCTCGGAGAAGAAGCTCAACCGCTCGTGCGGCTGGCCGCTGAGCACCAGCTCGAAAGCCTCGCCGTCGAAAACCGAGCGCTCCCCCTGGGGGTCGACGACGTTGAAGGTGCCGTAGACCGTCACCTGGGAGCGGCGCGCCTCGGTCTCGCTCAAGATGCCGAGGTTGGTCTCCGCCTCGCCGACGGCGTCGCTCAGCTTCTGCTGCCGCCGATCGAGCTCCGCGGTCTGCTTCTCGACCGCTGCCACGCGCTCTTCGACCGCGGCGCGCTCCGCCGCCGTGCCGCGCGCGAGCAGGTGCTCGATCAACGCGCGCAGCTCGGCGACGTCCCGGCGGACGCCGGCGAGATCCTTCTCCAACCGCTCCACCCGTCGATCGACCGCGTCCTCGGCGGCGCCGGCAGGGGCGGCGAGCAAGGCGCAGCAGAGAGCCGCGCTGAGCCACCTGGTGAGTCCTTGGGCTGTCACAATCCCACCTCCAGAGACAACGGGTTGCTCACCTGGCCATCGGCGTCGATCACCACCACCGAGTAGAGCCCCAGGGGAACGGTCTGATCGATGAAAAGGCTGATTCGCAGCCGATCCTTGCCCTCGACTTTCTGCCGCCGTAGCTGGATGCCGCTGACCGCGCCCCCCCGCCGCCGGATCTCGACCCGAGCGCCGTCGGGAATGCCCTTGCCCTCGAGGTGGAGGGTCGCCGCGGTGCCGCGGCGCACCAGGGTCGGCCGCAAGCGCACGAGCCGCAAGCCGGTCTCCGGTTCGCCGGCGGGCGGGGCCGGCTCGGGCTCATCCACCGCCGGCTGCGGCCGGTTCGCGGTGCTGGACGGCGAAACGCCGGCCGCAGACGGCTCCGTCTGCGGCGGTGGCTCCGCCTGCCGCGGCGGCGATCGAAGCGGGGACGACGGACCGTCGGCGCGCCCGGCCGGCGCCTGATCTCCGGCCGGTAGGGCGTCGTCGCGCGGCGGCCGCGGCTCAGGCGGCGGCGGGCCCGACGCCGTCCCGTGCTGCGGCGGCGGGAGGGATCTCCGCGGGGCCGCGCGCGAGGCCGGCTCCCGGTCCGGCGTCGCGGCGATTCTTGCC
>RFGL01000181.1 GCA_003697015.1 Acidobacteriota bacterium | reverse complement strand
GCGGCGAGGGGCGCCGCCCGTCCCCGGCGGGGCTGGCACGCGACGTGCATCACCGATCGGCCTCCAAACCTCCTCTCCTCCGCCTGGTGCCGGGTCACTCGCCCGGCACCAGGTGCATTGGGGCCCCGCCGGCGGGCTCCCCTGCGATGAAGAAGAAGCGCTTCGTCAAGAGGTCCGCCCGCAGCCTGCCGGGCCAGGAGCGCCAGCGGCTGCGCCGGCGGGCGCAGGAGCTCCTCGCCGGCGACGGCACCGCCGGCGACCTCTTTGCCGACCGGCCGGCGGCGGCGACGCCGGCGGCGCGCCCCAGAGGAGCGCCGGGAGCGGCGGCGGAGGAAGACGCGCGCGAGGCGGTCGTCGTCGCCGTCGCCTCCGGCCGTTGCCAGGTCGACGACGGCGGCCGGCGCATCGACTGCGTGCTGCCGTCGCGGCTGGCGCGGGAGCAGCGGTCGCGCCTGGCCGCCGGCGATCGGGTGCGCTACGCCCGCCGCCGCGACGGCAGCGCCCGGGTGCTGGAGGTGCTGCCGCGGACCACCGTCCTGTCGCGCCCCGATCCGCACAACCCCCGCCGCCGGCGGGTGATCGCCGCCAACGTCGAGGTGGTGGTCCACGTCGTCTCCCTGCGCCAACCGCCGCTGCGCCCGGGGCTGATCGACCGCTTCCTGCTGGCGATCGAATCGAGCGGCGCCGAGCCCCTGCTGTGCGCCAACAAGATCGACCTGGTGCCGGCCGGCGAACGCACCGCCGCCCTCGCCCCGCTGGCGCCCTACCGCCGGCTCGGGGTGCCGGTCCTCCCCTGCTCCGCCCGTACCGGCGAGGGGGTGGAGGCGTTGCGCGCACGCCTCGCCGGCCGCTCGGTGGCGCTGGTCGGCCACAGCGGGGTGGGCAAGTCGTCGCTGCTCAACGCCCTCGCCGGCGGCGAGATCGCCGTCACCGGCAGCGTCGGCGGGCGCGGCAAGGGGCGCCACGTCACCACCCGGGCCGATCTCCACCGGCTGCCGGGCGACCTGCGGGTGATCGACACCCCGGGCATCCGCGAGCTCGGCCTGTGGCGGATCGAGCCCCGCCGGCTGGCGCGCCTCTTCCCCGACCTCGATCCGCTGGCCCGGGAGTGCCGCTTCAACGACTGCTCGCACCTCCACGAGCCGGGCTGCGGGGTGCGCGCCGGCGTCGCCGACGGCCGGCTGGAGGCGGCGCGGTACGACGCCTACGCCCGCATCTACCGATCGCTGATCGAGGACCCGCAAGCCTGACGTAGAATGGGCCCATGCACCAGCCGAGCCGCGGGCTCGTCGCCCTGGTCGACGACGAAGAGAACATCCGGGAGACGGTGGCCTTCGCCCTGCGCCGCGAGGGCTATCGGGTCGAGGTCTACGCCGACGGCGAGGAGGCGTGGTCGGTCTTCAGCCGCCAGCTGCCCGACGTGGCGGTGCTCGACGTGATGATGCCGCGGATGGACGGGCTGGAGCTCTGCCGCCGGCTGCGCGCCGCCTCCGAGACCCTGCCGATCATCTTCCTGACCTCCCGCGACGAGGAATTCGACCGCGTCCTCGGTCTCGAGCTGGGGGCCGACGACTACCTCTGCAAGCCCTTCTCGATGCGCGAGCTGACCGCCCGCGTCAAGGTGCTCTTCCGCCGCCTGGCGCTGGCGCAGCGCGGCGCCGACGACAGCGACGAGAAGATCCTGGCGGTGGGCAATCTGCGCCTCGACCTGCGGCGCTACACCGCCCACTGGCGCCAGCGGCCGGTGGCGCTGACGGTCACCGAGTTCATGATCCTGCACGCCCTGGCGCGCCACCCCGGCCACGTCAAGAGCCGCGAGCAGCTGATGCAGGAAGGCTATCCCCACGATGCCTACGTCAGCGACCGCACCATCGACAGCCACATCAAGCGCCTGCGCAAGAAGCTCTGTGCCGTCGACCCGGAGTTCGACCGCATCGAG
Source organism: Acidobacteriota bacterium (assembly GCA_003697015.1). Taxonomy (GTDB): domain Bacteria; phylum Acidobacteriota; class Thermoanaerobaculia; order Multivoradales; family J023; genus J023. The sequence continues at coordinate 4,542 of RFGL01000181.1, read as the reverse complement.
ACGGTCTACGGCCTGGGCTATCGCTACCGCCAGCCGGCCGAGACCTAGCGCGTTGCCGTGAGCCTGCTGCGTTTCTTCTCCCGCATCTCGATCCGGCTGTTGGCCTTCAACGTCCTGCTGGTCTTCCTCCCCGCCTTCGGCATCCTGTCGCTCAAGACCTGGGAGGAGCAGCTGCTCGACGCCCAGGAGCGCGCCATGGTGCAGCAGGGCCGCCTGCTGGCGGCCGCCCTGGCGGAGAACGGGCCCCTCGAGGCGGCGGCGGCGGAGCGCATCCTGCGCAACCTCAAGCAGCAGCAGGAGTACCGCCTGCGGGTCATCGACCGCGACTACCGGCTGCTCGCCGACTCCAGCCGCTTCGGCCCGCAGCGCGAAGGCGAGCCGGCGCCGGCGGCGGAGGACCCGGCCGCCCGGCGGCAGCCCCTCTACCGCCTGGGGCTCTTCCTCTACAACCTCACCGCCCGCCTGCTGCAGCCGCCGGAGCCGCCGGCGGCGGCGGCGGCCTTCGAGGCCAAGGAAGGACGCCTGCGCGGCCCGGAGATCGACGTCGCCCTGAACGGGCGCTACGGCTCCGGCGTGCGCCGCTCCCTCGACAGCCGCTCCCTCACCCTCTTCAGCGCCCTGCCGATCGAGAGCGACGGCGAGGTGGTCGGGGTGGTGCTGGTGTCGCGCTCCACCTACCGCATCCTGCAGACCCTCTACAAGCTGCGGGTCGACACCTTCCGCGTGGTGCTCCTGGCGGTGGGGGTGGCGGCGGTGCTGAGCCTCCTGGTGTCGACCACCATCGCCCGCCCCCTGCGCCGCCTGCAACGCGAGGCCAAGGCCCTGCTCGATCGCCGCGGCCGCCTGCGCCGGCGCCTGCAGCCCCTGCGCCGCCAGGACGAGATCGGAGACCTGTCGCGCGCCCTGGCCGAGCTCATCCGGCGGCTGGAGGCCCACCAGAGCTTCATCGAGTCCTTCGCCTCCGACGTCTCCCACGAGCTGAAGAATCCCCTGGCCTCGATCCGCACCGCCACCGAGCTGCTGGCCGAGGTCGACGACCCGGCGGAGCGCTCGCGCTTCGTCGCCATGGTGCTGGCCGACGTCGCCCGCCTCGAGCGGCTGCTCTCCGGCGTGCGCGAGATCACCCAGATCGACGCCGAGATCGACCTGCAAGGGACCGAGCCGGTGGCCCTCGAGCCCCTCCTCGGCACCCTGATCGAGCAATTCGAGCTGCGCGCCGCCGGCGGCGTGCGCTACCGCCTGGCGGCGGCCGGCGACGAGCTGGTGGTCGAGGCCGATCCCGCCCGCCTGGCGCAGGTCTTCGAGAACCTGCTCGACAACGCCACCGGTTTCTCCCCCGCCGGCGGCGTCGTCGAGGTCGAGCTCGAGCGCTGCGACGGCAGCGCCCGGATCACCGTCCGCGACCACGGCCCGGGCATCGCCGAGCAGCACCTCGAGCGGGTCTTCGCCCGCTTCTTCAGCTACCGGCCGCAGGGCGACGGCGGCCGCGACGGGCATACCGGTCTGGGCCTCGCCATCGTCAAGGCGATCGTCGAACGCTACGGCGGCACGGTCGAGGCGCGCAACGCCGACGGCGGCGGCGCCGCCCTCACCGTCACCCTGCCGCTGGCCGCTTGATCGGCCCTACCAGGCGACGCCGTAGTCTTCGCCGAAGTCGCTGGCGGCGCCCCAGAAGGTGCCGTGCCGGCGGTCGAAGTAGATGGCGGTGATCGGGCCGGAGGTGCGGCGGCGGGTCTCCACCCGGTAGCCCATCCGGCGCAGCTTCTCCTGCACCCACGGCGGCACGTCGTCGCGCACCACCAGGCGGCCGGGCTCGGCCCGGTGGGCGCCGAAGGAGCTCTGCATCTGGTAGCTGTTGACGTTGGCCGCCTCCGCCGCCTGCTGCACGTTCATGCCGAATTCGACCACGTTCAAGAAGAACTGCAGCAGGTTCTGGTCCTGGGTGTCGCCCCCCTGGACGGCGAAGGAGAGGTAGGGCTTGCCGTCCTGGAGCGCCATGCCCGGGGTGAGGGTGGCGCGCGGCCGTTTGCCCGGCTCGGGCAGGTTGTAGGGGTTGAGCCCCGGATCGAGGACGAAGCTCTGCATGCGCTGGGACAGGCCGACGCCGGTGGTGCCGGCGATCACCGCCGGGATCCAGGCGCCGGAGGGGGTGACCGAGACCACCCAGCCTGCTTCGTCGGCGGCCTGGATCGAGGTGGTGCCGGCGACGAAGGCCTCGTCGTGACTGAGGACGAAGGACTGCTGGAAGCCCGCCTCCCCCTCGGCCTCCGCCGCCGGCGGGATCGGCGTCCATTTCTCCAGCAGGTCGAGGAAGGGGTTCTCCCCGCCCTGGAAGGGGTAGGGATCGCCGGGCTTGACCCCGCTATCGTTCTTCTGCCAGTCGATCTGGGCGAAGCGCTGGCGGGCGTACTCCTTCGACAGCAGGCCGCGGATCGGTTCTTCGGGCGGGAAGTAGGGATCGCCGTAGTAGAAATCGCGGTCGGCGAAGGCGAGGTTCATCGCCTGGTAGAGGGTGTGGATGTAGCGCGCGCTGTTGTAGCCCATCGCCTGCAGGTCGTCGACGTTCTCCAGGATGTTCAGCGCCTGCAGCATCACCGGCCCCTGCACCCAGTGGGTGAGCTTGTAGACCTCGATGCCCTTGTAGGTGGTCTTCACCGGCTGCTCGAGGTAGACCTGCCAGCGGTCCAGATCCTCGAGGGTGATCAGCCCCCCCTGCTCCTGGGTGGCGCGCACCAGCTCGCGGGCGACGTCGCCGCGGTAGAAGCGGTCGTAGGCGGCGTAGATCGCCTCCTTGCGGCTCTTGCCGGCGGCCAGGGCCTGCTCCTCCGCCTCCACCAGCTTGAGCAGGGTGGCGTGGAGGTCGGGCTGGCGGAAGATCTCGCCGGGGTAGGGGGCGGCGCGCTTGGACCTATCGGCGGGGTCGAGGTGGGGCAGGAAGACCGCCCGCGAGTAGGGCCACTGCTCGAGCAGGCGCCGCCGGCGCTCCATGTTGTCGGCCTGGGAAGCCTCGATCGGATAGCCCTCGGCCATCTCGATCGCCGGCGCCAGGACCTCCGCCAGGGAGAGGGTGCCGTACTCGGCGAGCATGGTCATCAGCCCGCCGGGGGTACCGGGGGTGACCGCCGCCAGGGGCCCGAATTCCGGCGGATAGCGGAAACCCTTGTCCTTGAAGAAGTCGACGGTGGCGCCGGTGGGCGCCACCCCCAGGGCGTTGACGCCGATCACCTCGCCGCGCCGCGGGTCGTAGATCAGGGCCTGGGTCTCGCCCCCCCAACCGAGGGTGTCCCACATGGTGCAGGTGGCGGCGAGCATGGCGCAGGCGGCGTCCACCGCATTGCCGCCGCGGGCGAAGATCAGCGCCCCGGCCGACGCCGCCAGCGGCTTGCCGGTGATCGCCACCCAGTGGCGGCCGTGGAGCACCGGCTTGGTGGTGCGGGCGCCGCGCTGGGCGTGAGCCGCCGGCAGCAGCAGCAGGGTGGCGAGGGAGATCAGGAATAGCGTCCGCAGCTGACCGGCGGGTCTCGGCATGGTCGTCCTCCTCGAATTCGGTTCCTTTGCGCCGTCTATGCTACGGCACCCGCCGGCCCGCCGGCCAGCCCTCGGCCGCCCGCCGTTCGGGCGGCCGGCGCGACGGGCCGGATGCGGGGCTCGGCGGCGGCGGGCGACCGCCGCCCGCGGCGCTCACGAGCCGGCGAATTTGTACCCCCGGCCGCGCACGGTGAGGATGTAGCGCGGGTGGGAGGGGCGGGGCTCGAGCTTCTGCCGCAGGCCGGCGACGTGGACGTCGACCGTGCGGGTGACCGGGGTGGCGTCGTAGCCCCAGACCTCGTCGAGCAGGCGGTCGCGGCTCAGGACCTCGCCGGGGTGGGTGAGGAAGTAGGCCAGAAGACGCATCTCGAGGGCGGAGAGCTCCACCGGCCGGCCGTCGCGCCGCACCTCCTCGTGCCGCAGGTCGACCTCGACGTCGCCGAAGACGTAGCGCTCGGGGCCGCCGGCGCCGGCGCGCCGGCCGCGGCGCAGCAGGGCCTCGAGGCGGGCCAGGAGCTCCAGCATGTCGAAGGGCTTGGTCAGGTAGTCGTCGGCGCCGAGCTTGAGCCCCACCACCTTGTCGACCACCTGGCCGCGGGCGGTGAGCATCAGCACCGGCACCGCGACGCCGCGCTGGCGCAGGTCGCGGCAGACGTCGAAACCGTTCTTCTTCGGCAGCATGACGTCGAGGACGACGGCGTCGAAGGAGCCGCCGACGGCCGCCGCCAGCCCCGCCTCGCCGTCCTCCGCCACCTCCACCTCGTAGCCCTCGGCGCGCAGGCGGTCGCTCAGGGTGAGCACCAGGCTGGGCTCGTCCTCGACCAGCAGGATGCGGCGCGGGGCGGCCATCACGCGGCCTCCCGCCGGGCCGGCAGGTGGAGGGTGAAGACGCTGCCGTGCCCCGGCCGGCTGTCGACCGTCACCCGGCCGCCGTGGGCCTCGGCGACCTGCTTGACCAGGCTCAGGCCGAGGCCCGAGCCGGCGGCGCCGGCGGCGCCGCCGGCGCCGCGGTAG
>RFGL01000180.1 GCA_003697015.1 Acidobacteriota bacterium | reverse complement strand
TCGGCGAGCTTGCCTGCGCCGGCGGCGTCGCCGATGGAGCGAGGTCGAGAAAGGAGTCTGAGCGATGAAGTTCCGAGTCCTGGTGGAGCAAGACGAAGACGGCGTTTTCATCGTCGAGGTCCCCGCCCTACCCGGCTGCATCGCCGACGGGCCGACCCGCGAACGAGCCCTCGACAACGCCCGCGAAGCCATCGCTCTCTATCTCGAAAGCCTCGAAGCCCACGGAGATCCCATCCCCCCGTCGATCCGTGAGGAGTTGGTCGAGGTCGCCCTTTGAGCAGATTGCCTCGGATCTCCGGCCGGCAAGCCGTTTCCGCACTCTCTAAGTCTAAGCTCGGCTACGTGCTCGATCGCCAACGCGAAGTCATATGATCTTGCGGCACACCCAGCCGCCTCATCGACGTCTGGTCGTTCCCGACCACAAGGAGCTTCCAAGGGGCACGTTGCGAGCGATCATCCGCCAGGCTGGCTTGACGGTAGGTGAGCTCAAGGCTTTGCTGTAGAATACCTCTACTAGGCAAGTGGCAGACCTTAGATCAATGCAGCGTCAGTCTACGCCGCGACTCCTATGGAGTGCGCGTTGGCGCTCCCATGCCTTTTCGGCCTGGATTCTCTTTTCGGCCAACGCGATGCCGTGCCTCGCGACTTCGCGAATCTCCTCACGCGGGTGATCGAGCAGGTTCTCGAAGGAGGCTCTTTTTTTCTCGTAGTAACGTAACATCGGACCGACATAAACTCCGACTAGACGCATCGCTCCCGAAGCGACAGCTCTAGGATCCTTGCCAGCATCGAGCGCTAGTTCGGCGAATTGTAGACATGATTTGTGTGGGAATCCGATCAGCGGCGCTAGGTGCACACTCTCGTCGAACGCGGATAGCGACAAGAGATGTCTATAAACTTCGGCGTGCCGGCCGACGATCGCGGTGACTAAATCATAAATAAGCGGGTGGTCGCCAAGACTGTCCAACAATTCCATCCGCTGATGCACATTGAGGGCCTCGATCGCGCGAGATACAGGGCCTTGGCCGACAAGCAAGCCAGCACACATGGCTCCACCCAGCTTACGCTTCAGCCAGTCGCTGGCGAGCTCCGGGTCGCTGTGCAAGATTTCGCCTAACCAATAATTCATGGTGGAGTCCCGATGCTGCCTGTTGCTGTCGGAGGCCCTGAGAATCGCGTCTCGCCAAGGTTTGCGAAGCGCCGGCTCGATCTCTCCTTTGGGTTGCGCATTCCAGATGCCGACGGCCGCGGCGAGCGATACGGCCGGTGAGGGGTGTTGCAGGAGCTTGCCCACCAGCGCCGTTGGAATCTGCTTGCGAAGGCATAAGAGATCGATCAGGCTGGTGAAGTCGGGGGCGACGTCGAGGGCCTGCTCGAGCAGCCCTTCGCCGGGCTCTTCAAGCTGGAGCACCGAGTGCATCGCCAGCCAGGCGTAGTTCTTATTTTTGATCAGCTGAGCGAGGATCGACGTTGCGGCCTGGCGGCTGATCTGCATGGCCTTGTTGAGAAAGGGCTCGACCAGGTCGGCCTCGAGCTTTCGCTCGAGGAAGGCCTCGAGCCAGGCGGCGGCTTCCTCGGCCCCCAGCTGCGCCGCCATCGCCTTACACAGATCTGGCGTAAGCCTCGCCGTTCCGGCGTCAAGAACACTCGCTTCGGTCTCGTAGTCCGCCAGCTCGGCCGCGACGTCCTCAGGCGAGCGCCCTCGCCAGGCCTCCGCCAGTGCGCGAGCTTTCGCCATGCGTTCGTCAAAGACGACCGACTCGGTGCTCCAGAGTTCTGGATAAAGCGTATTGAGAGGCTCGGGTACCTCGAGCGGCAGATCGACGCCGGCCCGGTCGGCAGAACGCTTCAGGGCGACGGCAACTCCCGAACCGGGCCGGACCCTCGTAGCCAGGTCGCGAAGCATGCGGGCGCGGAGCTCCTTCATCGTCTGCTCTTGGGCGGCCGTGGCCCCTGATGGTGAAGAGCCGTAATTCCACGCCCCCAGCACGCCGCGGATCAGCGGCCAGCTGAGGTGGTCTAGAGTTCCAATCGCGGCGGCGGATTCTCGCCAGAGTTCCTTCATCTCACGCAACCTATCCGCTGGCAGGACCGCGCTGCTAATGATGATACTCATGCCCGCGCCGGGATCGCTGCCGTGATACTGCAAGTCCGGGGAAAGCGCCAAGCAGAGCGCTCGCACCGCGACTTCTCGGTCGCCGCCATCGGCGAGGTAGCTCTTGGCCACGCGCACGGCGTATTTCCTGCGGGCGAGCGCCTGGCGGCCGTGCGCGGGAGTGAAACAGCGAGGATCGGGCATCGACTCGAGCCAATCTTTCAGCACCCTCAGGGGATGATGGGGCTCGGAAGGTCTCGCTTCTCCCAGCCCCTCTGCCTCCTCGAGCAGCCGGCGGACGGTCTCTTCCGGTGCGCGATTGAGGGCTTCACGTGCCACGTCGGCGATGTCGCCGGGGTAGTGGTCGAGGGCCCAGCATGCCTCCTCGCGGCCGAGGGTGGCGAAGCGACGCCAAGCCAATTGTGTTCTGGTACGCTCGTTGAACCGCCAGTCGGGCTCGGGCAGGGAGAGAAGGAGCTCCTGAAGCTCACGCCGCCGCACCCGGCCGCCGACCTGAGCGGCCGTGACCATCGCTTCGACCGCGCTGGCGCGGCTCGGGGCTTGATCGAGGAGCTCTCGGTAGTCGCCGAGGTCGATGGGCGAGCCGGAGAAGAAGACGTCGCGCAGGAGGGACGCGCGCAGCACGTGGGGGCGGACGCTCAAGGCGTCGCCCGCTTCGCTGAGGACGCCGCCGAAGGCCAGGACGGCGGTCTTCTCGGCGACCTCGCGGCGGCTGATGCCGAGATAGTCACCCACCGCCTCCTTGCTCATGCCGCGCCGGCCGCCGAGGGCGAAGACGGCGAGCAGTCGGCTGGCGTCGAAGCCGACGTAGCGTTTGAAGGTGGCGATCAGGTGCTCGCTCAGCGCCTCGCCGCGCACGATCCTCATCCGATCCCGGTCGTCGCCGTGGAGCCACAGGGTGGCGAGGGTGACGGCGAGACCGGGCTTGTTCGCGGCCTGGTCGACCAGCATGCCGAGATACACGTCCGGCGCGGCGACGCCGACCTGACGGATCAGCTGCAGGATCTCGTCCCGGGTCAGGAGCTCGAGCCGCCGCAGGTGCGTCGCGCTCGCACCGCCCAAGGCATCGACCACGTCGGGCTCGCCCTGCTTCCAGGTGGTGGCGACGATGGCGAATCGAGCGCCGATCTCCTGCCGCAAGTGGCGCAAGCGCTCCAGTCGCTCGGGCGCGACGTGGGCATCGTCGACGATGATCGCCGGCGGCCGCTGATCGCGGATCGCATCGGCGATCGCCTCCTCGTCGTCGCTGGCGAGGAAAAGCCCGAACCCTTCGCGCGCCAGCTTGTAGAGCAGAAAGGTCTTGCCCGACCCGGGCTCGCCGGAGATCACCCGATCGCCCGAGGTTCGTTTCAACCAGGCGACGTCGTCGTCGCGGCCGACGAGCTCCAGATCGAGGAGGGGACGGCGGGTCCGAGGGATGATCGACAGGGCAGCGGGCTTGCCCGCAACGCCCGGCAGAAGCTCCTGGCGGAGCGTGCTCGTGCGATACAGGCGCCAGGCGACGTCGTCGCGATCGTGGATCTGCACCAGGGTGAAGCCCCGCTGGCGTGCCAGCTCCTGGAGCTTGCGCCGTTTCTGCGGCGTGATCCGGCGGCATGTGACGAAGATCACGCGCCGGCGGTTGGAAGACTTCGCGATCGCCTCCAGGCTCTTCTCGAGATTGCGCTCAGGCCGTTCGGCGATGGTGCAGATCACCGGGAGGGGCTCGCCCTTGCCGTCCGCCACCGCGCCGTCGAAGCCGCCGTCGGGTCCGCGGCCGACCAGCACCAGCCCGGAATATCGCGGCTCCTCCTGCAAGAGACGGATCGCGCATTCCTGGAAGGCGTGACCATCGCGGAGCTCGTCAAGGCCTGCGATGATCTTCGCGTAGAGACTATCGCGCATCCCGAGCACCTCTTCGGGATTCTTTACGTCGAGGCGAGAAACGAGTCGAATCTCGCCAGCAGATGCTTGCCTCGCCCATGCCCGCGTCGCTCCATCAACTCGAGGGAGCGTCGCGCCAGCTCGACGTCTTGCGGGCCGGCTACCTTGAGCAGGGCGCGGATGTCGCTGCGATCGAACGGCCGATTGTCGTTCTCGGCCAGCACCTTGAGAGCGAGCAAGTGGCCGACGGCAGCGACCGGCACCGCGCCTGGCGAGAGCTCCAAGACCTCGGCGGCCGCTACGATCTCCTCCTCGATGCCCGCCGAGCCGAAGAGAAGATCGACCACCACTCCTTCGTCTCCCTCGCCGGGCGCGATCATGCGAACGGTCGCCAAGCGGTCGTCTCGGCGCTCGAAGTGGAACGGCAGGAGTCGGTAACCGCGGGCGCGCAGGCCGCGAACCAGGTCTTCAGCCTCTCGCTCGCTGGCGACGGCGATCGCGACGTCGACGTCGCGGGTGGTGCGCGGCTCGGCGCGGACGGAGACCGCCAGCCCGCCGATCAGGGCCCAGCGGGCACCGAGGGCATTGAGGTCGCCGGCGAGGCGGACGAGGGCTCTCTCGAGGCGGCTCACGCGTCTTCCGGGCGCAGGGCGCGGGTCGACTCGGCGTCGCCGTGCTCGGCGCCGGGGCGGTGGTGGAGCCACTCGACGAGGCGGCGCTCGATTTCGTCGTCGGTGGCGCCGGGGTGGCGGCGGCGCAGGTTGATGCGCATCTGATCCTCGGCGAATTGGTAGAGATCGAAGGCCAGCTCCAGGCGCCGGCGGGCGGCTTGGTCGCGGAGGATCGGCTTGAGGATCGAGGGCATAAGTATCTGGAATCTCTGGGCTTGAGAGCGGGTCCGCGGCGGGTCTCTGGAACCCCCCGGGAGCCTCGATCGTATCATGTCCGCCCGCCGACGCGATAAGCTGCGCCCCCGTCATGAACCCGGCTGACGACACCCGCGACCCCCTGGCGAAGCTGCTGCGCTGGGCGTTCTGGCCGTTTCTCGCCCTGCTGCTGGCGGCCGGCTATGTGGTGCTCTTCCGCCTCGATCTGACGCCGCGGGTGGAGAGCGATTTCTTCTTCGCCAGCGACGACCCGGCGCTTCAGGCGTCGAATGAGATCGCGCGGCTCTTTCCCAGCGGCGAGCAGCTCTTCATCACCGCCCGGGTTAGCGATCCCCTGGCGCCGGAGACCCTGGAGCGGATCGAGCAGCTGAGCGCGGCGCTCGAGACGCTGCCCGGCGTGGCGACGGTGCAGAGCCTGACCCGCGGACCGCTCAGCCCGCGGCTGGCGGTGGGCAGCCCGCTGTGGGGGAGGTTGCTCTTGACGCCGGGCGATCCACGCGTCACCCACCTGGTCGTCACCCTCGACGGCCGCGCCGGCAGGGACGACCGGCGGCCGATCGCACGGCTGGAGGCGCTCGTCGCGGCCCACGACGCGCCGTCCTTCGCCCTCGCCATGTCCGGAGTGCCCTACGTGGTGGAGCAGATCCGCCGCGCCCTGGCGCGCGACCTGCGGACCTTCAGCCTGGCGTCCCTGGTGGTCTTCGGCCTGGTGATCGCCCTGGTCTACCGCTCGCCGCGTATCGTCGCCGGCACCCTGCTGAGCTGCCTCGGGGCCTGTGCCCTGACCCTGGTGCTGCTGGCCGCGATCGGCACGCCGATCGGCGTCCTCACCGCCAACATCGTCACCATCGTCTTCGTCCTCACCCTGTCCCACGCCGTTTTCCTGACCGCCAACCGGCGCGCTCTCGGCAGCGCCGAGGAGGCGGTGCGAGCGACCTTCGGGCCTTCGTTCTGGGCCATGACGACCACCCTCTGCGGCTTCTTGAGCCTGCTCTTGGCGAGCGCCCGGCCGCTGCGCGAGCTGGCGGCCTCGGGAGCCGCCGGCACGGTGGTGGCGATGGTGGTGGCCTACGGCTTCTATCCGCGCTTTCTGACCGGCGACGGCGGCGGGCTGGCGCCCCACAAGGACGATGCGGTCGGCCGGCTGCTGGCCGGCGGCGCGGAGCGGCCGGCGGCGCTGGCGTTGGGCTTGACGGTCGCCGTCGCCGCCCTCGGCCTACCGCGGATCGACACCGATCCCAGCCTGTTCGACTTCTTCGCCCCCGGGGGCGAGATCCGCCGCGGCATCGAGGTGATCGACGCGAGCGGCGGCTCGAGCCCGCTGTTGATCGTGGTGCGCGATCCCGCCAGTCCGGACGGCAAGCTCGACGGCGACGACAGCATCGCCAGGCTGACCGCCCTGCAGGCGGCGTTCGAGGCCGACCCGGCGACCGGCGTCTGCCTCTCCCTGCCGGTCCTCCTGGCGGAGGCGCGGCGGGTGCCTCTGGCGGTGATGATGACCCGGGATCAGCTGCTGCGGGTGCTCGACAGCGAACGCTTCGGACGGGTGGCGCGGAGTTTCGTCACCGCCGACCGCCAGCGCGCCCTCTTCGTCCTCCGCATGCGCGAGGCGGGGCGCCGGGAGCCGCGGCGGGCGATCATCGCCCGGCTCCAGGCGGCGGTTGCCGCCCAGGGGCTCGAGGCGGAGCTTGTCGGCGGCATCTTCGACCTCCAGGCGCGGCTCGGCGGTCTGGTGGGCAGAAGCCTGGCCGCCGGGCTCGCCGGCCTCCTGGTGCTCTTCCTGTTCATCGCCGCCCTGGTGGCGCGACGGCTGCGGGTGGCGGCGGCGATGGTGGTGGCGCTGGCGGCGGTGCCGGTGATCCAGCTCGGCACCTTCGGCCTCTTCGGCCTGCCGGTCGATTTCATCTCGTCGCCGGCGGCCAACGTCGCCATCGCCCTCGGCATCGACGGTATGATCCACCTGGTGAGCGCGGTGCGCCGCGAGCGCCGCAGCGCCCTGGCCGAGGGCGAGGCCTGGCGTCGCGCCCGCCTCGCCCTCGGCCGGCCGATCGCCGGCGCCATGCTGATTCTCGCCAGCGGCTTCGGCATCTTCGCCCTGTCGAGCTTCCCGCCCACCCAGCGATTCGGCCTGGCGGTGGCCCTCGGCACGGTGACGGCGGCGGCCATGACCCTGGTGGTGATGCCTCTCCTCGCCCGCACCCGGCGCTAGTCTCGACGATGCGGATCGCGGTACTTCTCTCCGGCGGCGTCGACAGCTCGGTGGCCCTGCGCCTGCTGCAGCAGGAGGGCCACGAGGTCGTCGCCTTCTATCTCAAGGTGTGGTTGGAAGACGAGCACGCCGGTTTAGGCGACTGCCCCTGGCAGGAGGACCTGGAGTATGCGCGGGCGGTCTGCGAGCAGGCCGGCGTGCCCCTCGAGGTGGCGTCGATGCAGCGCCAGTACCACCGCCGGGTGGTGGAGTGGACGATCGCCGAGCTCGCCGCCGGACGCACGCCGAGCCCGGACGTCGTCTGCAACCGGCGCATCAAGCTCGGCGCTTTCCTCGAACGGCTGGAGCGGGCCGGCGGCGGCTTCGATCGCGTCGCTTCCGGCCACTACGCCCGCCTCGAGCGCCGCGGCGGGCGCTGGCGGCTGCTCAAGGGGGTCGATCCGGTGAAGGATCAGAGCTACTTCCTCCACCGCCTCGACCAGCGCCAGCTGGCGCGCTGCCTCTTCCCCCTCGGCGGCCTGACCAAGCGCCGGGTGCGGCAGCTGGCGCGGCGGATGGAGCTGCCGACCCGCGACCGGCCGGACAGCCAGGGGATCTGCTTTCTCGGCCGGATCCGCTATGACGACTTCGTCCGCAGCTACCTCGACGAGCGACCCGGACCGATCCGCGACGTCGACGGCGGGCGCTTGCTCGGCCGCCACCGCGGGCCGTGGTTCTACACCATCGGCCAGCGCAAGGGGCTGGGGCTCGGCGGCGGGCCGTGGTACGTGGTGGCCAAGGACCTGGCGACGAACGTGATCTGGGTGGTCCACGGCTCGCGGCTGGCGGCGCGCCGGCGCGACCTCTTCCGCATCCCCGAACCGCATTGGATCGACCGCCCGCCGCGCGGCCTGGAGCGGGGCGTCGAGCTGGCGGTCAAGGTGCGTCACGCGCCGGCCGCCGCCGCCTGCCGCGTCGTCGCCGCCGGCGACGGCGGCGTCACGGTGCGTCTGGCCGAGCCCGATGCGGGGCTGGCGGGCGGCCAGCCGGCGGTGCTCTACGACGGCGAGGTCTGCCTCGGCGGCGGTCCGATCGCCACCGAAGCCATGCCGGCCGGCAGGGCCGAATCTCAAAAATCGTGCACCGGCACTCCAGAATCTTCGGATTTGTGCTACGATACGGCCCGTGGATGCCCGACGATGGGCGGAGAGGGAGTGCCGGAAAGAATCGGGAGTACTGGCGGCCGGCAGCCGGCGCGGGATTGAGGACCGAGCCGAGCGGTGCAGGTCCGCCAGAGGAGGGCCTTCCAAGGCGCAACGACCACCCGTGATCGCCCCGCCGGCGAACGGGAGGATCTTGCGAGGGGGAAACGTCATGGGAAAGTACCTCATCGGTCTGCTCGCCGCCGGCAGCATGCTGGCGATGGTTTCGCTGTCCGCCACCGAGGTGGACGGCCTGCAGGTGATCGTCAACCCAGCCAATCCGGTGAAGTCGCTGCCGCGCGAGGAGGTCTCCGCCTTCCTGCTCAAGAAGCGGACCCGCTGGGATAACGGCGAGCCGGTGATGCCGATCGACCTGATCCGCGAATCGCCGATCCGCGAATCGTTCTGCAAGCTCATCCACCGCCGCTCGGTGAAGAACATCGAGACCTACTGGAACCGCAAGATCTTCACCGGCGACGACGTGCCGCCGCCGCGCGCCCAGAGCGAGCGCGAGGTGATCGAGTACGTGGCGGGTCACCCCGGTGCGATCGGCTACGTGTCGGCCAGCGCGCCGCTGTCGGGCGTCAAGCCGATCGAGGTGGAGATCGAGTAAGGCCCGTCGCCGGCACCCGAATCCGATGGCAGACCCGCGTCCGACCGCCGCCCGGGCCGGCCCGGCATCCGCCGACGAAGGCACCGAGCCGTCGGTCAAGGACCAGTTGATCGGCATCATCCAGGACCAACCCGACGACAGCTCGAGGGACGAGATCCTGCGCGAGCTGGCCTTCTACCGCCGGGCGCTCCGCGGCCTGGCCGACGCCGGCGCCGGCCGCGTCGTCGATACCGCCGAGCTTCGCCGCCGGCTGCGGTCATGGCGCGACTGAGCTGGACCCGCGAGGCCGTGGTCTCGTTGCGCGAGATCCACGACTACATCGCCCGCGATCGGCCGGCGACCGCCTTCCGCACGGTCGAATCGATCATCGACAAGGTTCAATCCTTGACCGGCGCTCCCGAGCTCGGCCAGCGCTACACCTACCTGCCGGAGCAGCGGGTCCACCACCTGAGCTACGGCCATTTCCGCATCGCCTACCTGCTCGCCCCCAATGCCGACGGCGACGACGACGTCGTCATCCTCGGCGTCTTCCACGGCCTGATCTTCCTGCCCCTGCGCTAGGCCCGCGTCCCGGGCCGTCCTCCCCCCGTCAGGTGCCCCCCGTCAGGTGCCAGGGTCTTCACAAGCCGTTTCGCGTCATCGACTTACACGTCGGTCCTTACCCTGCCGTAGACCGATAGCTCGCGAGCGTGTCGGGACGGGTCCGGGTCGGCTACGGTCTCCACGGCCAGGAGGGTGCGCACGTACTGCGCCGGCAGGCCGTGCTCCAAGGCGCCGCGGACGACGTGCTCCCGGTACCAGGCGAAGGGTTTGAGCTTGCGGTCGATGGCGGTGGCGTAGTAGGTGACGGCGCGCAGCTCGGCGCCGCCGGCGAGGTGGATGGAGACGATTTTTTCTTCATAGCCGGCGTGCAGCCCTTCGTGCTTGTCCAGCTCGACCTTGTCCTCCTCCGTGATCTCGAAGACGACCCCGAAGACGACGTCCCCGTCGTCCGCGGTCCACTCGACGTCGCATTTCCCCGAGGCGTCCTGCCCCCGCTTATGGAAGCGCAACCGGTGCCCAGGAAGCCGCGCGACGCCCACCGTCCGAGCCGACGGGGCGCGGCGCTCCAGCCTGGAGGTGGCCATATTGGATCCATAGGAGAAGTAGAGCACCATCGTTCTTTTCGCTGTGAGGTATCGATCAGTTCTTCGGCGTCCTCGCCAGTGTACCGAGCGACGATTCTCTTGTCCCGCGGCGCCGCGCTCGGCGGTCGCCCCAAAACCGGCCCCCAAAGGTGTCCCAAAAGGTGCCACCGACTTCGCAAGTGCCACCGACTTCGCAAGTGGTTTCGATTCAGGAGCTTATGCGGAATCATCCGAGCCACCCCGGCGCCGCCGTCGGCGGCGATGCGGGGTGCGATAGGCTGCGACGGAACTCGCGACGAAAGGAGGCGCTTGTGCTTCGGGAGACGGTGCGACGGATGCTGTGGATGCTGATTCTCATCCTGCTGCCGCCGGCGGCTGGGGCGGCGGGCGAGGAGGGGCCGGACCTGGCCGCGGTGATCGAGGGTCTCGAGCTGCGCGGCATCGGGCCGGCGCTGATGGGGGGGCGCATCGCCGACCTCGCCGTCGACCCGCGCGACCCCAGCACCTGGTACGTGGCGGTGGGCTCGGGCGGGGTGTGGAAGACGGAGAACGCGGGCATCACCTGGCAGCCGATCTTCGACGATCAGCCGTCCTATTCGATCGGCCGCGTGGTCCTCGATCCGAGCCGGCCGGACGTGGTGTGGGTGGGGACGGGGGAGAACGTCAGCGGCCGGCACGTCGGCTGGGGGGACGGGGTCTACAAGAGCCTCGACGGCGGCAGGAGCTGGCGGCGCATGGGCCTCGAACGTTCCGAGCACGTCGGCGACGTGGTGGTCGACCCGCGGGACGGCGACGTGGTCTACGTCGCGGCGGAAGGGCCGTTGTGGGCGGCGGGGGGCGAGCGCGGGGTGTACAAGACCACCGACGGCGGCGAGAGCTGGACCCGGGTGCTGGCGATCGACGACGACACCGGCGCCACCGACCTGGAGCTCGACCCGCGCGATCCGGACGTGATCTACGCCGCCACCTACCAGCGCCGGCGCCACGTCTGGTCGCTCCTGGCCGGCGGCCCGGGCTCGGGCATCCACAAGTCGACCGACGGCGGCAAGAGCTGGCGCCGGCTGAGCACCGGCCTGCCCGCCGGCGACATGGGCAAGATCGGCCTGGCGGCGTCGCCGGCCGACCCGGACGTGATCTACGCCACCATCGAGGCGAGCGAGGAGGAGCGCGGCTTCTACCGTTCGCGCGACGGCGGCGAGAGCTGGCAGCGGATGAGCGACTACCTGTCGAACGGCACCGGGCCGCACTACTACCAGGAGATCGTCGCCTCCCCCCACGACGTCGACACGGTGTACCAGATGGACGTCTTCCTCCACGTCACCCGCGACGGCGGCGCGACCTTCGAGGTCCTCGGCGACGGCCGCCAGAAGCACAGCGACAACCACGCCCTGTGGATCGATCCCCAGGACCCGGAGCACCTGATCGCCGGCACCGACGGCGGGCTCTATGAGAGCTTCGACGACGGCCGGCGCTGGCGCCACGTCCCCAATCTGCCGATCTCCCAGTTCTACAAGCTGGCCCTCTCCCCGGGCTCGCCCGCGGGCAGCCCGTTCTACGACGTCGTCGGCGGCGCCCAGGATCTCGGCACCCTGCTCGGCCCGGTGCGCACCACCGGCGCCGAGGGGGTGCGCAACGAAGACTGGCTGGTGCCCCTGGGGGCCGACGGCTACGACTGCGCCTTCGATCCCGAGATCCCCGATCTGGTCTACCTCGAGTGGCAGCGGGGCCATCTCAACCGCTACGACCGCAAGAGCGGCGAGCTGATCGACGTCCAGCCGCAGCCGGCGCCGGGGGAGCCGCCGGAGCGCTGGAATTGGGACGCCCCGCTGGAGGTCAGCGCCCACGCCCCGGGGCGGCTCTATTTCGGTTCCCAGCGCCTGTGGCGCAGCGACGATCGCGGCGACTCGTGGCGGCCGATCTCCGGCGACCTGAGCCGCGGCCGCAACCGCTACGAGCTGCCTCTGCTCGGCCGGGTGTGGAGCGTCGACGCGCTCTACGACAACGGCGCCATGTCGTGGTACGGCACCCTGACCGCGATCTCCGAGTCGCCTCTCGACGCCGAGCTGATCTACGCCGGCACCGACGACGGCCGCCTGCAGGTGACCGAGGACGGGGGCGGAAGCTGGCGCCCGGCGGCGCCCCTCCCCGGGGTGCCGGAGCTCGCCTTCATCAACGACGTCGAGGCCTCGCTGGCCGACGCCGGCGTGGTCTACGCGGTCGCCGACGCCCACAAGCTGGGGGATTTCCGGCCGCTGATCTTCAAGAGCGACGACCGCGGCCGCAGCTGGCGCTCGATCGCCGGCGACCCGCAGGCCGGCGGCTTGCCGGCGGCGGAGGTGGTGTGGGCCCTGGCCCAGGACGACCAGCGGCCGGAGCTGATCTTCGCCGCCGCCGAGCACGGCCTCTTCGTCACCTTGGACGGGGGCGGGCGGTGGATCCCCCTGCGCGGCGGGGTGCCGACCATCGCCTTCCGCGACCTCGAGCTCGAGCGCCGGGCCGGCGACCTGGTGGCGGCGTCTTTCGGCCGCGGCTTCTACGTCCTCGACGACTACGCGCCGTTGCGCGAGATCGCCGCCGGCGCCCTGGCGGCCCCGGCCCACCTCTTCGCCGTCCGCGACGCCTGGTCCTACGTGCCCTCGGTGCCGCTTCAGGCGCGCGGCCAGCCGTCCCAGGGCAGCACCGCCTTCGCCGCCCCCAACCCCCCCTTCGGCGCCGTCGTCACCTACCACCTGGCGGCGGACCGGCGGACGGCGAAGGCCGAGCGTCGGGCGGCGGAGCGCAAGCGGCGCGAAGCGGGGGAGGACGTGCCCTTCCCCGGCTGGGAGCGCCTGCGCCAGGAGGCGCGGCAGGGCGAGCCGCAGGCGGTGCTCACCGTCCGCGACGCCGACGGCCGGCCGGTGCGGCGCCTGGCCGGCCCGGCGACCGCCGGCCTGCACCGCATCGCCTGGGACCTGCGCCTGCCGCCGCCGGAACCGATCGAGCTCGAGGAGCCGGAGTTCCGCCCGCCGTGGGCCGAGCCGCCGGCCGGCCCCCTGGTCGCCCCCGGGCGCTACACGGTCGAGCTGGCGCTGGTCGACGCCGACGGCGGGGTCGAGCCGGTAGCCGAGCCGCGGAGCTTTGCCGTCCACCCCCTGCCCGGCTTCGCCCTGCCGCCGGACGACCTCGCTGCTGCCGCCGACTTTCAGGCCCGGGCGCGGGAGCTGCGGCGGCGGGTGGCCGCCGCCGGCCAGCGCCTGGCGGAGGCGGAGGAGCGCCTGCGCCATCTCGAGGCGGCGCTCTTCGCCACCC
>RFGL01000179.1 GCA_003697015.1 Acidobacteriota bacterium | reverse complement strand
GGCTGGACCTGGCAGCTGCCGCCCGGCTTCCCGGTGCCGCCGGTGCCGGCGGACAACCCGATGAGCGCGGCCAAGGTCGAGCTCGGCCGGCGCCTGTTCTACGACCGCCGACTGTCCGCCGACGGCTCCTACGCCTGCGCCACCTGCCACCGCCAGGAGCTGGCGTTCACCGACGGCCGGGCGCGGGCGGTCGGCGTCACCGGCGAGCTCCACCCGCGCTCCGCCATGTCCCTCGCCAACGTGGCCTACAACGTCACCCTGACCTGGGCCGACCCCACCCTCAAGCGGCTCGAGGACCAGGCCCTGGTGCCGATGATGAGCCGCTCGCCGGTCGAGCTCGGCCTGCGCGGCCGGGAGGCCGAGGCGTTGGCCGGCCTGCGGGCGGTGGCCGACTACCGCCGCCGTTTCGCCGCCGCCTTCCCGGGCCCCAGGGATCCGTTCACCATCGCCAATCTGACCCGCGCCCTGGCGGCCTTCGAGCGCACCCTGATCTCCGGCCGCTCGCCCTTCGACCGGCTGCTCTACGACGACCGGCGCGACGCCCTCTCCGCTGCCGCGCGCCGCGGCATGGAGCTCTTCTTCTCCCCCCGCCTGGGCTGTTCGCGCTGCCACGGCGGCTTCAACCTCTCCGCTCCGGTGGCCGTCGCCGGCCTGCCGCCGCCGCGGCCGGTCTTCCACAACACCGGGCTCTACAACCTGCGCGACGCCGCCGGCCGCCCGGGGGCCTATCCGCCGGACAACCCGGGGCTCCTCGCCCACACCGGCAAGCGCCGCGACGCCGGCCGCTTCCGCGCCCCCACCCTGCGCAACGTCGCCCTCACCGCCCCCTACATGCACGACGGCTCGATCGCCACCCTGGAGGAGGTGATCGACCACTACGCCGCCGGCGGCCGCGCCGTCGCCTCCGGCCCGTACGCCGGCCGCGGCCGGGACAATCCGTACAAGAGTCCCCTGGTCGCCGGCTTCGCCGTCACCGCGCGGGAGCGCCGGGCGCTGGTCGCCTTCCTCCACAGCCTGACCGACGAGGCCTTCGTGCGCGACAGGCGGCTGGCGGATCCGTTCGTCTCCGAGGCGACGGTTCCCGCGGCGGCCGGCGCCGTGCCATAATCGCCGGGCGACGCGGGCGAACGTTCGCCGGCGATCCGTGGTGGCGACGCAGGAGGACGAGATGGACAAGCGATGGACCGGATGGGGGCTGGCGGCGGCGGTGGCACTCGGCGGGGCGGCGGCGGACCTGCACGGCACGCCGCCGGAGGCGGCGGAGCCGCGCACCGAGGTGGTGCTGTCGAAGACCTACACCGTCGATCGCAAGTACCGGTCGATGAAAGGACCGTTCAGCCAGCAGCAGCTCTACCTCGGCGATCGCGAGCAACGGGAGTTGGTATGGATCGTCGGCTACAAGGCGGTGATGGTCGGCGAGGACGGCGTCTCCCCCCAGCGCCAGGAGTTCATGTGCCACTCGAATCTCGACCTGAACGTCGGTACCCACCGCATGCGCTTTCGCACCACCCCGAGCTTCAGCTCGCGCCTCTTCACCCTCTCCCAGGGCCAGCAGACCATCCGCTTTCCCCCGGGCTTCGGCATCCCCGTGCGATCCGACGAGCCCCTCTCCCTGACCACCCAGGTGCTCAACCTGAATCTCGAGGGTGAACGCTTCGACGTGCGTCACAAGGTGACCGTCGAGTACGTCCGCCAGCGCGACCTGACGGCGCCGATGAAGCCCCTCTTCCCGATCGGCGCCTACGGCCTGGAGCTGCTCGAGGGGGACGCCGGCTACTTCGGCGTGCGCCAGCCGCTGGAAGAGAAGCACGGCCCCGGTTGCCTGCCGGGGGACAACGCCAGCAGCCACGAATACAAGGACCGCCTGGGGCGCCGGTTCACCGGCCACTGGGTGGTCAAGCCCGGCCGCGAGGTCAACCGCACCCTGGTCACACACCTGATGCAGGTGCCCTACGACACCACCATCCACTACATCGCGGTCCACCTCCACCCCTTCGCCGAATCCCTCGAGCTGCGCGACCTGACCGACGGGCGGACGATCTTCAAGAGCCGGGCGGAGAATTTCGACGACCGCATCGGCCTGCGGCGGGTGGAATCCCTGTCCAGCGTCGAGGGCATTCCGGTCTACGCCGACCACGATTACGAGCTGATCAGCACCTACAACAACACCACCGACGAGGATCAGGACTCGATGGCGGTGATGTACATCTACCTGCGCGATCTGGAGGTCGAGAAGCGTCTCGCCGAGGTCGGCTGGAAAGCGCCGGCGGACGGCTGAGCGCAGGGGCCGTTCAGAAGAATTCCGAGGGCGGTCGACATCCGCCCCGTCCTGGCGTACCATGGGGCTGCGTCTGTGCGGTTGAAGCTCCGGCGGCGGCGGGGGCCTGTGGGACGCGTCGCGACGGCCGTCGAGCAGCGGGCATCCCGGAGCGCCGCATCGGAGGCGTTGGGGGTAGCCATTGGCGATGGAGCGGGACTCACAGTCAGAGAGTGACCTGCAGCAGAGCTCGGGCACGATCACCTTGGAGGCGACGGCCGCCGAGCCGGAGGACATGCTCGCCCCCGGTGAGGTGGTGCACCAGCGCTACCGCATCGAGCGCCTGATCGGCAAGGGTGGGATGGGGGAGGTCTACGCCGCCTTCGACGTCGCCGAGGGCCGGCGGGTGGCGCTCAAGACGGTGCAGCCGGAACGGGTCAGCGACAAGCTCGTCGCCCGCTTCTACCAAGAATACGAGCTGTCGCGGCGCATCTCCCACCCCAACGTGCTGCAGATCTACGAGGTCTTCGAGCTCGAGCGGCCCGGCATCGAGGTCAGCGTGCCGTGCATGGCGATGGAGTTCCTCGACGGCGAGACCCTGCTCGAGCGGCTGCAGCGCGACCAGCGCCTGTCGGAGGAGGAAGCCCTGCCGATCGTCTGCCAGATGGCTTCGGCGCTGGCCGCCTCCCATGGGGCCGGGGTGGTGCATCGCGACCTGAAGCCCGACAACGTCTTCCTCCTGCCGCGCGCCGGCGGCGGGGTGCGGGCGGTGCTGACCGACTTCGGCGTCGCGCGCCAGGCGCGCAGCCCGGTGGTGCAGAACGCCTCGTTCGAGAAGACCGATTCCCTCACCGCCACCAACGTCATCCTCGGCACCCCGTTCTACATGGCGCCGGAGCAGCTGGAGCTGGAGACCGCCAACACCGCCACCGACATCTACACCTTCGGCCTGGTGATCTACGAGATGATCACCGGCACCTTGCCTTTCCTGCGGCCGTCGACCCTGCAGACCGTCTTCGCCCGCGTCCGCGAGGACCCGGAACCGCCGAGCAAGCGGGTGCCCGGCCTCGATCCGCGCTGGGAGGCGACGATCATGCGCTGCCTGGAGCGGGATCCGTCGAAACGATTCACCAGCGCCGGCGAGATCTGCGCCGCCCTCCAGGGCCGCGAGCAGCAGCCGGCGGCGAGCGAGCCGGGTCAGCGGGAGCGGGTGCCCGTGACCTGGATCGTACTGGTCTTCGTCGTCGTCCTCCTCCTCGCCCTCCTGGTCGGCTGGTGGACCGTGCCGCCGTAGCGCCGACCCCTTCCACCCGCCGGAGCGACCACGACCCCGGCGAGC
>RFGL01000178.1 GCA_003697015.1 Acidobacteriota bacterium | reverse complement strand
CTGGCGCGGATCGCTCCGCGCCTCGGCCGGCGGCGGCGGGGCCGGGGCAGGGGGCGCCTGCGGGCGGGCGACCGCCACGCCGTGGACGAAGACCAGGGCGCCGCCGAGATCGGCGGCGTAGGCCAGGAGGCCGAGGCCGGCGACGGCGACGGCCAGCGCCAGGCTGCGCAGGGCGACCGCCAGCCGCCGCAGCCGGGGCCACGCCGCGGCCAGGCGCAGGACGGCGACGGCGATGAGGGTCCAGGCGGCGTAGTGGGCGTAGTCGCTGTGGCGGCCGATCGCCGGCTGGAGGGTCGCCGCCACCTCCTCGAGGCCGTCGGCGGCGAGCTCCCCCGCCTTCACCGCGGCGGCGCCGCCGGCGGCGGCGAGAACGTAGAGCAGGGTGGCGGCGCGCGCCAGCCAGTCGTGGCGGCGGAAGAGCAGCGCCCCGAGGTCGCAGAAGAGGGCCGCCGGCAAGAGGGCGATCGGGAAGTGCACCAGGGCGGGGTGCAGGTTGGGCAGGTGGGTCCAACTGCGCGCGAGCTCGTCCATGTCCTCTACCTCCGGCGAGCGACGGCCGGGCGTCGCTCGCGACCTCCGAGCCCTGGGCTGGAGGTCGGATCTGTCACACTATGCGGCCCGGCCGCCGCGTTCCCGGCGGGGGCGGGGGATCGACCGCACCGCCGATGTCGCTCGACGCACCATCGCCGCCCGCCTTCACCGCCGCCGAAGCGCAGCGTCTGGCCGCCGCGCTCTACGGCGTCGATGCCGTCGCCCGGCCGCTGCCGGGGTACGACGACCAGAACTTCCTGCTGATCCCGGCCGGCGGGCCGGCCCGGGTGCTGAAGATCTCCCGCGCCGCCGAAGAGCGGCGGGTGCTCGACTTTCAGAACCGCGCCCTCGACCACTTGGCCGGGGCCGGTCTGCCGTGGCGCCTGCCGCGCCCTTGTCCGAGCCGCCGTGGACGGCGGATCGAAAGCGCCCGCAGCGCCGGCGGCCGGCGCCACCGGGTGCGCCTGCTGACCTACGTCGACGGGGTGCCGTGGGCGGAGGCGCCGAGCCACCATCCCGCCCTGCTGCATGCGATCGGCCGCCTGGCGGCGACCGTCGACCGCGCCCTCGACGGCTTCGCCCACCCGGCCATGCGGCGCATCAGCGACTGGGACCTGATGCGTTTCCCCGCCGTCGAGCGCTATAAGGCGGCGATCGTCGAGCCGGCGCGACGGCGGATCGTCGAGCGCATCGGGCGGCGCTTTGCGCGTTTCGTCGCACCGCGCCGCCGGCAGCTGCCGGCGCAGGTGGTGCACAACGACGTCAACAACCACAACGTGCTGCTCGATGATTCCGGCGCCGTGACCGGGCTGATCGATTTCGGCGATCTGCTCCATACCGCGACGGTCTGCGAGGTGGCGATCGCCGTCGCCTACTTCATGCTCGACGCCCCGCGGCCGCTGGCGGCCGGCGGCCGGGTGCTGCGCGGCTACCACGCCGTCCGCCCGCTGGCGCCGGTGGAGCTCGAGGTGCTCTTCGACCTGGTCCTCGCCCGCCTGGCGATGAGCGTCACCTTCTCCGCCTTCCGCCATCGCCGCGAGCCGCACAACGCCTACCTGATCGCCAACCGGAGCGCCGGCTGGCGCCTGCTCGAGGAGCTGATCGAGCTGCCCCGCGACGACGCCGCCGCGCAGCTCGCCGCCGCCCGGGGCTGAGCCCCGCCCGCGGCCGGTGGCCGGCGCGTGCCGCGATCGAGCGGTCACGCCGCGTCCTCCGCCGGCCGTCCGCCGTCCGGCGCGGCGCTCGGCTCGCCGTCCGCCTGCGGCCACAGGGGGGTGCGCTCGAGGCGGCGCGCCCGCCAGACGAAGTAGATCGCCGGGAAGACCACCAGCTCGCCGACGAAGGAGGTCACCACCCCGCCGACCATCGGCGCGGCGATGCGCCGCATGACGTCCGCACCGGTGCCGGTGGCGTAGAGGATCGGCACCAGGGAGAAGCAGATGGCGGCGACGGTCATCATCTTCGGCCGGATGCGTTGTACCGCCCCCTCATACACCGCCTGGCGCAGATCGGCGAAGGTGCGCATGTGGCCGCGCCGGTGCCAGCGCTCGTAGGCCAGGTCGAGGTAGAGCAGCATCACCACCCCGGTCTCCGCCGCCAGGCCGGCGAGGGCGATGAGGCCCACCGCCACCGCCACCGACCAGTTGTAGCCCAGCAGGCTCATCAGCCACACCGAGCCCACCAGGGAGAAGGGGATGGCCGACAGCACGATGGCGGTCTTGACCATCGAGCGCAGGTGGACGTAGAGGATGATGAAGATCAGCAGCAGGGTGACGGGGACGATCAGGCTCAGACGCTTCCGCGCCCGCTGCATGTATTCGTACTGGCCGGACCAGTAGAGGGTGTAGCCCGGCGGCAGCTCGACCCGGGCGGCGACCTCGCGCTTCGCCCGCTCGACCCAGGTGCCGACGTCGATGCCGCGCAGGTCGACGTAGACCCAGGCGTTGGGGCGGGCGTCCTCCGACTTGATGCCCGGCGGGCCGTCGCGGATCTCGAGCCGGGCCAGCTGCCCCAAGGGCACCTGGGCGCCGCTCGGCGTCGCCACCAGGATCTCGCGCGGCGCCGTCAGGCTGTCGCGCAGCTCCCGCGGGTAGCGGACGTTGATCGGGTAGCGCTCCAGTCCCTCGACGGTCCACGACACGTTCATGCCGCCGACCGCCGACTGGATGACCTCCTGCACGTCGCCGACCCGGAGGCCGAAGCGGGCCGCCGCCTGGCGATCGATGTCGAAGTCGAGGTAGGTGCCTCCCATCACCCGCTCGGCGTAGGCCGAGAGGGTGCCGGGGAGGGGCTTGACCACCGCCTCGACGCGCTCGGCGATGGCCTCGAGCCGGCGCAGATCCGGCCCGCCGATCTTGATCCCCACCGGCGTCTTGATGCCGGTCGACAGCATGTCGATGCGGGTCTTGATCGGCATCGTCCAGGCGTTGGTCAGGCCCGGGAACTGGATCGCCCGGTCCATCTCCTCGACCAGCCGCTCCTTGGTCATCCCCGGCCGCCACTCGCTCGGGTCCTTGAGGGTGATGGTGGTCTCGAGCATCGACAGGGGCGCCGGGTCGGTGGCGGTCTCGGCGCGGCCGACCTTGCCGAAGACCGACTCCACCTCGGGGAAGGTGCGGAGGATCTTGTCGGTCTGGTGGACGATCTCCTTCGCCTTGGTGATCGAGATGCCGGGGAAGGTCGTCGGCATGTAGAGCAGGTCCCCTTCCCACAGCGGCGGCATGAACTCGGAGCCGACGTGCTCGAGGGGCACCACGGTCAGCGCCAGGACCACCAGCATGGCGACGATCACCGCCCAGCGCCAGCGCAGCGCGAGGTTGAGCACCGGCGCGTAGAGCCAGCGCAGGAAGCGCGATACCGGGTGATTCTTCTCGCTGTGGATCCTGCCGCGCACGAACCAGTACATCAACACCGGCACCACGGTGACGGCGAGGATCGAGGCCATCGCCATGGAGTAGGTCTTGGTGAAGGCCAGGGGCTTGAACAGCCGCCCCTCCTGCGCCTCGAGGGTGAAGATCGGCATGAAGGAGACGGTGATCACCAGCAGCGTGAAGAAGAGCGTCGGTCCCACCTCCTGCGCCGAGCGCAGGATGATCTCGAAGTGGGAGAGCTTGCCGCGCCACTCTTCGTAGTGCTTGTGGGCGTTCTCCACCATGATGATGGCGGCGTCGACCAAGACGCCGATGGAGATGGCGATGCCGCCAAGGGACATGATGTTCGAGCCCAATCCCTGGGCGTGCATGACGATGAAGGCGAGGAGGATCGACACCGGGATGGAGACGATCGCCACCAGGGCGGAGCGGAAGTGGAAGAGGAAGACCAGACACACCAGGGAGACCACCACCATCTCTTCGATCAGGGTGTGGGTGAGGGTGGCGATCGAACGCTCGATCAAGCCGGTGCGGTCGTAGGCGACGGAGATCTCGACGTCCTCCGGCAGGCCGGCGCGCAGCTCCTCGAGGCGCTGCTTGACCTTTTCGATGGTGGTGCGGACGTCCGCGCCGGCCCGCACCACGACGATGCCGCCGACGGTCTCCCCCTCGCCGTTCCAATCCGCCAGCCCGCGGCGGATCTCCGGTCCGACGGTGATGCGGGCGACGTCCTTGAGCAGCACCGGCACCCCGCCCGGAGCGCTGGCGAGGACGACGTTCTCCAGATCGCGGATCTCCTTGACGTAGCCCCGGCCGCGGACCATCAGCTCGCGCTCGGCGATCTCCACCAGGCGGCCGCCGACGTCGAGGTTGGAGCGCTGGATGGCCTGCTTGACCTGCTGCAAGGGCAGGCCGTAGGCCCGCAGGCGCACCGGGTCGACCTCGACCTGGTACTGGCGCACGAAGCCGCCGATCGATGCCACCTCCGCCACCCCCTCGACGGCGGAGAGGCCGTATTGCAGGTACCAGTCCTGCAAGCTGCGCAGCTCGGCCAGGGAGCGCTGGGGGGAGTTGAGGACGTACATGAAGGCCCAGCCGACGCCGGTGGCGTCCGGCCCGAGTTGCGGCGCCACCCCGGCGGGAAGCGCCCGGGTGAGGCCGGAGAGGTACTCCAGCACCCGCGACCGCGCCCAGTAGAGGTCGGTGCCGTCTTCGAAGATGACGTAGACGAAGGAGAAGCCGAAGAAGGAGTAGCCGCGCACCACCTTGGCGTAGGGCACGGCGAGCATCTTGGTGGTGATCGGGTAGGTGACCTGATCCTCGACCACCTGCGGCGCCTGTCCCGGGTACTCGGTGAAGATGATCACCTGGACGTCGGAGAGATCGGGGATGGCGTCGACCCGGGTCTCGCGGACGGCCCAGACGCCGAGCAGGATCGCCAGCAGCAGGCCGACGATCACCAGCAGCTGATTCCTGAGCGACCATTCGATGAGGGCTTTGAGCATCGTCCCCGACTTCCTAGTGGACGCCGCCGGCGCCGTCGTTGGGGGCGCCGGCCGGCGCCGGCGCCTGCGCCCGGGCGACCATCTTCTGGATCGCTTCGCGCAGCTTCGATTCCGAGTCGAGGAGGAATTGGGCCGAGGTGACGATCTCCTCGCCTTCCTCCAGCCCGCGCAGGATCTGGGTCTGGCCATCGGCCTCGTGACCCACCACCACCTCGCGGGGGGCGAAGCGGCCGCCGCCGAGGGCGACCACCACGACGCTGCGCTGGCCGGTGCGCAGCACCGCTTCGGAGGGCACGACCAGGGCGTCGGTCGCCGCCACCGGGGCGAAGACGACGGTGGCGTACATGCCCTTGCGCAGCTCGCCGCCGCGGTTGGGCACCTCGATCAGAACCCGCATGGTGCGGGTCTTCTCCGACAGCTCGGGCTCGAGGAAGCGCACCGTGCTGCGGAAGGTCTTGCCCGGGAAGTAGGGCAGGGTGACCTCCGCCGGCGTGCCTTCGCGCACCCAGGGGATCTGATCCTCGAAGACTTCGACGGTAAGCCACAGGCTGCTCAGGTCGGCGATGTGGAAGATCTCCATCCCCGGCTTCACCGCCATCCCCTCGAGCCCGGGGAGGCGTTTCATCACCAGGCCGCTGGCCGGCGCGGTGACGGTCAGGGTGCGCAGCACCTTGCCGCTGCGCTTGAGCTCGGCGATCTGCTCGCGGGAGATGTCCCAGTAGCCGAGGCGGGTCTCCGCCGCCTCGACCAGGGCCTCGGCCCGGCGGCGGGTCTCCTCCGGCGCGCCGGCGAGGCGGCGGGCGAAGGTGAGGGCCGACAGCAGCTCCTGCTGGGTCTGGACCAGCTCCGGGGCGTAGATCTCGAACAGCGGCTGGCCCTTGGTCACCGGCTCGCCGACGTAGTTGACGTAGACCTTCTCGATATAGCCGCTGAATTTGGTGGTGACGGTGACCATGCGTTCCTGGTCGTAGTCGAGGTAGCCGAGGGTGCGGATCGGATGGCGCAGGTCGCGGCGCTCGACCCGGGCGGTGCGGACGTTCATGTTCTGCTCCACCAGCGGATCGATGCGCACCGTGGTGCCGCTCGTCGCCCCCACCTCGTCGGCGTAGACCGGCACGTAGTCCATGCCCATCTCGTCCTTGGCCGGTACCGGCGAGGTGATCGTCGGGTCCATGGGGTTGCGGTAGAAGAGCACCTTGCGCTCGCCGGCGGGTTCGCGGTCCGCGGCGCCGGCGGCCGGCGGATCGACCTCGAGGGGGACCAGGTCCATGTGGCAGATCGGGCACTGGCCGGGCTCCTCCTGGATCACCTCGGGGTGCATGCCGCAGGTCCAGTAGCCCTGATGCTCGGCGTGGTCGTGCTCGGCCGCGGCGGCGTGCTCGCGGGCGGCGGCCGGCGGCGCGTCGCCGCGCAGCCGCTCGTCCAGCGGGTGGAGGTCGAGCGGGTCGAGGAGGACGAAGGCCGCCGCCAGGAAGCCGGCGGCGAGGCCGCCGAGAGCGACGGCGAGCGGGGAGGGACGGCGTGGGGTGAGAAGGGCGTCGTTCATGATGATCTCCAGCGACGTGGCGCGCTAGGGGGTGGGTTCCTGCGCCTGAACGGCGGCCAGCGGGGCGGCGATCGCCCGCTCGAGGCGGGCGCAGGCGACGGCGTAGTCGGCGCGCACCCGGTCGCGGGCGGTGCGCACCTCGAAGAGCACGTGCTCGGCGTCGAGCAGGTCGAGAGCGCCGAGCTCGCCGGTGGCGTAGGCCGACTCGGCCGAACGCAGGGCCTCTTCCGCCTGGGCGAGGAGCACCCCGTCGAGCAGCTGCCACTGGCGGTAGAGCAGCGGCAGGCGGGCGGCGTGCTCGCCGATGGCGGCGGCGATCGCCGCCTCGGCGCGCCGCTGGTCGGCGGCCGCCGACCGCTCGAGGGCCAGCCGTTCCTCCAAGGCCGCCTCCAGGCGGCCGCGGTAGATCGGCAGGTTGACGCTGCCCGAGAGCATCAGGACGTCGTCGCCGTCGTCCTCCGGCGGGTTGAGTCGGGCGGCTCGGTCCCGCCGCCGGTCGACGACGGTGTAGCCGAGGCCGACGGTGACGTCGGGGCGGAAATCCTTCGCCGCCAGCTCGACCCGGCTGGCGGCGCCGGCGATCTCCGCCGCCGCCGCCAGGAGCTCCGGTCGCCGCGCCCGGGCGCCGTCGAGCAGGGTTGCGGCGTCGAGCTGCGGCAGCTCGTCGGGCGCCGGCAGGGGCGGCGGCGTGAAGGGCTCGCCGGCGGGCAGGTCGCGCAGGGCGTTGAAGGCCGCGCGCAAGCTCTCCTGCCGGCTCTCGAGGGCCAGGAGCTCGGTCTCGGCGCGGGTGATGGCGGCCTGGATCTTGACCACCGACTGCTGCAGGCCGACGCCGGCGACGTAGCGCGCGCGGGCCGCCTCTTCGTGGCGCATGAAGTGCAGGCGTTCCTCGTCGAGGATGGCGTGCAGGCGCTCGAGGAAGGCGAGCTCGTAGAGCAGCCGGCGGCCCTCGGTGAGAACCCGCAACGCTTCGGCTTCGATCCGCAGTCGGGCGGCCTCGGCGGCGTGGGAAGCGGCTTCGGCGCGCAGCCGGCGCTTGCCGCGCCAGGGCAGCTTCTGACTCGCCGACGCCATCACGCGCTGCGGGCCGGCGCGGGTCTCCGGCGGCAGGGGGAAGACCTGCAGGGTGGCCCTGGGGTCTTCCAGGCCGCGCGCCTGCGGCAGTCGGGAGAGGGCGGCGGCCGCGGCGTGGCGGGCGCGGGCGACGTCGGGATTGCGCGCCAGCACCTCCGCCACCAGGGCACGCATCGCCGGCGGCAGGGCGTCGAGGATGGCGCCGGCGGCCGCGCCGGGCTG
>RFGL01000177.1 GCA_003697015.1 Acidobacteriota bacterium | reverse complement strand
GGGCGGCGGCGACGCGCCCCTCGTCGTCTTCCTCGGCGACAGCCTCACCGCCGGCTTCGGCCTGGCGGAGGAGCAGGCCTTCCCGGCGCGGGTGGCGGAGCTGCTGGCGGCGCGCGGGCGGCCGGTGCGAGCGATCAACGCCGGCCTCTCCGGCGACACCACCGCCGGCGGCCTGCGCCGCCTCGACTGGCTGCTGCGCCAGCGGCCGGACGTGGTGGTGATCGCCCTCGGCGGCAACGACGGCCTGCGCGGACTCGACCCCGCCAGCACGGAGGAGAACCTGCGGCGGACGATCCTCGCCGCCCGCGCCGCCGGCGCCCGGGTGCTGCTCGCCGGCATGCTGATCCCGCCGAGCTACGGACCCGACTACGCCGGCCGCTTCGCCGCCATCTTCCCGCGCCTCGCCGCCGAGCTCGAGGTGCCGCTGGTGCCCTTCCTGCTCGACGGCGTGGCGGCGGATCCGGCCCTCAACCTGGCCGACGGCATCCATCCCAACGCCGCCGGCCACGAGCGCATCGCGGCGACCCTCCTGCCCTACCTCGAGACCGTGCTCGACGAGCTAGAGACGCCGGCGCCGAGCACCGCCGGCGCCGAGTAGGCCGCCTGCGGTGGTAGAGACGCCCGGGAGGCGGAACCCGCGCCTTCGGGCGACGGAAGGAATCGGGCTTCTCGCCTGCGGCTTGATCAGCCCCGCGCCTCGCGATCCGGCCTTCCAGGGCCGGCTCTCATGGATCCGAAGGCAGCCTCGGCCGGCGACGTCCGCCACCCCGGAGGGGCAGGGTCGGACCTGGGGCGGATCGTCGTCGCCGGCCATGAGCCGCTGGAGCCGGCGGCTGATCAGGCGCCGGCGACACTCAATAGGCGTTGTGCCAGAGGCCGCTTCTCAGGGTCATCCAGATGATCTTGAGGTCGAGCATCAGGGACCAGTTCTGGATGTAGTACAGGTCGTATTGGATGCGCTTGGCGATCGAGGTATTGCCGCGCCAGCCGTGCACCTGGGCCCAGCCGGTGAGGCCGGCCTTGACCCGGTGGCGGAGCATGTAGTCGGGGATCTTGTGCTTGAACTCGTGGACGAAGGTCGGCCGCTCGGGACGCGGGCCGACCAGGGACATGTCGCCCTTCAGCACGTTCCACAGCTGCGGCAGCTCGTCGAGAGACCAGCGGCGCAGGAAGCTGCCGATGCGGGTGCGACGGGGGTCGTCGCGGGTCGCCCACACCGGCCCGGAGGTCGACTCGGCATTCACCCGCATGGAACGGAACTTCCAGATCATGAACGACTTGCCGTCGAGTCCCATGCGCTCCTGGCGGTAGAAGATCGGACCGCGGTCTTCCCACCAGATGAGGAAGGCGATGATCGGGAAGACCGGCACCACGGTGAAGGCGAGGATCGCGCCGGCGGAGAGGACGATGTCCATGCCGCGCTTGACCAGGCTCCACCAGCCCTGCAAGGGCGTCTCCGACAGGTTGATCACCGGCGTGCCGTCGAGGTCCTCGAGGGTCGCCTGCAGGGTGGCGTATTGCAGCACGTCCGGCGCCAGCTTGATGTCCACGCAGTGGCGGCCGACGGTCTGCAGCAGCTCCACCATCTTGCCGTAGGCCTCGAGGGGCAGAGCGATGTAGACCTGGTCGACGCGGCGCTCGGTGATCACCCGTTCGATGTCGTCCAGGGTGCCGAGCACCGGCGTGCCGAGAAAGTCCGTTCCCCGCTTGGCCGGATCGTCGTCGAGAAAGCCGACCACCTCGAAGCCGAGGGCGCGGTGGGCGAGGATCTTGTGGTTGATCTCCTGCCCCAGCTTGCCAGCGCCGACGATGAGGATGCGCTGCAGGTTGAGCCCGCGCAGGCGCCGCCGCTCCAGCACGCCGCGGATCAGCACCCGAGCGGCGACCACCAGGGCGACGTTCAGGGGCAGAAAGACGGCCATGAAGCCGCGGCTGAAGCGCAGCTCGTCGCCGCCGACGGTGGGCCGGAACCAGGCTTGCAGGGCCGACAGCAGGACCGTCCCCACCACCACCGCCAGCAGGATGGTCAGCGCCTCGTCGATGCGGCTGCGGTCGCGCCGGCTCTGGTAGAGGCCGTGGAAGTAGAAGACGATCGGCCACGCCGCCAGCACCACCGGCAGAAAGCTCAGCAGGTAGCTGCTCAGCGCCGGCACGCCCTTGGTCACCGCCACCACCTGGAGCTCGAACCGCAGGTACCAGGCGAGCAGGAAGGCGATGAGGGTGGCGGCGACGTCGCCGGTGAGATAGAGCGCGGCGGTGCTGCGGTGACGCTTGCGGATCATCGTCTCGGAGTCTCCAGGTCCGCGATCTGCCGCGACACGCAGGCGCGGATGCGCTGGGTGAAGGCCGATGGAGAGAACGCGCGTGCGCGGCGACGAAGCTCCGACGAATTGAAGCGGATTTCGCGGCATTTGTCAATCGCCGCGCACAGGCGATCGAGCTCGCTGGCGCGGTCGCCGGGACCGGGGTCGTAGAGCACGCCGTGGACGCCGTGCTCGACGATGTCGAGCACCCCGCCGCGGCCGCAGGCCACCACCGGGGTGCCGCTGGCCAGGGCCTCGACCGCGGCGATGCCGAAATCCTCGATCCCGGGTTGCAGCAGGCAGAGGGCCTCGCGGTAGAGCTGCCGCAGCCGCTGATCGCTGACCCGCCCGAGCAGCCGGCATCGCGGTCCCGCCAGACGCCCCAGGCGCCGCCGCTCCGGTCCGCTGCCGACGACGTCGAGCCCCAGGCCGAGGCGGTCGCAGGCGGCGATCGCCACGTCGATGCGCTTGTAGGGCGCCAGAGCGGCGACCATCAGGCAGCGCCGCGACGAGCGGTCGCCGCCCTCGTCGCCGGCGGCGGCGAAATCGTCGACCGCCACCGGCGGCGGCACCACCTCCGCCCCGCGGCCGTAGTAGCGGCGGATGCGGCGGGCGACGAAACGCGAGTTGGCGACGAAGAGGTCGACCCGCGGCGCGCTCGCCACGTCCCAGGTGCGCAGGGCGGTGAGGATCAGGTTGCGCAGGCGCGCCTGCGGTCCGCGGCGGCGCGGGAAGTAGACGTGCTCCTGATCCCAGGCGTAACGCATCGGCGAATGGCAATAGCAGACGTGGACCGCGTCCGGCGCCGGGATCACCCCCTTGGCGACGCAATGGCTGGTGGAGACGATCAGCTCGTAGGGCGTCAGATCGAAGTCTTCGATCGCCGCCGGAAAAAGCGGCAGCAGGCTCCGGTACCGGCGGGCGACCCCCGGCAGGCGTTGCAGGAAGCTGGTGTGGATGGTGCGTGCCTCCAGCGCCGGGCTGACGCTGCCCGGCACGTGCACCAGGGTGTAGATCGGCGCCCCGGGCAGCATCTCGGCGAGCGCTTCGAGCACCTTCTCGCCACCGCGCATGCCGGTCAGCCAGTCGTGCACCAGAGCGGCTCTCCGCCCCGGGGCGAGGGGGGGCGCGAGCTCGCCGCTCACCCGCCGTCCTCCGCCGGCGCCTCGCCGTCGAGCACCCGGCGGTAGATCGCCAGGGTCTGCTCCGCCGCCCGCTGCCAGCGGAACTCGCGCGCCCGGCGCAGGCCGAGGGAGCGCAGCGAGGCGCGGTGGTCCTCGTCGCTGACGCATTGGACGATGGCCCGGGCGATGCCGTCGACGTCGAGGGGGTTGACCAGGTGGGCGTAGCCGGCGGCGATCTCCTTCAACGCCGACGTATTCGAGGTGATCACCGGCGCCCCCGACGCCATCGCCTCGACCACCGGCAGGCCGAAGCCCTCGTAGAGGGTGGGATAGAGGAAGACCGAGGCCCCCTGGTAGAGCGCCGGCAGCGCTTCCTGCGCGACGTGGCCGAGCAGCAGGATGCGGTCTTCGATGCCCAGCTGCTGGGCCCGCAGGCGCACCTTGAGCTCGACCCCGCCGCGGTCGCCGACGCACACCAGGGGATGGGGGAAATCGTGCAGCTCGAGGGCCTTGGCGTAGGCCTTGACCACGTTGTCGAGATTCTTGTGCGGCTTGGGGTTGCCGACGAAGAGCAGGTACGGCCGCGGCACCCCCAGATCGCGCAGCCAGCGCTCGACCACGTCCCCCGGCAGAGGCGTCAGGAACGCCTCGTCGATGCCGTTGTAGACCACCTCGATCTTCTCCCCCGAGAGGCGGAAGTAGCGCATCAGATCCTTCCTGGTGTTCTCCGACACCGCGATGATGCGGTCGCTGCGGTTGACGGCGCGGCGGATCATGCGCTCGGCGTAGTAGAAGGCCAGGCGATTGGGCAGGAATTCGGGGTAGAGAAGATGGATGATGTCGTGGATGGTCACCACCACCGGGCAGGGCAGCACCGCCGGCAGGACGTAGTGGGTCGAATGATAGAGGTCGACCCGCAGGCGGTAGAGCCGCCAGGAAAGGGTGACCAACTCGCGCAGGGAATACACCGGCGAGCGCACCGTGACGGTGCGGAAATTGGACGGCAGATCGGCCAGACGTTCGCGGTCCCCCGGCGCGGTGAGCAGCAGGTAGCGGTTCTCGCCGTCGAGCTCCGCCAGGTGCCGGATGAGGTTGCGGACGTAGGTGCCGATGCCGAAATCGCGCAGCTTGCGGGCATCGATGGCAATGGTGTGGGGCAAGCCTGATCCTCGGGGTGGGGTGGTGAACGCGCCGCGCATGATAGCAGATCGGCTACCATTCCCCCGCACGCGTCACCTACGCCCGGCCACCGACGATGAACCCCCGCCGCCTCCTCCACCGCCTCCGCCACCTGGCCCGCGCCGTCGCTCTGCGCCTGCGCCCGCGCTACGTGAACGACGTGCTCAAGCGGGTTCTGGCCCGCTGGGGGCTGCTCGACCCCTACTGGCACGCCCGCGCCTTCGTGCTCTCCTCGATCGCCTTCTTCACCCCGCGGCGGATCGCCAACAGCTGGCGCTTCGCCCGCCGGCTGCGGGCCGACCAGCTGCGGCGACGGCGGGAGATGCGCCTGACCGTGGCGGTCGACGTCAGCGCCCTGTGGGAGCCGCTGACCGGCATCGGCTGGTACCTCTACCGGCTGCTGGAGGCCCTGGCGCCGCGCGACGACCTGCGCCTGCGGCTCTACGGCCCCGACCTGGTCGCCACCCCGGATCTGCCGCCGCCGGTGGTGCCCCTGCCCCGCGGGCCGGCGATCGAGGTGGTGCGCTACGCCGTGCCCCACGACCTGAACGTCCCCTACGTGCGCATGGTGCGCTTCCTGCGCAATCGCCAGGCGCGGTTGATCGCCGCCGATCGCAACCGCCTCCTCTTCGCTCCCAACTACTTCCTGCCGCCGTCCTTCGCCGCCGCCCGCGGCAGGCTGGTGGCGACGGTGCACGACCTCTCCTTCCTGCGCGTGCCCTGGACCCTGCGCGAGACCACCCGCCGCGACCTCGAGACCCACCTCAAGGAGACCGTGGCGCGGGCCGCCCTGGTGCTGACCGACGCCGAGACGGTGCGCCGCGAGCTGATCGACAGCGGCCTGGTGCCGGCGGCCAGGGTGCGGGCGGTCCACCTCGGCCCGGGCTCGGTGGGCGAAACCGCCGCCGGCGAGACGAGCTTGCCGCCGGGCACGCCGCCGCGCTACGCCCTGCACGTCGGCACCCTCGAGCCGCGCAAGAACCTGCCGACCCTCTTCGCCGCCTGGCGCCTGCTGCGCCGGCGCTGGCCGCAGGCGCCGCCGCTGGTGCTCTGCGGCCGCTTCGGCTGGAAGACCGAGCGCTTGTCCGAGACCATCGACGCCGGCCGCGACGAGGGCTGGCTGCACCACTTCGGCTACCTCGAAGACCCCCAGGTGGCGGCCCTCTACCGCGGCGCCCAGCTGGTGGTGGTGGCGTCGATCTACGAGGGCTTCGGCCTGCCGGCGGTGGAGGCCATGCGCTGCGGCGTGCCGCTCCTCTTGTCGGACATCCCGGTGCTGCGCGAGGTGGCCGGCGAAGCGGCCGAGTACGCTCCCGCCGGCGAGCCCGAGGCGTGGGCCGAGAAGCTCCACGCCCTGCTCAAGGACGGCGCCCGCTGCCGCGAGCTGGCGCAGCGCGGGCGCGAGCGCGGCACCCGCTTCACCTGGCGGCGCACCGCCGACGAGACCGTCGCCGCCTGGCGGCAGGCGGCGGGCCATGCCCCTGTCGCCACGCCCCAACCGGCCGGCGCCCCGGCGGAGGCCTGATGCGCCGCCTCCTCGCCGGCCTGGCGTTCCTCCTGCTGCTGGTCCTGGCCGCCGTCTGGCACCTGCGGGCGTGGTATCGGCCGCGGGCCCGGGCGGCGCTTCCGCCGGCCGACTCGGCGGTGGCGGCGCTGCTCGACTCGCCGCGCTTCCCCGCCGTCCTGTGGCTGCCCTATCCGCACCAGAATCTCGGCACCATCGCCCCGGAAGAGGGCCAGGACGACTTCCTCCAGGCTTTCGCCCGCCTGAGCGGCCTGCCGCCGCCGGTGCTGCCCTCCTTCGGCGGCTTTGCGGTGGTGCCGGCCTCCGAGCTCGCCCTGGCGTCGGACGAACGCGGCGAGCACTTCGTGGTCATGGCCCGGGTCTACCCCCTGCTCGCCGCCTTCTCGCGCTTCGCCGGCCGGCTGGCGGACAACCCCTGGCTGGCGGGAGGTCCGGTGACGATCCGCGGCCGGCCCGCCCGGGTGCTGTGGCGCGACGACGTGTGGATCGTCTACGACGCCGCCTCGACGCCGCCGCCGGAGGCACCGCCGCGGGCGGCGGCGCCGGCGGGGCGCGGCGAGCCGTCCCTGGCGATCCTGGCGCTGCACCGCGAGGTCCCCCCCTTCCCCGCCGGCCGCTACCACCTGCGCCACCGCCACGGCGGCCTCGAGGTGAGCTCCCAGACGCCGGTGCCGGAGGGCCTGTGGCAACGCGCCGCCCGTCTGGTCGAGCCGGACCTCGTGCTGGTGGTGCTCGCCGGCAGCGCGGCCGGCGGCGGCGCCCACGCCCTGGCCTTCTTCGCCCAGGACGCCGCCAGTCGCTCCCTGCCCCACGCCGCCGCCTTCAACCCGCTCGCCGGCGGCGCGGCGGACGAGCCCTGGTCGGTGCCGGGCAGGGGGGTGGCGCGGCTCGCCGGCCAGCTCGCCCAGACCACCGCCGCCGGCTTCAGGGTCGAGGCCCTGGGTCCGACCAGCCTGGCGCGGGCCCGGCGTCTGGCGCCGCGGCTGGCATCCCTCGACCGGGCCGAGCCGCAGGGGACGAGTTTGCGCTGGGGGCTGTGGTCGGACCTGCGGAGCAACCTGGTCGAGGTCGAGCGCCTGGCCGGGCTGCTGGAGGAGATGCCCCTGGTGCCGCGGCGCGAGGCGGCCCGCTGGCGCGACGCGGCGCGGGTGTTGGCGCCCCTCGCCGGGCGCTTCGACAACCTGGTGATCGTCGTCGCCGGCGCCCCCTCCGCCTTCCGCTTGCGGCTCGCCGAACGGCCCGCCGATCGGCGGGCGGCAGAAGCGACGGCCGGCGGCGGCGAGGCGGCGGCGATTGACAGCGTGCGGCCGATCCCGTACGCTTCGCCTTCGGTCCGGGAGGCTCTATGAAGATCCGCCTCGATCGTCTGGGCGACGAGCCCTTCACCTGGCAGGAGACCCTCGAGCTGCCCCGCGACCGGCTGGCGCGGGACGAGGTCGTCGCTCTCGGCTCGGTGGCCTGCAGCGGACGGATCCTCAAGCTTCCCGAGGGCTTTCTGCTGCGAGCCGAGCTGACCTACGAGCAGACCCTGGCTTGCATGCGCTGCCTGCGCCCCCTGGCGACGCCGGTCGACTGCCGATTCGAGCTGGCGCTGGTGATCGACCCGGCCGCGGCGACCCCCAGCGCCGGCGAACGCGAGCTGGAGAGCGACGAGCTCGGCGTGCTCCACCTGCACGGGCCGGCCTTCGACACCGAGCCGGTGCTGATCGAGCAGCTGCAGCTGAACGTACCGATGAAACCTTTGTGCCGCGACGACTGCGCCGGCCTCTGCGGCACCTGCGGCGCAGATCTCAACGACGGTCCTTGCGGCTGCGGCGCCCCCGCCGACCCCCGCTGGTCGGGCCTGGCGGCGCTCCGCGACCGCCTCACCGAGTAGACGCGCGGCCACGAGCGACAACGACGGCGCTCCGACGCCCCGCGGCGATCGCGCCGCCGGCCCTCGGACGCCTGCGACGGAAACCCCAAATCCGACATGAGGATCGAAGCATGGCCAACCCCAAACGACGTCATTCCAAGGCCCGCCGCGATCGCCGCCGGGCCCACGACGCCCTGACGCGACCGGCGTCGTCGACCTGCCCGGAGTGCGGCGAGGTCAAGCTGCCCCACCGGGTCTGTCCCCACTGCGGGCACTATCGCGGCCGCGAGGTGATCGAGGCCGGCGAGGAGCTCTAGAGCTCAACCGACCCGGGCAATCGCCAGCATGGACAACCCCATCGTCGTCGCCGTCGACGCCATGGGCGGGGACTTCGCCCCGCGCTCGGCGGTGACCGGTGCCTGGAACGCGGTCAACGCCGGAGCGCGGGCGATCCTGGTCGGCGACCGGGACCGCATCCGCGCCGAGCTGCGGCGGCTGGCGCCGGAGGACGCCGTCGCCGAGCTCGGCGACCGGCTCGCCATCGAGCACGCCGAGGAGGTGGTGGCGATGGAAGAGCCGCCGGCGATGGTGGCCAAGAAACGGCGCTCGTCGCTCCGCATCTGCGCCCGCCTGGTGCGCGAGGGCCGCGCCCAGGCCCTGGTCACCGCCGGCAACACCGGCGCGGCGATGATCGCCGCCAAGACCGTCATCGGCGCCATCCCCGGGGTCGACCGCCCCGCGCTGGCCGGGGTCTTCCCCACCCGCCAGGGACGCACGGTGGTGCTCGACGTCGGCGCCAACCTGAACGCCAAGGTACGCCACCTGCGGCAGTTTGCGGTGATGGGCCACTTCTACGCCCAGGAGATCATCGGCACGCCGGCGCCGCGCATCGGCCTGATGTCGGTGGGCGAGGAAGAGAGCAAAGGCACCGATCTGCTGCGGGAGGTCTACCGGGTGCTGCAGACCACCGGCCTCAACTTCGTCGGCAACGTCGAGGGGCGGGACCTCTTCCGCGGCACGGTCGACGTCATCGTCTGCGACGGCTTCGTCGGCAACGTGATGCTCAAGTCGAGCGAGTCCCTGGTGCTCTTCGTCGAGCGCCTGCTGCAGCACGAGCTGCGCCGCGGCCTGCGCACCCGCCTCGGCGCCTGGCTGGCGCGACCGGCCTTCGAGCGCTTCCGCCAGCGGCTCGATTGGAGCGAGTACGGCGCCGCCCCCCTGTTGGGGGTGCGCGGCGGTTGCTTCATCGGCCACGGCCGCTCGGGGGCCAAGGCGGTGCGCAACGCGATCCGCGGCGCGATGGAGTTCTGCGCCGCCCAGCTGCACGTCAAGATCGAACGCAAAGTCGCCGAGCTGCACGCTCAAGAAGAGCGTCTGCTGGGCAGCCGGAGCACGCCATGAGCTCGCCACCGATCGCTTTCATCTTCCCGGGCCAGGGCTCGCAGGAGGTCGGCATGGGCCGGGCCTGGGCCGAGGCCCACCCGGCGGCGCGTGCCGTCTTCGACCAGGCGGACGAGGTCCTCGGCTTCGCCCTGAGCCGGCTGTGCTGGGAGGGGCCGGAGGAGGAACTGGTGCTGACCGCCAACACCCAGCCGGCGCTGCTCGCCACCTCGGTGGCCATCGCCCAGGTGCTGGCCGGCGCCGGCCTCGCCCCGGCGGCGGTCGCCGGCCACAGCCTGGGGGAGTACTCCGCCCTGGTGGCGACCGGAGCGTTGACCTTCGCCGACGCCCTGCGCCTGGTGCGACGGCGCGGCGAGCTGATGCAGCAGGCGGTGCCGGTCGGGGTCGGGGCGATGGCGGCGATCATGGGCATCGACGGCGACGCGGTGACGGCGGTGGCGGCGGAGATCAGCCGCCAGCGCCGCGGCGAGGTCTGCGCCGTCGCCAATCTGAACGGCCCGCTCCAGACCGTCATCGCCGGCCACCGGGCGGCGGTCGAAGCGGCGATCGAGCTGGCCCGCAGCCGGGGGGCGAAGATCGCCAAGCTGCTGCCGGTGTCGGCGCCCTTCCACTCGCCCCTGATGCGGCCGGCGCGGGAGGGGCTCGAGCCGCTGCTCCGCGCCACCTCCTTCGACGATCCGTCGGCGCCGGTGGTGACCAACGCCGACGCCCGGCCGGCGACCACCGGCGAGGAGGCGCGCGACGCCCTGATCCGCCAAATCGACGGCCCGGTACGATGGTACGAGTCGATGCGCTATCTGCGCCAGCAGGCGGGCATCGGCCGCTTCGTCGAGGTGGGGCCGAAGAACGTGCTCTGCGGCCTCGGCCGGCGCATCGACCGCGACGCCAGCTGGCACCATCTGCCCGGTCCCGAGGCGATCGACAAGCTGCTCCAAGAGCGATAGGGAGAGGAGGCGACGATGTTTCGACTCGACGACAGGACCGCCCTCATCACCGGTGCCTCCCAGGGCATCGGCGAAGCGATCGCCCGCCGCATGGCGGCGCAGGGAGCGCGGGTGGTGCTGGCGGCGCGCAGCGCCGACAAGCTGGCGGCGGTGGCGGAGGACATCCGCCGCAGCGGCGGCCAGGCCGTGCCCCTGAGCCTCGACGTGGCGCAGCCGGAGACCGTCGCCGAACGGCTGGCGGCCCTGCCCGAGGGCTGGCGGGTCGACGTCCTGGTCAACAACGCCGGCATCACCCGCGACGCCCTCTTCCTGCGCCTCGGCCTGGAGGCGTGGGAGGAGGTGCTGCGCACCAACCTGACCGGCGCCTACGCGGTCACCAAGGCGCTGGCCCGCGACATGCTGCGCCGGCGTTGGGGCCGCATCCTCTTCGTCTCCTCGGTGGTCGGCCTGATGGGCAACGTCGGGCAGGCCAACTACGCCGCCGCCAAGGCCGGGCTCACCGGCCTGGCCAAGTCCCTGGCCCGCGAGCTGGGCAGGCGCAACGTGACGGTCAACGTCATCGCTCCGGGCTACGTCGAGACGGCGATGACCGCAGCGCTCGACGACTCGGTGCGCGCCGGCCTCGCCGAGCAGATCGTCCTCGGACGCCTGGGCACGGCCGACGACGTCGCCGCCGCGGCGGTCTTTCTCGCCAGCGACGAAGCGGGCTACGTCACCGGCACCGTGCTCAACGTCTCCGGCGGGCTCTACATCTGAGCGCAACCGGCCGCTTGGGGCGAGGAAATGGACTCGCCCCGGCCTTTGTGCTACAAACCGAACCGCCCGTCATTCGACCCGCTAGATCCGTCAATATCAGGAGGTAGGACCGACATGGCCGTAGCCGACAAAGTCAAGAGCATCATCGCCGACCAGCTGGGCGTCGACGAGAAAGAAGTGACGCCGGAGGCGAGCTTCACCGACGACCTCGGCGCCGATTCCCTCGACATCGTCGAGCTGGTGATGGCGTTCGAGGAGGAGTTCGGTCTCGAGATCCCGGACGAAGACGCCGAGAACATCGCCACCGTGC
This sequence comes from Acidobacteriota bacterium, assembly GCA_003697015.1. Lineage (GTDB taxonomy): Bacteria > Acidobacteriota > Thermoanaerobaculia > Multivoradales > J023 > J023. The sequence continues at coordinate 4,168 of RFGL01000177.1, read as the reverse complement.
AGGACGCCATCGCCTACATCGAGCAACACGCCGGCGGCGGCGACGGCGACGACGGCGACGACGGCGGCGACGACGCCTGAGCGCTGCGACGAAGGGGAGAATCCGGGGTGGACAACGAGATCCCACGGCGGCGGGTGGTGGTCACCGGCATCGGTCTGGTGTCGCCCTTGGGGGTCGGCACCGAAGCGACCTGGAACGGACTGATGGCCGGCACCAGCGGCGTCGGAAAGATCACCCACTTCGACGCCGCCGGCTACCCGACCCGCATCGCCGCCGAAGTCGAGGGCTTCGATCCCCTCGACTACGTGCCGAAGAAGGACGTCAAGAAGAGCGATCGCTTCATCCACTTCGCCCTCGCCGCCGCCCAGGAGGCGGTGGCCGGCTCGGGGCTGGTCATCGACGACGGCAACCGCGAGCGCATCGGGGTGGTGATCGGCTCGGGGATCGGCGGCCTGCCGGTGATCGAGGCCACCCACCGCACCCTGCTCGAGCGCGGGCCGAGCCGGGTATCGCCCTTCTTCATCCCCGCCCAGATCGTCAACATGGCGGCGGGGCAGGTGTCGATCCACTTCGGCGTCCACGGGCCCAACGGCGCACCGGCCACCGCCTGCACCACCGGCCTACACGCCATCGGCGACGCCTACCGCCACATCCAGTACGGCACCGCCGAGGCGATGATCGCCGGCGGCACCGAGGCGGTGATCACCCCCCTGGGGATGGCCGGCTTCTCCGCCATGCGGGCCCTGTCGACGCGCAACGACGAGCCCGACAAGGCCTCCCGGCCGTGGGATCGCGAGCGCGACGGCTTCGTCGTCGGCGAGGGGGCCGGCATCCTGGTGCTGGAGGCGCTGGACCAGGCGCTGGCCCGGGGCGCGCCGATCCACGCCGAGATCGTCGGCTACGGCATGAGCGCCGACGCCTACCACATCTCCGCTCCCGAGCCCCACGGCAACGGCGCCGCCCTGGTGATGCGGGCGGCGCTGCAGGACGCCGGCCTCGCTCCCGAGGCGATCGGCTACGTCAACGCCCACGGCACCTCGACGCCGCTCGGCGACGTCAGCGAGGTGAGGGCGGTGAAGAAGGTCTTCGGCCAGCACGCCTACAAGCTGGCGATCTCGTCCACCAAGTCGGCGACCGGCCACCTGCTCGGCGCGGCCGGTGGTCTGGAGGCGGGCATCCTCGCCCTCGCCCTCGAAAACCAGATCCTGCCGCCGACCCTCAATCTCGATCGACCGGACGAGGAGGCCGACCTCGACTTCGTCCCCCACACGCCGCGGCCGGCGAGCTTCGAGCACGGCCTGACCAACTCCTTCGGCTTCGGCGGCACCAACGGCGCCTTGATCATGCGGCGCTGGCAAGGCTGAGCCGGCGGCCGATGGGCGAAGAGCAGCAGGCCCCCCAGCCGCCGGTCGCCGAGCCGCCGGCAAGACCGTCGCTGCCGCCCGGCCTGCGGGTGGCGTTCTACCTGCTGCTGATCATCGTCGTGCTGCACTTCGGCAGCGCGGCGCTGATCCAACTCCTCGACCCCGACCTCGCCCGGGCCCTGGCCGCCGCCGCCACCCCGGCGGAGCTCGAGGCGCTGCAGGCGACGATCCCCTTCGCTCTGGTGCTGCTGATCCAATGCCTGCTGGCGCCGGTGGTGCTGGCGGCGACCTGGTTTCTGCTGCAGCGCTTCGAGCGCCGCAGCCTCGCCGACGTCGGCTTCCGTCTGCCCGGCGGCGCCGGCCGGCAGGCGGTGATCGCCGTCGCCGGGGTCGGCGCCCTGGCGGTGATCTGGCTGCTCTTTACCTCGGTGGTGGCGGAGCTGCGCTTCACCGGCTGGGCCGAGCCCTTCGCCGGCGGCGACGGCTTGCGCCCGCTCGGCGGCTGGGGGCCGCTGCCGCTCTACCTGGCCGGCTTTCTGGTCGCCGCCGGCCTCGAGGAGCTGATCTTCCGCGGCTACGTCTACTCGACCCTGTGCGAGCGCCTGAGCTGGGTCAACGCCGCCGGCATCAGCGGCGTGCTGTGGGTGGTGCTCCACGCCGGCAATCCGGAGCTCGGAGCGATCGGCTTGATCAACACCTTCCTCCTCGCCCTGTCGCTGGCCATCCTGCGCCAGCAGACCGGCAGCCTGTGGGCGGCGACGATCTGCCACGGGACGTGGAACTTCATGATCGGCTGCGTCCTCTCCCTGCCGGTGAGCGGCCTCGAGGTCTACCCCCTATTCACCGTCGAGGTCGCCGGCGAGGAGGCGATCACCGGCGGCGCCTACGGTCCCGAGGGCAGCCTCCTGCTCACCGCCCTGCTGCTGCCGGTGGTGGCGGTCCTGGCCTACCTGCTGATCGACGGCCAGGGGCCGGAAGACGCGGACGCCGACCGCCCGATCTGAGCTGAGATGCCGCTGCCGCGCGTTCCCGGCGGTAGGATGACGCCATGAACGACAGCCACGGTCCGCTGCCGCCGCCGCCCACCGTCGAGGCCATCCGCGCCGCCCGCGCCGAGCTCGGCGAACGGGTGGTCGAGACCCCGGTCTGGCGCTGGCGCGGGCGCGAGATCGAGGCCCGCGCCGGCGCCGACACGGCGGTCTTTCTCAAGCTCGAGCTGTTCCAATACGCCGGCACCTTCAAGCCGCGGGGGGCGCTGCTCAACATGCTCGCGCTCGACCGCGACGCCCTGGCGCGCGGCGTCACCGCGGTCTCCGCCGGCAACCACGCCATCGCCGTCGCCTACGCCGCCCGCACCCTCGGCACCACCGCCAAGGTGGTGATGCCGGAGAACGCCAACCCGGCGCGGGTGGCGATCTGCCGCGCCTACGGTGCCGAGGTGGTGCTGGTGGCCGACGTGCACCGCGCCTTCGACGAGGTGCACCGCATCGAGCGCCGGGAGGGCCGCGCCTTCATCCACCCCTTCGAGGGCGAGCGCACCGCCCTCGGCACCGCCACCGTCGGCCTCGAGCTGTGCCAGCGGGTGCCGGATCTCGACGCGGTGGTGGTGCCGATCGGCGGCGGCGGCCTGTGCGCCGGCGTCGCCGCCGCGGTCAAGCAGCTGCAGCCCCAGGCCGAGGTCTACGGCGTCGAGCCCGAGGGCGCCGACACCATGCACCGCAGCTTCGCCGCCGGCAGGCCGGAGTCCATCGACCGGGTGCGGACCATCGCCGACAGCCTCGGCGCCCCCCACGCCGCGCCCTACACCTTCAGCCTCTGCCGCCGCTTCGTCGACCAGCTGGTGCGCGTCGACGACGACGCCCTGCGCCGCGCCATGGGCCTCCTCTTCCGCGACATGAAGCTCGCCGTCGAGCCTGCCGGCGCCGCCACCACCGCCGCCCTCACCGGCCCCCTGCGCCAGCGCCTGCGCGGCCGCCGCGTCGGCCTGATCGTCTGCGGCGCCAACACCGACCTCGCCACCTTCGCCGCCCAAGCGCGCGACGACGATTAGCCGCCGCGCAGGCTCAGACCGCCGTCGAGGGGGATGACGGCGCCGGTCAGCCAGTCGTTTTCGGGGTCGGCGAGAAAGCACGCCAGGCGGGCGACGTCGTCCGGCTCGCCGACCCGGCCCAGAGGGGTGTGGCCGGCGATCTGGCGCAGGAAACGCTCGACCACCGCCGGCGGCATCATGGTGGCGAAGAGGGGCGTGCGGACGACGCCGGGGCAGATGGCGTTGACCCGGATGCGGTCGGCGGCGAGATCCAACGCCCAGCAGCGGGTGAGCATGTCGACCCCGGCCTTGGCCGCGGCGTAGACCGAGCGCCCGGCCACCGGGTGGAGGGTGACCGACGACGAGACGTTGATCACCGCCGCGCCGCCGGCGTCGCGCTGCGCCCGCAGCTGGGGCAGGGCGGCGCGGGTGACGTGGATCGGGCCCTTGAGGTCGACGTCGATCAGGGCGTCCACCACCTCGGGGCTCATCTCGTCCAAAGGGCCGGCGCGGGCGATGCCGGCGTTGTTGACCAGCAGGTGCAGGGCACCGAACCGCTCCACCGTCTCGGCGACCATGCGCTCGCCGTCCGCCGGTCGGGCGACGTCGCCGGCGATCGCCAGCGCCCGGCCGCCGGCGTCCTCGATGGCGGCCGCCGCTTCCTCCACCACCTCGCGCCGGCGGCCGGCGACGGCCACCGCCGCGCCGCGCCGCGCCAGGGCGCCGGCGATCGCCCGCCCGATGCCCGAGCCGCCGCCGGTCACCAGCGCCACCT
>RFGL01000176.1 GCA_003697015.1 Acidobacteriota bacterium | reverse complement strand
CCTCCGGGGACGGCGCCGGGGCGGGCGGGGCGGCCAGCAGCTGGCGATCGAGGAAGGCCATGATCTCGCGGCTGGTGAGGCGGAAGCCGAGGGCGGTCATGGCGAGAAACGAGACCTTGTGACCGTAGGGCAGGTCGATGCGCGCCGGCCGTCCCATCGCCCGCCACAAGGTCTCCCGCGCCGACGGCGGGATGCACTCGTCCTTGGTCGCCTCGATGATCAGCGCCCGGCGCGGGTCGATGCCGCCGGCGTAGCGCGCCGGATTGACCGGCGCGAAGATCGGCTCGAGCCAGCGCTCCAGATCGCCGGCGCTCCAGCCGAAGCGTTCGGCGACGATGCGCCGCAGCTCCGCCGACCGGCCGCGGCAGTGGCCGACCAGCTCGTGCAGGTTGGCGCCGCCGGCGACGAAGACGCCGACTTCGATGCGCGGATCGCTGCCCGCCGCGATGGCACCGACGATGGCGCCGATGCTGAAGCCGACCAGGCCGACCCGGCCGCGCGTTCCCGGCGAGCGAGCGAGCGCCCAGTCGACCAGCCGTCGCACGTCGACCACGGTGCCGAGGATGGCCTCCACCCAGCGTTTCATCTCCGCCTCGAGCTCGGCCTCGCTGGCGGCGGCATAGGCCGCCGGCCAGTCGAAGAGCTTGTTCGGCCCGTGGATCCACAACACGTGGGCGTCGCGGCCGTACTTGGGGCGGGTCAGGCGGCGCACCACCGCCTTGGGGGGGAAGTCCGAGCTGCCCCAGATCGGCAGCACCACCACCAGCGGCCGCGGCTGCGACGAGGTGCTCTCGTAGTACGTCGCCGTCACCTTCATGCCGGGCTGTCCGTTGTCGGTCACCGACGGCAGGCTCAGGGCGTAGGCGCGCAGGTGGTCGGAGGGCGTCTCGATCGGCACCACCTCCGGCCGCGCCGGCGACGGCTCGGCGAGGAAGAGCGCCGGCCGGATCGCCCCGCCGGAACGCGGCTCGGCCGGGCCGGCGTAGGGCACGTGGCGATGGTGGATGCAGCCCTGGGCGAGCAGCGCGCAGAGCAGGGCGGCGGCCGTCGCCAGGCGCTGCAGCGGGATGGCGGACGCCGCCGTCATCGGACCCGCCGCGCCGCGCGGCGGAGGCCCTGGGCGCCGCATTGCGGCGCGAGGCGATCGGGGGTACCCTTCTCGGGCTCGATTCCGGTATCCTCCGGCCATCGGGTTGCTCCTCATCCCCACCCGCCGTTCCGAGTCGGGTGCGACGCGCACACCGGATTGGGGGGAAATGCAGCCCGGGGCGCGCTGGGGAGTGAACCTATCGTACAGCCGAGGCGTACATGCCGTGAAGGCACTCGTTACCTATCGTGTTATGGATTGCTGTAGGCTAGTCCGTCAGCCCGCAGCCGGACCGGTCGCTGAACTAGGTTGAGCTCAGGAGAGCAAGGGAGAAGCGATACGATGCAGAACACGCAACAGGCGTTGCTGGAGGACCTCGAGCCTCAGGTCGACGAGCGACCCTCGTCGGCGACCAGCGCGCTCCGCCGCGCCATCGCGGCGGCGCGACGCGGTCTCGTCGCTCTGCAGCGTGAGGACGGCCATTGGTGTGCCGAGCTCGAGGGGGATACGATCCTCGAGTCCGAGTACATCCTGACCCTCCACTTTCTCGGCCTCGCCGACCCGCAACGGGTCGCCAAGCTGGCCAACTTCATCCGCCGCCAGCAGCTGCCCGCCGGCGGCTGGACCATCGCTCCGGGCTGCCGGCCCGACGTCAGCTCCTCGGTCAAGGCCTATCTGGCCCTCAAGCTGGCCGGGGACGATCCGGCGGCCGAGCACATGGTGCGGGCGCGGGAGGCCATCCTCCGCCTCGGCGGCATCGAGGCGTGCAACTCCTTCACCAAGATCTACCTGTCGATCTTCGGTCTCTACGACTGGCGCCGGTGCCCGGCGGTGGTGCCGGAGATGATCCTCATGCCGCGCTGGTTCTACTTCAACATCTACGCCATGTCGTCGTGGTCGCGGGCGATCGTCATCCCGCTGGCGATCATCTGGGCGAAGAGACCGCTGCACCGTCTGGGGGTCGACCTCGACGACCTGGCGGGGGCGGCGCCGGTGCCGGAAGCCGGCGGCGGGTCGTTCAAACGGCGCTTCTGGAGCCTGGTCTTCCGCGCCATCAACGGCGGCCTGCACCTGCTCGAGTCGGCTCGTCTGCTGCCCCTGCGTCGCCGCGCTCTGGCGCGTTGCGAGCAGTGGGTGCTCGACCGCCTGGAGGACAGCGACGGCGTCGGCGCCATCTTTCCGCCGATCATCAACACCCTGATCGGCTTCCGCAGCCTCGGCTACCCGATGGACCATCCGGTGATCCAGAGCCAGCTCCACGAGCTCGAGAAGCTCGAGGTCGACGACGGCGACGAGATGCGGGTGCAGCCGTGCTTCTCGCCGGTGTGGGACACCGCCATCGCCCTCGACGCCCTCGGCGAGTCGGGCATGGAGCGCAACGACGCGGTCGTCCAACGCGCCGGCCGCTGGCTGCTCGAGCGCGAGATCAAGCGCCCCGGGGACGTGCAGATCCTCTACCCGGAGGTGCCGAGCGAGGGGTGCTGGTTCTTCGAGTACCGCAACGCCTTCTACCCCGACTGCGACGACACCGCCGAGGTGTTGAAGGCCCTGAGCCGGGTGCGCTTCGACGCCCCAGAGACGGAAGGCGAGCGCCGCGCCGCCATCGAGCGCGGCTTGAGCTGGCTGCGCGCCATGCAGAACGACGACGGCGGCTGGGCGGCCTTCGACAAGAACTGCAACCGGGAGATCCTCACCTACGTACCGTTCGCTGACCACAACGCGATGATCGACCCCTCGACCTCCGACATCACCGCCCGGGTGTTGGAGGTGATGCTGCACCTCGGCGTCGACCGCCGGGCGCCGGAGATCCAGCGCGCCCTCGCCTTCCTGCGCCGCGAGCAGGAAGCGGACGGCAGCTGGTACGGCCGCTGGGGCTGCAACTACCTCTACGGCACCTGGCTGGCCCTGCAGGCGCTGGCGGCGGCGGGGGAGGACGAGGACCGGGAACGCATCGCGCGCGCCGCGGCGTGGCTGCGCCGGGTGCAGAACGACGACGGCGGCTGGGGCGAGCTGCCCCTGTCCTACGACGATCCGACGCTCAAGGGCCAGGGTCCGTCGACCGCTTCCCAGACCGCCTGGGCGCTGATGGGCTTGGCGGCGGCGGGCGAGGCCGACTCCGAGGCGGTCGAGCGCGGCATCGCCTACCTGCTGGCGCAGCAACGCGAGGACGGCACCTGGCAGGACGAGCACTGGACCGGTACCGGCTTCCCCAAGGTCTTCTACCTCCGATACCATCTCTATGCGACCTACTTCCCGCTCGGCGCCTTGAGCGTGATCGAGCGGCGCATGGCGCGGGCCGGCTCGGCGCGCGCGCTGCGGGAGTGGGCGGTCGCCTGACGCCGCCCGTCATCTTGAACGCTGGGAGACTCTGCCATGCGCATGCCTCTTCACATCACCGTCGATACCTTCAAGCACCAGGTCAGGAACGCCCTCAAGGGCCATAAGCGCTACCCCTTCGTGCTCATGCTCGAGCCGCTCTATACCTGCAATCTCGCCTGCATCGGCTGCTCGATCGAACGCCATACGGGCAAGCTCAAGGACCGCCTGCCGGTGGCGAAATGCCTGCAGGCGGTCGACGATTGCGGCGCGCCGATCGTCTCCATCTGCGGCGGCGAGCCGACCATCTACCCCGAGCTGCCGGAGCTGATCTCCGAGATCATCCGCCGCAAGCGCCACATCTACCTGTGCACCAACGCCCTGCTGCTCGACAAGAAGGTCTTCGGCAAGATCCCGCCCCACAAGCGCCTGACCATCAACGTCCATCTCGACGGCCTGCGCGAGACCCACGACTACGTCTGCGCCCGGGACGGGGTCTTCGACAAGGCGATCGAGATGATGAAGGAGGCCAAGCAGCGGGGCTACCACCTGTGGGCCAACACCACCGTCTTCAAAGAGACCGACATCGAGGAGGTGGAGAAGCTCTGCGCCCTGCTCAAGGAGATCGGCGTCGACGGCCACCTGCTGTCGCCGGGGTATCAGTACGAGTCGGTCAAGCAGGACATCTTCCTCACCCGTAAGGATACGGAGAACAAATTCCGCCGGGTGCTGGCCTTCGCCGACCACTACCGCCTCACCTCGACGCCGATGTTTCTCGAGTTCGCCGCCGGCATGCGCGACTACGAGTGCTCTCCGTGGAGCACCGTCACCTACACCCCCCTGGGCTGGAAGGGACCGTGCTACCTGATCGGCAAGCAGCATTTCGACACCTGGGAAGAGTTCTGGAACGGCGTCGATTGGGACTACTGGGAATCGCGCCAGGACGATCTGTGCCAGAACTGCAGCATGCATTCGGGCTTCGAGGCCTCGGTCACCCGCAACCTGCACAAGAACCCGCGCGATCTGGCGCGCATGGTCGCCTGGCAGTTCCTCGGCTAGCGCGGGCGGCGCGGCTCGTCCGGGTCTGAGATGAAGGCCTTCGTCACCGGCGGCACGGGCTTCGTCGGCAGCGCTCTGGTGCGGGCGTTGCTCGAGCGCGGGCTGGAGGTGCGCTGCCTGCTGCGCGACAGCAGTCCGCGCCAGAACCTCGAGGGGCTCGACGTCGAGCTGGCGATCGGCGACCTGCGCCAGCGCGCCGGCCTCGAGCGGGCGATCCGCGGCTGCGACGTGGTCTACCACTGCGCCGCCGACTATCGGCTCTTCGCCCGCCGGCCGCAGGAGCTCTACGCCTCCAACGTCGACGGCACCGACAACGTGCTCGCCGCCGCCGCCGAAGCCGGTGCATCGAAGGTGGTCTACACCTCCACCGTCGGCGCCCTGGGGCTCAAGGCCGACGGCAGCCCGGCCGACGAGACCACCCCGGTCACCCTCGACGACATGCTCGGCCACTACAAGCGCTCGAAGTTCCTGGCCGAGCGCAAGGCCGACGAATGGGTGAAACGCGGCCTGCCGGTGGTGATCGTCAATCCCTCGACGCCGGTCGGCGAGCGCGACGTCAAACCCACCGACACCGGCCGCCTGATCGTCGATTTTCTGCGCGGTCGCATGCCGGCCTACGTCGATACCGGCCTCAACCTGATCGACGTGCGCGACTGCGCCGCCGGTCACCTGCTGGCGGCGGAGCGAGGCCGGGTGGGGGAGCGCTACATCCTCGGCCACGTCAACCTGACGCTGAAGGAGATCCTCGACGTCCTCGCCCGTCTCACCGGCCGGCCGGCGCCGCGCTGGCGTCTGCCGCATTGGGTCCCCATCGCCTACGCCGCCGCCGACACCGCCCTGGCGCGTCTTCTGCCGCGCCAGCCGCGGATCCCCCTCGAGGGGGCGCTCCTGGCGCGCAAGAAGATGTTCTTCGACCCCGGCAAGGCGGTGCGCGAGCTCGGCCTGCCCCAGACCCCGATCGAGGAGCCACTCGCCCGCGCCATCGAATGGTTCCGCGCCCACGGCTACGCCCCGTGAGCGGGGTGGCGGCGCTGGTGGTGGCCGCCCTGCGGGCCGAGGTGGCCCCGCTCGTACGCCGTCTCGACGGGCGCCGGCGCGGCGCCGCGGGCGGCGTCCGCTGGGTGCGGGGGCTCGTCGGCGGGCGCTCCGTGGTGGTGGCCTGGACCGGCGACGGCGCGGCCTGTGCCGGCCGCGGCCTGGAGGTGCTCCTGGGGCGCTTCCGTCCAGCCCGGCTGGTGATCGCCGGCGTCGCGGGCGCCCTGTCGCCGGAGCTGGCGGCGGGGTCGCTGATCGCCGCCCGGCGGGTATACGATAGGGACCGCCCGGCGCCGGATCCCGACGCCGGGCTGGTGGCCGCCGCCGGGCGCTGCGGCGTGCGGCCGGGGGTCGTGCTGAGCTCGCCGGACGTCGCCGTCACGGCGGACGACAAGGCGCAGCTCTGGCGGCGGTTGGCACAGCCTCCGGCGGCGGCCGTCGATCTCGAGACCGCCGCCTTCGCCGGCGTCGCCGCGGCGCAGGGCGTGCCCTACCTGGCGCTGCGGGCGATCAGCGACACGGCGGCGGAGAGCCTGCCGCTCGATTTCAATCGCCTGCGCGACCGGCGCGGGCGGGTGAGCCGGGTGGCGGTGATCGCCCGCACTCTCCGCCGGCCGTCGCTGGTGCCGGCCCTATTCGCGCTCCAGCGGCGCGTGTCGCGTTGTGCGGAGCACTTGGCGGCCGCCGTCGAGGCGGTCCTACGGGAGACGACGTGAGCCATCTGCAATACCTTCGGAACGCGTGCTGCGGCCTCCTCGCCGCCTGCTTCCTGGCGCTGCCGGCGACGGCGGACGCCGGCCGGCCGCGGTTGATCATCATCGCCCTCGACGCCGTGCCTTACGAGGTGGTGGCGGCGCTCAAGAACGGCGAGCAGGGGGAGGACGGCGTCCTCGACGAGCTGCGCGGGCCGGCGGCGGTGATCAGCACCTTCCCCTCCACCACCACCCTGGCGATGAGCGGCATCCTCGAGCCCTTCGGTCTCGAGCATTCGCCGGGCTACGAGGCGCGCTTCTACGACCGGGGGCGCAACGAGGTGCGCGGCGGCGGCCCGATCAGCTACCACCGCATCCCCTTTCCCTGGCGCGACGTCTGGGATTGGCACAAGGGCGGCGTCATCCACAAGATGATCGGCGGCCTGCGGCCGGTGCGCACCAGCATCAAGGCCATCGACCAGGCCCTCGACGCCTTCATGCGCTCCGACGAGCCGGTCTTCATGGCCTACACCGACGCCACCGACCTGATCGGCCATCTGCGGCGGCCGGAGGATCTCGAGGTGGTGCTGCGCTGGCTCGACGACGCCCTCGAGGAGCTGCACGCCCTGCACCCCGACGAGCCGTTCTACACCGTCCTCTTCTCCGACCACGGCCAGCACGGCGGCGAGTCGCTGGTCAACCTGCGCAAGCCGGTGCGCCGGGCGCTCAAGCAGGCCGGTTTCCGCCTCCGCAAGCACATCAAGAGCCCGTCCGACGTGGTGATCGTGCCCTTCGGTCTGATCAGCAGCCTGCCCCTCCATACCGACCCGCAGTCGGCGGCGGCGGTGGCGGCGGCGGTCGGCGAAGTCGAGGGCATCGATCTCTGCGTCGCCGCCGGCGACGACCACTGGCTGATCGCCGGCCACGGCAGCCGGGCCGAAGTCCGCCGCCGCCGGGGCGAGGGCGAGGACCTCTGGCACTACCGGCCGCTGGCCGGCGATCCCCTCGGCTTCCAACCCCTGCTGGCCCAGGCCGGAAGCGGCGACGACGGTTGGCGGACCGATCGCTGGTGGTTCGAGCACACCAAGGACGGCAACTACCCCGACGCCCTCTACCGCATCGCCCGCGCCTTCGACCTGGTCAAGAACCCGGCGTCGGTGATCTGCTCGCTGGACGATCGGGCCATGTACGGCTCGCTGATCACCGCCATCGGGGCGCGCATGACGGTCAAGGGCGGCAATCTGCGCTACACCCACGGCGCCCTCTCCCGCGGCCCCAGCCTCGGCTTTCTGATGAGCGACCTGCCGGGCTGGGAACCGCCGCCGATCGTCCGCTTCGACGATGCGATGAAGCCCTTCGCCGCCTACGCCAGGGCGAGCCGCGAGCAACGGGCCGCAGCCACCACCCCGGAGTAGCCGGCGGGCTACGCCAGGGCCTGCTCGAGGTCGGCGATCAGCTCCTCCGGGTCCTCGATGCCGACCGCCACCCGCACCAGACCGTCGCCGATGCCGAGGGCGCGGCGATCCTCCGCCGCCATCTCGGCATGGGAGGTCACCGCCGGCCGCGAGACCAGGGTCTCGACGCCTCCCAGACTCGGTGCCACCGTCATCACCTCGAGGCGGTCGAGCAGCCGCGCGGCGGCGTCGCCGCTGGCGACCTCGAAGGCGAGGACGCCGCCGCAGCCGCGGAAGAGCTCGCGGCCGCGGTCGTGGTCGGGGTGGCTCGGCAGCCCCGGGTAGTGGACGGTGCCGACCGCCGGATGGCTCTCCAGGTACTCCGCCAGGCGCTGGGCGTTGTCGTTCTGCCGCGCCACCCGCAGGGCGAGGGTTTTGAGCCCGCGGTCGAGCAGGAAACACGCCCCGGGATCGAGGGAGCCGCCGAAGTGGCGCAGGCGGGCGGCGATAAGGTCGAGGTAGCGCCGGCGGCCGATCACCGCCCCGGCGACGATGTCGGAGTGGCCGTTCAAGTACTTGGTGCAGCTGTGGATGGCGAGGTCGTAGCCGGCGGTGAGCGGCTGCCAGTTGACCGGCGTGGCGAAAGTGGCGTCGACCAGGCTGATCAAGCCGTGTCGGCGGGCGAACGCGACGATCGCCCGATGGTCGGGGATCTGCACCAGGGGATTGGACAACGCCTCGGTGTAGATCGCCCGCGTCTGCGGCCGGCGGCGGGCGGCGAGCTCCTCCGGCCGGCGGGGATCGAAGGCGTCGACCTCGATGCCCAACCGCGGCAGGTCCTGGGCCACCAGGGCGGCGGTGCCGCCGTAGAGGGTGTCCTGGATCAGCAGGTGATCGCCGCGGTCGAGGAGAGCGAGGAGGGCGGTCGAGATCGCCGCCATGCCGGAGGCCGTCACCACCGCCGCCTCCCCCCGCTCGAGGGTCGCCAGCTTGCGGTGCAGGGCGTCGTGGTTGGGGGTGTTGTTGTAGCGGATGTAGCGCAGGGTCTCGCCCTCGTCGCTGCCGCGGAAGTCGAAGGTCGCCGAGCGGAAGACGGGGGTCACCACCGCGCCGCCGATGCGCGGCCGGTCGTAGCCGGCGTGGACCAGCTGGGTATCGAGGCTCTTGTAGCTCATGGTCTCCTTTTTCCGTGGTCAGGCGAACGAACGGGCAGGCCGCGCTCGCCGCCGGATCGCGCCGCCGTGCCGGCCTGCCGCCGCCGTGCCCCGGCCGCTGCGGGCGATCGCGGGCGTGGGTGCGGCCCGCTCACAGCTGGCGATGGCGGAAGCAGTCGACCAGGTGGTCATTGACCATCCCCACCGCCTGCATGTGGGCGTAGCAGATGGTCGAGCCGACGAAGCTCATGCCGCGTTGTTTGAGATCCTGGGAGAAGGCGTCCGAGAGGCGGGTGCGAGCCGGCACCTCGGCCAGGGTCCGCCAGGCGTTGCGGATCGGCCTGCCGTCGACGAAGCGCCACATGTAGCCGGCGAAGCTGCCGTGCTCCTCCTGGATGGCGAGGAAGACGCGGGCATTGCGGATCGCGCTGCGGATCTTCAGCCGGTTGCGCACGATCCCCTCGTCGGCCAGCAACCGCGCCACCTGCGCCTCGTCGTAGCGCGCCACCCGCTCGGGATCGAAGCCGTCGAAGGCGCGGCGGTAGCCCTCCCGCTTGCGCAGGATCGTCAGCCACGACAAGCCGGCCTGCGCCCCCTCCAGGACCAGGAACTCGAACAACCTGCGGTCGTCGTGCACCGGCACCCCCCACTCGCGGTCGTGGTACGCGACGTACAGCGGATCGTCCCCACACCAGGGGCAGCGCGTCGTATCCGTCATGATGGATGGCGGAAGCGCATGGGAATCGAACCCACCCCTCGAAGCGCAATCGGCACGAGAGGCCGGTTCTTGATGCTCGATTCTACCATGGCCACGATGCCGGTCTAGCGGAGCTTGAGGAAATCGTCAACCGAGAAGCCGGCGTCCTTCAACAGCCGGACCGCGAGCCCGCGACCGAGATCGACGCTCGTATGGACCGGAATGGTCAGCGAGATCCGTCGCGTCGGGTGTCTCAGAGTGAGATGGCTTCCGGACCGTCGGTCCTCGACGAAGCCCTGCTTCCTCAAGAAGCGGATCAGCTGCCTTGCGGTGACCTGAGGGAGCCTGGTCACCCAGGCACCGCGAGGGTGAGCTCCTCGACGTGCACCAACTGCTCGTTTTGAGGAACGGGGTCGCCGTGCTCGAGCAGGGACTCGAGGTGCTGCTGGATGGCTTCGCGCATGCTGCGCTTCGCATCCTCGATGGTCCGGCCGTTGCTGAAGCACCCCGGCAGCGTCGGGCTGTAGGCCAGATAGCCCTCGTCGGCGGGCTCCTTCTCGATCACGATCTCGAAGGTGAAGTAGCGCATCGGCCGTAGTCTACCCCAATCCGATCCCGCCCGTGTACGGAGTCTCGGCGCCGTCGGCCGCCGCCATTCCGGTGAGGCCGCCAACGTCATCCCTGTTCTTATAGGGGGGATCGGATGGCGGAAGCGCATGGGAATCGAACCCACCCCTCGAACCGCAATCGGCACGAGACAACGGTTTTGAAGACCGCGAGAGGCACCAGCCCCTGAGCGCTTCCGGGGCGCGTAGCATACTCGAAGTGGGCGGCGACGGGAAGACGCCCGCGATCGATGCCGCCGGTGGGCGCGATAGAGTCGGGGCGTGATGGCGGAGTCTGCGACGCTCGATCTGGAGCGCGATCTGAACGCCGCGCAGCGCGCCGCCGCCTGCGCCGGCGCCGGCGCTCACCTGGTGGTGGCGGGGGCGGGCAGCGGCAAGACCCGCACCCTGGTCTACCGGGTGGCCTACCTGGTGAGCCAGGGGGTGGCGCCGGAGTCGATCCTGCTCCTGACCTTCACCCGCCGCGCGGCGCAGGAGATGCTGCGGCGGGCGGCGGCGCTGCTCGACGAGCGCTGCCGGAGGGTGGCGGGGGGGACCTTCCACGCCTTCGCCTACCTGGTGCTGCGGCGCTACGGTGAGCTCCTGGGCTACGGCGACGGCTTCACCATCCTCGACCGCGGCGACGCCGCCGACCTCGTCGGCCTGCTGCGCAGCGAAGGCGGCTTCGCCAGGCGAGGCCGGCGTTTCCCGCGCAAGGACACCCTGCTCGAGCTGTTCTCGAAGAGCGTCAACACCGGCCGCGATCTCGCCGCCCTGCTGGCGGAGGACTATCCCCAATTCGCCGACGACCTCGCCGACGTCGAGCGCCTGGGCCGGCGCTACGCCGAGCGCAAGAAGGCGCAGAACGTGATGGATTACGACGATCTGCTGGTCAACCTGCGCGATCTCCTGGTCGAGCACGCCGGTGCCCGCCGGCAGATCTGCAGCCGGTATCGCCACGTCCTGGTCGACGAGTACCAGGACACCAACCGCCTCCAGGCCCACATCGCCGCCCTCCTCGCCTCCGCCCACGGCAATCTGATGGTGGTGGGGGACGAGGCGCAGTCGATCTACGGTTTCCGCGGCGCCAGCTTCGCCAACATCATCGATTTTCCCAAGGTCTTCCCCGACGCCCGGACCACCCTGCTGGAGCAGAACTACCGCAGCATCCAGCCGATCCTCGACCTCGGCAACGCCGTCCTGGCGCGCGCCCGCCAGAGCTTCGGCAAACGCCTGTACAGCGAGCTGCCGGGGGACGACAAACCGCTCCTGGTGCGCACCGACGACGAGCACGGCCAGGCGCGATTCGTCGCCGAGCGGGTGCTGGAGCTGCGCGAGGAGGGGGTGCCCCTGGCGGAGATGGCGGTCCTGGTACGCGCCGCCTGGCATACCAACGCCCTCGAGATCGAGCTCGGTCGCCGCAACGTGCCGTTCCGCAAGTACGGCGGCCTCAGATTCGTCGAGGCGGCGCACGTCAAAGACCTCTGCGCCCTCCTCAAGCTGGGCCAGAACCCCACCGACGCCGCCGCCTGGCACCGCTTCCTGCAGCTCTACGACGGCATCGGCCCGACCACCGCCCAGCGCCTGGCGGCGGAGGTGATCGACGCCGGCGGCGACCTCGCGGTGCTGGCCCGGCCTCACCTGCGGCGGCGGCCCTACGGCCGCGACCTGGCGCGGCTCAAGGAGGTTCTCGACGCCATCTCGCGCCCCGACCTGGGGCTCGCCGGGCAGCTCGAGCACGCCGTGCGCTACTACCAGACCCTGTTGCCGCAGCGCTACGACGACGCGGCGCGGCGGCAGCGCGACCTGGGCACCCTGGAGGTCATCGCCGAGCGCTACGACGCCCTCGACGCCTTCCTGAGCGACCTGGCGATCGACCCGCCGGACTTCACCCGCCCGAGCCGCGAGCACGATCCGGAAGACGAGCACCTGACCCTGTCGACGGTGCATTCGGCCAAGGGCCTGGAGTGGCGGGTGGTCTTCGTCCTCAACCTGGTCAACGGCTACTTCCCGAGCTTCCCCAGCTTCGGCGACGCCGAGGCCTACGAGGAGGAGCGGCGCCTGTTCTACGTCGCCGTCACCCGCGCCCAGCGCCGGCTCTACCTGCTCAAGCCGGAAGTCCTCTCCGGCCGCGGCGGATACCGCGAACGCGTGGCCGAGCTCTCCGCCTTCCTGGCCGAGATCGACCTCGAGACGCTGACCGAGGAGCGACTCTACAGCGACCAGCCGCCGGCCGGCGAGTGGCTGGAAGAGGAAGGGGTCGACGTCGACGACGCCACCCTGCGCCGCATCCAGGCCTACTTCGGGGATGGCTGAGCTGCCGCCCTTCGCCTGCCCGGCCTGCGGTACCGCCCTCACCGCACCGGCGGAGGACCTGCGCCGCTGCCCGCAGGACGGCCGGCACTTCCCGCGCCAGGGCGGCATCTGGCGCTTCCTGACGCCGGCCCAGAACGAGGCCAGCGCCCCCTTTCTCGCCCACTACCGGGCGGTGCGGCGGGCCGAGGGGTGGGGGGGCGAGACGGCGTCCTACTACCGCGCCCTCCCGTCGGTGCCGCCGGACGATCCGCACGCGGCGATCTGGCGGGTGCGGGCGGTGAGCTACCGCGCCCTGGTACGCCGCGCCGTCGCGCCGCGGGAAGGGGGTGGCGCGCTCCGCGTCCTCGACCTCGGTGCCGGCAACGGCTGGCTCGCCCACCGCCTGGCCCGGCGCGGGCATACGGTGGCGGCGGTCGACCTCGACGACGACCGCCGCGACGGCCTGGGCGCCTGGGTGCACTACGGCACGCCGCCTCCCTTCGCCGCGGTGCAGGCGTCCTTCGACCGGCTGCCCTGGGTCGGCGGCGGCTTCGACCTGGTGATCTACAACGGGGCCCTGCACTACGCCCGCGACTACCGCACCACCCTGGCGGAAGCCCTGCGGGTGCTGGCGCCGGACGGCGAGCTGGCGATCGTCGATACCCCCTTCTACCGCCGGCGGGCGAGCGGCGAGGCCATGGTGCGCGAACGCTCGGCGGACTTCCGCGCCCGTTTCGGCGATCCCGGCGCCGCCAACGAAGCCTTCCTGACCCGCGAACGCCTGGCCGAGCTCGGCCGCGAGCTGGGCCTCGACTGGCGGCTGTGGCGGCCGTTCTACGGCTGGCGCTGGCATCTGCGCCCGCTCAAGAACCGCCTCCTCGGCTACCGCGAGCCGGTGCGCTT
>RFGL01000175.1 GCA_003697015.1 Acidobacteriota bacterium | reverse complement strand
TCGGCGCCGGCGCGGGCGGCGGCGACCCCTGGCGCGATCTCGGGGTGCGCCGGTTGCGCCTGCCGGCGGCGGCGGCGTGGGCGGCGGCGATCCCAGGCGAGGCGCCGGGATGAGCTCCGGCGGCGGCGCGGCGCCGATGGCGCGCACCGCTGCCATGGCATAGAATCGCCGCGGCGGGTGCGCCCGCGAGCCGCCGCCGTTTCTTCACGCTTACCGACCGCACCGCCGCAGGCGGTGGAGGAGACGTTTCGGATGTTGGTCAGCCAGAACATCGTCGACGCCTTTTGCGAGCAGATCGGACACGAGCTCGGAGCTTCCCATCAGTACATCGCCATCGCCGCCTACTTCGACCACGAGGACCTCGGTGAGCTGGCCAAATTCTTCTTCCGCCAGGCCGACGAGGAGCGCGCGCACGCGATGAAATTCGTCCGCTTTCTACTCGATGCCGGCGCCCGGGTGGTGCTGCCGGCGGTGCCGGCACCGACCTCCGACTTCGACTCGGCCCGGGCGGCGGTCGCCCTGTCGTTGAAATGGGAGGAGGAGGTGACGCAGCAGATCTACGACCTGGTGGAGCTGTGCCAGAAGGAGCGCAACCACATCGCCCTGCGCTTCCTCGACTGGTTCGTCACCGAGCAGCTGGAGGAAGTCAGCACCATGTCGACCCTGCTCGGCATCGTCGAGCGCGCGGGGGACAATCTGCTCTACGTCGAGGACTACCTCGCCCGCCACGGGGTGGACGCCGCCGCCGAGGGCTGAGGCGCCGCGGCCCGCCGGCGGCCCGCCGGCGGCTCAGTGGACCGACTGGCGGCTGATCGCTTCGAGGATGCGGACGGCATTGGCGGCGCCGCCGCAGGTCAGATTGTCCATCACCGCCCACAGCCAGTAGCCGCCGTCCGCCGCTTCCTCGACCGTGCCGACCAGGAGCTCGTCGCGCGCTGCGGCGTCGATCGGCCCGAGCACCTCCGGCCGCTCGACCAGCTCGATCTGCGGCTGCTCGTCGAGGGCGGCGCGCAGGCCGCCGAGCCCCGGATCGTCGTCGAAGGCGAGGTGCAGGCTGATGCCGTAGCTGTGGAAGACCCCGGCACGCAGGGCCTGCACCGCGACCGGCAGCTCGCTCTCCAGCACCCGCCGCAGATGGCGGGCGATGCTCCAGCTCGGCGCCGTCGGGTTGGGCAGCACGTTGAAGGCCTGCTGGGCGCCGTAGACCTCGCGCGGCACCTCGCCGTCGAAGGCGAGGATGGCGCGGCTCTGTTCCAGCACTTCGTCGAGGGCCGCGGCGCCGAGCGCCGACGCCGGCTCCAGCAGGGTGGCGCTGGCCTGGCGCGGCTGGTAGGCGAGCAGCGGATGGAGCAGGTGGGCGAGGGCGACGACGGCGGGGTGGGGGCTGAGCAGGGGGACGTCGCGGCGGGCGCGGCCGAGGTTGACGCCGGCGACGATCGGCTCGCCGTCCTCGGGCTCGGCGTCGGGGGACAGCACCACCGCGGCGGTGCCCGGGGCCAGCCCCTCGAGCAGCGGCCGGTTGCGGCTCATCGGCCCGCCGAAGAAGACCACGTCGACCCCTTCCAGACTGTCCGTCTCGAGGCGTTGAACCAGGCTGGCGGCTCCCGCCAGCTCGGTGAGGGTGCCGGCCTCGTCCTCGTCGGTGGTGAACAGCCTGAGGTCGCTCCACAGCTCGCGCCGCCGCCCTAGCTGCTCGCGCAGCTCACGGGCCACCAGGTCGCCGGCATGGACCAGGGCCAGCCTGTTCATCGCGCGCTCCTCGCCTCCGCCTCCACCGCCTCCGGGCCGCCGGCCTCGAGCCGGCCACGGCGGCCGGCGAGCCAGGCGATCGGACCGTAGCAGGTGTAGGTCACCGCCACCGACAGGAAGAAGGCCGGCGGATGGTAGGCCACCACCAGCAGCAGGGCGGTGAGGGGCAGGAGCAGGCGGTAGCTGCGCCGTTCTTTGAGGTCGATGCGCTTGAAGCTGGGGTAGCGGAAGGTCGAGATCATCAGCGAGCCCACCGCCGCCAGGGCCAGCAGCATGGTGGCGCTCTGCCACGGCGGCACCTCGCCCTGGGCCGGGGCCAGGAAGAGCAGGGAGGCGATGGCGCCTGCCGCCGCCGGCGACGGCAGGCCGACGAACCAGCGGCTGTCGACGTTGCGCGCCTGGACGTTGAATCGCGCCAGACGGGTGGCGGTGCAGACCAGGAAGAAGAGCGGCACCAGCCAGCCGATGCGGCCGAAGTCCTGGAGCCCCCACAGGTAGGCGACGAGCGCCGGGGCGCTGCCGAAGGTCAAGACGTCCGCCAGGGAGTCGAACTCGCGGCCGAAATCGCTCTCGGTGTGGGTGAGGCGGGCGATGCGACCGTCGAGGGCATCGAGGATGCCGGCGGCGAAGATCATCAGGGCGGCGCTCTGGAACGCCCCGCGCAGGCCGAGCACCACGGCCCAGAATCCGAGGAAGATGTTGCCCAGGGTGAAGAGGCTGGGCAGCAGATAGATCCCCCGTCGCAGCTGGCGGGGCACCCGCCGGCGGCGCAGGACCCGCCGGCGGCCGGGGGCCGCAGGGGGCAGCGG
>RFGL01000174.1 GCA_003697015.1 Acidobacteriota bacterium | reverse complement strand
GCGACAGCGAAGGGGCATCGGGCGACCGGTGCCCCTTTTGCATTCGGGCGTAGCGCCCCTGCACCGGCGGCGGCACCATAGAATGGCGGCGTGACCGCCCACGGCTTCCTGCTGCTCTACGCGACGCTCCTCGGGCTGCTGGTCGGCAGCTACCTCAACGTGCTGATCTACCGCCTGCCGCGGGGCATCTCCACCGTCCTGCCCGCCTCCCGCTGCCCCCACTGCCGGGCGCGCATCCGGCCGTGGCACAACGTGCCCCTCGCCGGCTACCTCATCCTCGGCGGCCGCTGCCGCTCCTGCCACGCCCCAATCCACTGGCGCTACCCCCTGGTCGAGGCGCTGAGCGGCGGCGCCTTCGCCGCCAGCTTCGCGGCCTTCGGCGCCAGCCTCGAGGCGGCGGTCGCCGCCGCCTTCTGCGCCGCGATGATCGTGCTGGCGGCGATCGACCTCGAGCACCACCGGCTGCCCGACCGCATCACCCTCCCCGGCCTGGTGCTGGGGCTGGCCTTGTCGCCCTGGTTGGCGTGGAGCGGCTTCCGCGCCGCCGTCCTCGGCGCTGCGCTCGGCGCGGCGCTGCTCTCGGCCGCCTCGGCGCTGTGGTTTCTCCTCCGCGGCGTGCCCGGGGTCGGCCTGGGGGACGTCAAAATGCTCGCCATGGTCGGCGCGGTGCTCGGCTGGCCGGAGGTGGTGGTCACCCTCGCCGGCGCCTCCGCCCTCGGCGCCCTGGTCGGTCTCGCCGGGCTGCTTCTGGGACGGCTGGGGATGCAGTCGCGCCTGCCCTTCGGCGCCTTCATGGCGCCGGCGGCGATCGCCGCCCTCTTCTTCGGGCCGCAGCTGCTGGCCGCCTACGGCGCCCTCGCGCCCGCCATCGACCCGGGGTTTCGATGACTTCCCTGAGGCTGCGCATCGGCTCGCGCACCGAGGCCTTGATCCTCCTGCCCGCCGGCCTCCTGGTGCTGGTGGTGCTGTCGCTTTTCGTGCTCGTCAACCACCGCAACGCCATCGAGCAGCTGCTCGACGAACGCGGCGACGAAGCGATGCGGCTGGCGGCGGCCGCCGCCGCCTCCCTGCCGGCCGCCAGCCTGCCGCGGCCCGACGCCCTGCGCCGTCTGGCGCCGCAGGCCTGGGCGGTGGTGCTGCTCGACGACGGCGGGGTGCCGCTGGTGGTGGCGGGGGAGCCGGCCGGTGACGAAGCCCCGCCGCCGGCGCCCGGCGGCGTCTGGGACTGGTTGCTGCCGCCGGCCTCGCCGGCCAACGTGGTGTCGGGCTCGGCGCCGGTCATCGGCCACCCACGGATCGCCCGGGTGCGGGTCGACCTCCCGGCCCTCGCCCTGCGAGCGAAGGCCCGGGCGCTGCGCGTCCTGTGGCCCCTGGTGCTCGCCGCCGACGCCGCCGTCGCCGTCCTCCTGCTGCTCTACCTGCGGCGGGTGCTGGAGCCCTTCGACCGGCTGGTGGCGCGCGCCCGCCAGGCACGCCAGCGACCGGCCGCCGGCGACGGGCACGAGGACCAAGACGAGATCGCCCTGCTGCTCGAGACCTTCGACCGCGCCCTCGACGCCCTCGCCGCGCCGCGCGAGGACGACCAGGCCCTGGCGGCGGTCGAGCGCGCCCTGGCGCGCAGCCTGGAGAGCGGCGTCTTGCTGTGCGACCGCGAGGGGGCGGTGCTGGCCCTGAACGAGGTGGGGGCGAAACTGCTGGCGGTCGACGTCCCCGAGGCCGGCGCCCGGACCCTGGCCGAGGTCCTTCGCCCCCACCCGCAGCTCGCCGCCCTGCTGGCGGAGGTGGTCGAAGGGGAGCGGGTGGTGAAGCGCCAGGAGCTGGCGATCGACACCCGGGACGGCAGCCGCACCCTGGGGCTGACCGCCCACCCGCTGCGCCGTGACGACGGCAGCGTACGCGGTTACCTGATGCTCTTCGCCGACCTCACCGCAGCCCAGCGTCAGGCCGCCCAGCGGCGGCTGGCGGAAAGCCTCGCCCAGCTCGGCGCCCTCGCCGCCGGGGTGGCCCATGAGATGCGCAACAGCCTGGCGACCCTGCGCGGCTACCTCGGACTGATCGAGCGCGAGCCGGACAGCGGGGCGGTGAACGAGTTTCTCGGCGAGATCCGCCGCGAGAGCGACCATCTGGCGCGGGTGCTCGACGACTTCCTGCGCTTCGCCCGCCCGGGCAGCGTCCAGGCCGAGGACGTCGATCTCGAACGGCTCCTCACGCGTTGCGCCAACGATCCCGCCCTCGACGGCATGGCGGTGACCCTGACGGCCCCCGCTGCGGGCGAGGCGCGGGTGCGCGCCGATCCCCAGCTGCTCGAGCGGGCGTTCAAGAACCTGTTGCGCAACGCCGCCCAGGCCCAACGCCAAGCGGGGGTCGAGAGCCCCCTCGAAGCAGCGGTGATCCCGCGCCCGGATGCCTGCGAGGTGCGCATCGACGACCGCGGACCGGGGCTGCCCGCAGAGGTGGCGGCGAGCCTCTTCGAGCCCTTCGTCAGCGCCCGGCCGGGGGGCGTCGGCTTGGGGCTGGCGCTGAGCCGCCGGATCATCCTGCTCCACGGCGGCGAGCTCGCCCTCGGCGACCGGCCCGGTGGCGGCACGCGGGCCGTCGTCCGGCTGCCGCGGCCGCCAGCGGAGACGTGACAAATCTGCTACCTTCGGTAACGACAGGCGGGGCGACGAGGGCCGCTCCCGATCGGACGCGAGTCGCGCAACCTCCTGGTTTTGCAGGGATTGGGCAGCTCGAGCCCGGCGGCGGGCGGCGCGGCATGGGCCTTGCTATGAGGAGACGTCATGATCGAAACGTCGCGCGCGAAGCGCTCGTCGCGGACCCCGGATTCCAGCCGCGGCTTCTCGGTGGTCGAATTGCTGGTCGTGATCGGGGTGCTCGGCATCGCGGCGGTGATCGGCGCCATCGCTCTTCAAGCCTGGCTGCCACGAGCCGGGCTCGACGGCGCCGTCAACGCGACGGACGTCATGCTCAAACGGATGAAGCTCCTGGCGGTACGCCGGCAGATCGGCATCGAGGTGATCCTGGAAGACGCCACCGCCACCAAGCGGCCGGTGGCCGACATGCTGGCCAACCCGGCCCAGCCCTTCTTCCTGGTGGCGCGCATCGCCGGCGAGCCCGACAAGACGCTGAGCCTGCTCACCCGGGTAGCGCTGCCGACCTCGCCGCCGCCGGGCGCCGGCATCCTGCTGCGCGAGATCTCCTTCCCCGACGAACGGATCGTCTTCACCCGTCTCGGGGGGGTCGAGAACCCGGGCACCCTGACCTTCGGCTACTACTCCGGAGAAACCACGCTCGTCGCCCGACAGATCCGCATCGAGAACGTCACCGGCAAGATGAGCAAAGTCGCAACCACCCTGACCGTACCGTCGCTCTGACGGCCTGCGGGGGAGATCAGACCGATGGATTCGACCACCCGACCGAGATCCGGCAGCGGGCGCTCAACCGCGACGCCGCCCGCGCAGGCCGGACTGTCCCTGCTCGAGGTGCTGTTCGCCGCCCTCCTGGTGTCGGCGGTGGCGGTGTCGATCGCGCCCCTCTTCATCCACGCGGTGCGCAGCAACGTGCGCGGGGACATGACCTCCCGGGCGCTCAACCACGCCCGCTCCCTGATCGACGTCCAATTCGGCAAGCCGAAAGACCATCCCGATCTCTCGGTCGCCGATCCGTCCCCGGGCGCCGACCCCACCGCCACCAGCCGGCGGGTGCTCGAGGTCTACTACGATCGCGGCGATCCCACCAAGGAAGGTGACGAACGCTGGTTGCCGGCGCCGCCGAGCGAGTCCTCCGACACCAGCCTGGCGCTCGCCGCCCGCCGGCCGTGGAACCTGCAGATCGAGGTGCAGAACTTCAGCATCGCCGACATCGGGGGCGCCCCGCCGCCGGTCGACCCGAGCCAGCCGATCGTCGTATCGCAGGGCAACAAATACCTCTTCGACTCCCCGCTGCCCGCCGATGCACCGCTGAGCTTCCAGCACCTGAAGGAGCTGCGGGCGACGGTCACCGCCAGGCGTTCGTTCAACGCCCTCGCCTCCGGCGCCGGCGGCCAGATCACCGTCCGGCGCTACCGGGCCTATTGAGACATGGGGACGCCGATGAATCGTCCGCCGACGCCGAGCCCCCGGCTCTCGCCGCAGTCGCGAGAGGCCGGCTTCTCTCTCATCGAGCTGATGATCGCGCTCCTGGTGATGACCGAAGCGTTGATCGCCATCCTGATGCTCTTCACCAGCCTGAGCGACGTGGCGCGGGTACAGACCAGCGTCGCCGAGATGCAGCAGACCCAGCGCATCGCCCAGCGGGAGATGTTCGAGCTGGTGCGCAACGCCGGCTATGGCGGCCTGCCGATCACCGCCCGCGACATCCCCCGGCCCCTCGGGCCGTCGGTACCGGCGCCGGGGGAGTTTCCCGACGGTCTGGCGATCGAGGTGATCAACAACGTCCCGCTCGGCACCCGCATCGCCGGCCCGGGCTCGGACGAGGTGGTGCCGGGGAGCGACATCCTGATCGTTCGCGGCGTCTTCACGACGCCGATCTACTACATCTCGCCCCAGCTCGAGACCCGCGACGACGTCGGCGGAGATTCGGACAGCCTGCTCGATCTGATCTCCCCCGGTCTCTTCGATCTCAGCAGCTCCGGGCCCCAGGTCGAGACGATCAAGATCGAAGACTCGTTCAATCGCTCGCCCTTCAACCCCGCCGGCATCAAGCAGGACCTGCAACCGCTGATCGACGCCCTGGAGGACGAGCCCGATCGCCTGCTCATCGCCCGTGACCTGATGAATCCCGGCGCCTACGGCGTGATGCAGTCGACCGAGATCCGCCGCGATCTGGCCGCCTGCGGCGGCGACTGCATCGAGGTGCGGGTCGAGCTCACCGGTCAGGCCGACGCGCTGGCCTACGCCGATCTGATGAACGGCTCGACCCTGCAGCCCGGCGTGCCGGGGGGGCATCAGGTGGACATCGACGGCACGCGCCGGGTGGCGTTCCCGCGGCACATCGGCGCGATCGGCATCCTCGACGAGTTCCGGTTCTATCTGCGCGCCGATCCCACCCGCATGCTGCCCCAGGCCGGCAACCTGGCGGAGGTGCCGACCTTCGTCCTGTCGCGGCTGTCGGTGCGGCCCGGCACCGACGTCCAGATCGGCCCCCGGATCGACATCGCCGACAACCTGCTCGATCTGCAGGTCGCCGCCGGCATCGATCAGAGCCCGCTGAACCAGCTCCCCGCCCGCGGCCAGGTGCTCGAGGACGGAACCGAGAACGACGAGGTCTTGTTCAACCATCCGATGGACACGCTGCCGGCCTTCACCGCCGCCAACAACTCGCCGCAGATCCAGTTCATCCGCATCACCACCCTGGTCCACGCCGGCCGGCCCGAGCGCGGGCATCAAGCCCGCTCGCTGCTCTTCGTCGAGGATAGCGACCGCAGCGGCACGTTCTCCGTCGCCGGAGTCTCCTTCAACTACAACACCGGCATGGCCCCCTACCGGCGGCGGCTCATGTCCACCGTCGTCGATCTGAGGAACGTGCAATGAACGACCAGCGCAAGGCCCCGCGCGCCGAGCGCGGCAGCGCCTTCATCCTCGCTCTCATCGTCATCCTGCTGCTGACCGTGCTCGGGATGTCCCTGTCGGTGGTCACCGAGACCGAGATGCAGCTCGGCGCCACCGAGAAGACCATCGAGCGCCAGGAGTACGCCGCCGAGACCGGCATGTGGGTCAAGGTCGCCCAGCTGCTGGTCGCCAACGACTGGAAGAACGCCCGGCTGGCCCTGCTCGAGGAACCGGATACCGGCACCCCGCTGCCCAACTTCAAGCTCGGCTACGCCATCGAAAGCACCGCCGCCATCTCCCTCGCCGAGGGCTGCCCCCCCCTCACCGACTGCGGCGAGGACCTCGACTCCCAGCAGTTCCTGTCCTTCTTCGTCCTGCTCGGTGCGACCGCCAAGCGGGTCGGCTTCCCCGACGCCAAATCGTCGCCTTTCGACGGCGCCGGCATCGACCGCTGGGCCTTCGCCAGCGGCATCGAGGAACTCGGCCAGGCGTCGGTGTCGATGGGCTTCTTCGTCAGCCCGCTGCGTCACGATCTCGGCTCGGTGAGCGCTCTCGATGCGACCCAACCCGGCGCCAACAGCGGCTTCCGGAGCAACGCCGGCCCGTAAGACCGGAGGAGAAGAGTTCCATGTCCACGTCGTTCACGTCCGTCGCACCGTGGCGCCCCCTGGCGGCCGCGCTCCTCGCCGCCACCATCGCCACCGTCACCCTCGCCGACGACCGCGACCTGCTCCGCGACCGCGGCAGCGAGCCCTACGTCTTCATGTTGCTCGACACCTCCAGCTCGATGG
>RFGL01000173.1 GCA_003697015.1 Acidobacteriota bacterium | reverse complement strand
GCGCGCCGCCCTCGATTCCGGCGATCGGCTGCGCGGCCCGGCCCTGGTCTTCGACCCCCATGCCGCCCTCTTCGTCGCCCCCGGTTGGTCGGCGACGGCGGCGGCGTCCGGGGCGGTGATCTGCCGCCGCCGGCACTGAGTGCGCCGGATGGCGCTTTTGCCGTGCTGCGGCTAGAATGGCCGCAGCACGGCACCGGCCCGCGACGAGGCGGGCGCGGTGGGAATCCCGACGAGGAGAAGCGCATGACGACCAGCAAGAAAGGCGGCGGAGCGAAGAAGACCGCCGCCAGCAAGCGCCGCGCCGCCGCGGGCGCGGCGAAGAAAGCGCCGGCCGCACCGCCCCCGTGGGCGGCGGCGTTGGAGGAGATCACCAGCCGCGCGGACAGCGTCTGGACCCATGGCGACGGCCACGCCCCGGCGGTGATGAAGGCTCGCAAACAGGCGCTGAAGAACGCCCGCGGGCGGGTGGCGATCGTCGACGGCTGCCGCACGCCCTTCGTCAAGGCCGGCACCTACTTCGCGCAGATGGACGTGATCGACCTGGCGAGCGTGCCGGCCGCCGCTCTCATCGAGCGCTTGGAGCTCGATCCGCGGGAGATCGATCAGTCGATCTTCGGCGTCGTGGTGCCGGCTCTCCACGCGCCCAACCTGGGGCGTGAGGTGGTGCTGCGCACCGGCCTGCCGCGGTCGATCCCGGGGCTGACCGTCAACCTCGCCTGCGCCTCCTCCAACCGCGCCATCACCCACGCCGCCGAGACCATCCTCGCCGGCCAGGCGGAAGTGGTGCTGGCCGGCGGCGCGGAGTCCCTGTCGACGGTGCCGATCACCTACTCGCGCAACGCCTCGCAACGGCTGGTCGATGCCAGCCGCGCCAAGACCCCCGCCGCCAAGCTGGCGGCCCTGGCCAAGCTCCGTCCCCGCGACCTGGTGCCGGTGCCGCCGGCGATCGCCGAGTACTCCACCGGCCAGACCATGGGCGAGTCGTGCGAGAAGATGGCCAAGGAGAACGGCATTTCGCGCCGTGCCCAGGATGAGATCGCCCTCCTCTCCCACCAGCGTGCCGCCGCCGCCACCGCCGAAGGACGCTTCGCCGAGCAGATCGTGCCGACGTTCCCCATCCCCGGCTTCGGGGATGCCATCAGCCGCGACACCGGCATTCGCGCCGAGACCAGCCTGGAAGCTCTGGCCCAGCTCAAACCGGTTTTCGACAAGAGTTTCGGCACCCTGACCGCCGGCAACTCCAGCCCCTTGACCGACGGCGCCTCGGCGGTGCTCCTGATGAGCGAGAAGAAGGCGAAGGCGCTGGGCTACGAGCCCCTGGGCTACCTCCGGGCCTACGCCTACGCCGCCCTCGATCCGGCCACCCAGCTGCTGCAGGGGCCGGCCTACGCCGCTCCCCTGGCCCTCGATCGCGCCGGCCTGAGCCTGGCGGACGTCGACCTGGTGGAGATGCACGAAGCCTTCGCGGCGCAGATCCTGTCCAACCTCAAGGCCTTCGCGTCGAAGAAGTTCGCCCGCCAGGAGCTCGGTCGCACCAAGCCCCTCGGCGAGGTCGACTTCGAACGCTTCAACGTCGCCGGTGGCTCGATCGCCATCGGCCATCCCTTCGGCGCCACCGGCGCCCGGGTCACCATGCAGGCATTGAACGAGCTCAAGCGCCGCGACCTCCAGCTCGCCTTGATCACCGTCTGCGCCGCCGGCGGCAACGGCGTCGCCATGGTGGTCGAGCGGGAGTAGGGCGCGGGACGGCGAGCGGACCTCGAGCGGTGGACGACGAGCAGCAGGACGCGGCGGCCCGGCCCCTGGCCGGTCTCCTGGTGGTCGACGTCAGCCGCCATCTGCCGGGGCCGTTGGTCGGCCGCATCCTCGGCGATCTGGGGGCGAGGGTGCTGAAAGTGGAGGAGCCGCGGTCGGGGGATCCCTCGCGTCAGGCGCCGCCTCTGGCCGGCGGCCGGAGCGGCCTGGCGACCCTCCTCCTGGCGGGCCACGAGTCGGTCGCGCTCGACTTGAAGAAAGCGCCGGCGCGGGCGGTTCTCGACCGTCTGCTCGAGCGCGCCGACGTGCTGGTGGAAAGCTTCCGTCCCGGAACCCTGGCGCGCTTCGGCCTGGCGCCGCAGGATCTGCGCCGCCGCCATCCGCGGCTCGTCGTCTGCTCCCTGTCGGGGTGGGGCCAGGAGGGGCCCTGGGCGCAGCGTTCCGGCCACGACCTGACCTACCAGGCGGTAGCCGGCAGCCTGGCCAGCCGGCCGGCGATGCCGGCGGTGCCGGTGGCGGACGTGGCCGGCGCCTGGAGCGCGGCGACGGCGGTGCTCGCCGCCCTCTACCGCCGCCGGCGCAGCGGCGAGGGGTGCTGGATCGATCAGGCGCTGCTCGACGCCGCCGGCCACGCCTACGTCACCGGCTGGGCCGGGGAGGCGGACGGACCCAAGGCGATCGGCGAGCCCCTGCCCCTGACCGGCGCCCTCCTGGGCTACGGCCTCTACCGAACCCGCGACGGCGGCTACCTGGCGCTCGCCGCCCTGGAGCCCAAGTTCTGGCGCGCCTTCTGCATCGCGGTCGGCCGCCGCGACTGGATCCCCCGCATCCTCAGCCGCGACCCGCGGCTGCGGCGCGAGCTCTCGGCGCTGATCGCCGGCCGCAGCGGCGAGGAATGGGCGGCGCTGCTGGCCGAGCACGACGTCCCCGGCGAGCCCCTCTTGTCCGCCGCCGAGGCCCGCCGGCATCCCCAGGTCAAGGCCCGCGATCTGCTGCGCGACGGCGCCGACGGCCTGCCGCGTCTGGCCTACCCCGCCCTCTTCGACGGCCGCCGTCCGCGCGCCGGCGAGCGCCTTCCCCCCCTCGGCGCCGACACCGATGCGGTGCTCGCCGCCTTCGACGCCCAGCCGCCGCGCCGCCGCCGCGGCGACGGCATCGGCCGCCGGAGGAGCCTCCTCACCTACCTGCGCGGCCTGCTGCTGCGCCTTCTGACCCGACGTCGCTGAGACCGCCGCGTTCAACCGCCGGCGAGGGCGGCGAGGACGCGGTCGGCCTCGGCGTGGGCGGTGTGGAGCTCGGCGACGAGCTCCGCGTTGCCGTCGATCTGCCGCCGGCGGGCGCGTTCGGTGAGGCGGTCGGCGAGGCGGTGGACGCGGTGGGCGCCGAGCTCTCCGGCGCTGCCCTTCAGGGTGTGGGCGGCGCGTTCCAGGGCGGCGGCGTCGCCGGCGGCGAGGGCGTCGTCGATCGCCGCCAGCTGGCGCGGTGCGTCGCGGCGGTAGAGCTCGATCACCTGGGCGAGGAAGGTGCCGTCGCCATCGAGCTGGCGCAAGCGGCTCAGGGCGTTGGGATCGATCACCGAGCCGCGCCGCGGGGCGGGGGACGGC
>RFGL01000172.1 GCA_003697015.1 Acidobacteriota bacterium | reverse complement strand
TGGAGGCGGCGGGCGCCGTGGCCGGCGTCGGCGGCCGGGGCGTCGTCACCCCTCCCTTGCGTCGATTCGCCGCCCCGGGTTCAGGCGCCGTCAGCGCGGCCCGGCCTTGGCGTAGAGGCGGAAGAAGTTCTCCCCGGTGAGGGCCACCGCCTCCTCGACCTCGATCCCGAGCTCCGCCGCCAGACGCTCGACCACCTCGACGACGTAGGCCGGGCGATTGGGCTTGCCGCGGTAGGGCACCGGCGCCAGGTAGGGGGTGTCGGTCTCCACCAGCAGGCGCTGGCGCGGCACCTGGGGGATGACCTCGCGCACGTTGTCGGCGGCGCGGAAGGTTATCATCCCCGACATGCCGAAGTAGACGTCGCGGGCGATCAGCGCCGCGGCCATCTCCTTGCCGCCGGCGAAGGAGTGGAAGTCGGCCGCAAGCCCGTCCAGGGCGGGGTGGGCGATCAGCTCGAGCATGGCCTCGTTCGACTCGCGGTTGTGCACCACCACCGGCAATCCGGCGTCGATCGCCACCTCGCACTGCTCGCGCATCACCCGCTCCTGCACCCGGCGCGGGGCGTGATCGTAGTAGAAGTCGAGGCCGATCTCCCCCACCGCCACCACCGGCGGCTCGCGCAGCAGCTCGGAGAGGCGCTCCCCATCCCCCCGCCGCCAGGTCGCCGCTTCGTGGGGATGGCAGCCCAGAGCGCACCACACGTCGCCGTGACGCTGGCACAGCTCGAGCAGCTCGTCGGCCTCGTCGAGCTTGGTCGCCGGCACCAGGAAGCCCTCGACCCCACGCTCCCGCGCCGCCTCGAGCGCCGCCTCCCGCTCCTCCGGATCCAGGCTCTGCAGATGGCAGTGGGAGTCGACCAGCATCAGCGCACCCGGGTGCCCGGGGGCACCGGCGCCGCCGGGTGGAGAAGGACGGGTTTGCCGCCCTCGGAGGCGGCGAGCACCATGCCGTTGGACTCGACCCCCATCAGCTTGGCGGGCTTCAGGTTGGCCACCACCACCACCTGCTTGCCCGTCAGCTCCTCGGCGGCGTACTGCTCGGCGATGCCGGCGACCAGGGTGCGAGGCTCCTCTTCGCCGACGTCGACGCTCAGCTTGAGCAGCTTCTTCGATTTGGGGATCGCCTCGGCGGCGAGCACCGTCGCCACCTTGAGCTCGGTGGCGAAAAACTGATCGATCGAGATCAACTCGGGCTCCTTCTCGGTCTTCGCTGCGGTCTTCGCGGCGGCCTTCCCGGCGGCGGCCTTGGGCGCGGCGTCGCCGAAGTAGGCTTTCTTGTCGATGCGCGGGAAGATCGGCCCGGTCTCGGGCAGCTCCGCCCCCTCGGGCAGCCCCCCCCAGCCGAGATCCGACAAGGTCGTCTCCACCGGGCAGCCGAGAGCGGCGAGCACCTCCGCCGCCTTCGCCGGCATCACCGGCAAGAGAGCCTGGGCGACGATGCGTACCGCCTCCATGGCGTGCCACAGGGTCTCGGCGACGTCGTCCTTCGCCGCCTCGTCCTTGAGCTTCTTCCACGGCTCGCGGGCGACCAGGAATTGGTTGCTGGCGGCGAGCAGCTTCCACAGGCACTCGAGGGCGCGGTTGAAGGCGTAGCCCGCCATCCCCCGGTGGTAACCCGCCACCGCCTCCTCCGCCACCGCCGCGAGGGGCGAGCCGCCGCGCCGCGGCGGGGTGGCGCCGAAGGCGCGCCGCGACAGGGTCAGCAAGCGGCTGGTGGTATTGCCGAGGTCGTTGGCCAGGTCGCTGTTGTAGCGGTCGATGAAGCCTTCGTCGGAGAATTGCGCGTCCTGGCCGAAGACCATCTCACGGAGCAGAAAATAGCGCAGGGCGTCGGCGCCGAAGCGCTCGAGGAGCTCGTCCGGCTGCACCACGTTGCCCACCGATTTGGAGATCTTGCGCTCGTCGCGCAGCCACCAGCCGTGGGCGTAGATGGTCGTCGGCAGGGGCAGCCCGGCGGACATCAGAAAGGCCGGCCAGTAGACGGCGTGGAAGCGCAGGATGTCCTTGCCCACCAGGTGCAGGCGTACGTCGCTCTCGACCCAGAACCGCCGGTAGAGCTCCTCGGCGTCGTCGCCGCGGCCGAAGCCGAGAGCGCTGACGTAGTTGGTCAAGGCGTCGAGCCAGACGTAGACCGTATGCCCCGGATGCCCGGGGAAGGGGATGCCCCAGGCCAACCCCTTGCGGCTTACCGAAAGATCGCGCAGGCCGGCCTCAACGAAGGATCTCACCTCGTTCAGACGGCTCTCCGGTTGCACCGCCTGCGGATTGCGGTCGTACCATTCGAGCAGTTGTTGCTGGTAGCGCGACAAGCGAAAAAAAAGGTTTTCTTCGCGCGCCAGCTCGACCTCTTTCTCGTGGCTCGGGCAGCGCCCGCCGGGGAGCAGTTCCTTCTCGGTATAGAAGGCCTCGCACGACGCGCAGTAGTAGCCCTCGTGCTCGGCGGCGTAGAGGTCGCCGCGCGCTTCGATGCGGGCGATCATCGCCTCGACCCCCTGGGCGTGGCGCGGCTCGGTGGTGCGGATGAAGTCGTCGTGGGTGATGCCGAGCCGGCTCCACAGGGGCGGGTAGTGGGCGACGATCTCGTCCGCCCAGGCCTGCGGCGTCATGCCGCGCTCGCGCGCCGTGCGCTCGATGTTCTGGCCGTGCTCGTCGGTGCCGGTCAGGAAGTAGGTCTCGTCCCCCATCGCCCGGCGGTAGCGGGCGATGACGTCCGCCACGACGGTGGTGTAGATGTGGCCGATGTGGGGCGGGCCGTTGACGTAGTAGATCGGGGTGGTGACGTAGAACCGGCTCATGACGTGCTCCCTGGCCGGCCGGCACCAGCGCCGGCGGGCGGGTGATCATACCAGGCCGCGGCAGCGCCGCCCGGCGCCCCCCGGCGCCGCTCAATTGGTCGTCGCCAGGTCGGCGCGATCGAAGCGGTAGCGGGCGCCGCAGAAGGCGCAGATGGCCTCGCACTGGCCGTGCTCGTCGGTCAGCGCGTCGAGGTCCTGGCGGGCGATCTCGACCAGCCGCGGGCGCAGCTTCTCGGCGCTGCAACGGCAGCGGTAGCGCAGGGCATAGACCTCGTCCGAGCGCCGCGGAAAGCCCGCCAGGACGACGTCCTTCAGCGCCTCGACGCCGCCGCCGGCGAGGGCCGGGCTGACCTCGCCGCCGAGGCGCACGATGTTCTGCTCCAGGCGGGCGAGCACCGCTTCCTCGGTACCGGGCAGGGCTTCGACCAGCAGTCCGCCGGCGGCGGCGATGCCGTCGGGACGCGGCAGCACGCCGACCATCACCGCCGAGCGGATCTGCTCGCTCTGTTCCAGGTAGTGCGCCAGGTCGGTGCCGATCTCGCCGGTGGTGAGCGCCACCTGGCTGACGTAGGACCGGCCGGCGCGCTCGCGCCTCACCCGCAACACCCCCTTCCCCACCGCCCAGCCGATCTTCAGCCGGCCGTCCGCCGGCGTCGCCACGTGGGGCTCGCCGACCAGGCCGCGCAGGTTGCCGTCGCGGTCGATCTCCCCCAACACCCGGCCCAGGGGGCCGTCCCCCGCCGCCTCGACCTGCAACCGCCCGACGTCGCGGAAGGTGAACCGCAGGAGCAGCGCCGCCGCCGCCAGCACCCGCCCCAGGGCCACCGCCGCGATCGGCGCCAAGCCGAGGCGGAGGCGCGCCTCCTCCAGCGGACCGGCGACGTCGGCCACCGCCCAACGCAAGCCGGCACGATCGGCGAGACCGAGCTCCAGCCGTCCCTCGGCGATGCCCCTACCCTGCCCCATGGCCTTCCAAAGCTACCACGCCGCGGCTACCAGCCGCCGCGGCGGTTGAGCGACACGAAGCGCCCGCCGCCGCCGAGGATCAGATGGTCGAGCAGCGGCACGCCGACGATCTTCCCCGCTTCGGCCATGCGGCGGGTGAACGCCAGGTCCTCGGCGCTCGGCGTCGGATCGCCGCTGGGGTGGGTGTGGAAGAGGACGAAGCCCGAGGCGCCGCGCAACAGCCCCTCTTTGAGGATCGCCCGGGGCTCGACCGCGGTGCGGCTCAAGGTGCCGCGGTAGAGGTCGCGCTCGCCGATCAAGCTGTTGCGCACGTCGAGGTAGAGCGCGCCCATCACCTCCTGATCGCGCACGTCGTAGCGCAGGGCGAGGTAGCGCGCCAGGGCGGCGGGCTGGTCGAGCAGCTGGCGCTCGGGCAGCTGCGCCCGGGCCAGGCGGCGGCCGAGCTCGACCGCGGCCAGCACCGCCGCCGCCTTGGCCTGGCCCAGGCCGCGCCGGCGCAGGCGCTCGCCGCGGGCGTCGAGCAGGCCGGTGAGGCCGCCGCAGGAGGCCAGCAGCTCGTTCGCCAGCTCGACCGCGCTCAGCCCCGGCCGGCCGGTGCGCAGCAGCACGGCGAGGAGTTCGGCGTCGGAAAGGGCGGCGCCGCCGGAGCGCAGCAGGCGCTCGCGCGGTCGTTGCTCGGCGGGCAGTCGTTTGAGAGCGGTCATTCCCATCATCGTCGTTCTCCCGGTCGTCGGTCGGCGATCGCGCGGCGCCCATCGCGCCACGTCTCAAGACCAACCAGACGGACGGCGGGAAAAAATCTTCGCCGCGGGCTCGAAGCGGGGCAAAAAAACTCCCGCCGGCTGCTAGCCTCCGCCCATGAGCGCCCCGACCGACGTCAACTTCCTCGGCCTCGAGGGAGCGCTGGCCGACGACGCCACCGCCGCCGCCAGCATCCTGCCGGTCCCCTTCGAGCGCACCACCTCCTACCGCAAGGGCACGGTGCACGGGCCGCGCGCTCTGCTCCAGGCGTCGACCCAGGTCGAGCTCTTCGACCCGCATTTCGACGGCTATCCCTGCGCCATGGGCATCAGCACCCTCGCCCCCCTGGTGCCGGCGAGCGACGACATGGCCGCGGCCCTCGACGAGATCGAGGCCGCCGCCCGCGGTCCCCTCGAGCGCCGCCGGCTGCTGGTCACGGTCGGCGGCGAGCACAGCCTGACCCTCGGCCCGCTGCGCGCCGCCCAGAGCCTGTTCGGCGACCTCGGGGTGGTGCAATTCGACGCCCACGCCGACCTGCGCCAGACCTACGACGGCACGCCGTTCAGCCACGCCTGCATCATGCGACGGGTGCTCGACCTCGGCCTGCCCACCGCCGCCGTCGGCCTGCGCTCCCTGTCGCGGGCCGAAGCCGAGCTGATCCGCCGGCGCCGGCTGCCGGTGATCTGGGGCCACCAGCTGGCGGATGCCGCCAGCCGTTTCGACGCCCTGCTCGAGGCCTTGCCGCCGCGGGTCTACCTGACCTTCGACGTCGACTACTTCGATCCGTCGCTCCTGCCCGCCACCGGCACGCCGGAGCCCGGCGGCGGCAGCTGGCATCCGACCCTGGCCCTGCTCGAGCGTCTCTTCACGGCCAAGGAGGTGGTGGCGATGGACCTGGTGGAGCTGGCGCCGATCCCCGGCCAGCCGGCGAGCGACTTCGTCGCCGCCCGCCTGCTCTACCACTGCCTGGGCTGTTACCGCCGCCGCATCCGCGGCACCGCCGCCGACCCCGACCTGCCGGTGAGCGAGGACTGAGCCGCCGCCGCCAAGCGATGGAAGGCGCGGCGGTGGGGATTGAAGTCGCGCCGTGCCTGCCGGCGGTGCGCCAGCAGGAGGTAGACCCGGCGGCGCTGCGGGTCGAGCCACAGGCTGCCGCCGGTAAAGCCGGTGTGGCCGAAGGCCGCCGGCGGCAGAGCACGGCCGGCGCTGCCGCGCAGGCGCCGGCGGGCCCAGCCCAGGGCGTACGGCCCGCCCCCGGCCAGGGC